>CAZXQD010000238.1:0-1530 GCA_964643405.1 uncultured Hyphomonas sp. | reverse complement strand
CGAGGTCCGGCAATTGCTCTGCATACGGAAGGGCTCTCCAGGGGTCGCTGGAGGCCTCGGTCGCGTGGATGTAGAGGTGGATCGCGTGCACATTGGCCGGATCCCTCGCGAGGATGGTCTCGAGCAGAGCAATGGTGTCTGCAGTCCTTCCCTTCGGCGTGTGCCGGTCGGCCTCCCAATAATCCCAGGGCTGGGTGTTCATGTTGGCTTCGGCCGCCAGTGACAGGATGAAGTTGTCATCGGGGTGCGCGGCGGCGGCGGCCTGCATGGCGTCGGCAAACGCGGCTGTGTCTTCTGTGACCGTGCCGTCCTCGGAAATGGGAAACCGCGCAGCGATTGCCTCGATAAGGGCGCGCTCGCGGCCGCTTGCCCCCTCGAGTCGCGCCAGGGCAGCCTCAGCCGCCTTGCGGCCCGCGCGGAAGGCTTCTCCGCTGGGATAGAGGTTGATGTTGCTGCCCAGGGCATATGCCTCGCCCCAGTAGCACATCGCACAGCCGGGGTCGGCGGCCTGCGCCTCGCGGAATTTCGCGACGCCGGCCTCGTGATTGAAACTGACAACCAATGACAGGCCCTTGTCGAACAGATCCTGCGCTTCGGGGCTCGCGGTTGTGACCGGATACCGGGTCACATAGCCCGTGAGGTTTCCGCCCGCTGCGGCAGCGAGAGGCATGGTCTGCGCATAAGCCTGCGCTGCGCCGAGGAAGGCGGCCAGTCCCCCGCGGTCAGCCTGTGGATTGAGGCAGCGTGCGTTGGCAAGAACGGCCGGATCAAGGAAAGGCGGAGGGGCGTTCCGGGGCGGCGCAGCCGGTCCGCCTGCCAGAACTGCCAGCAGCGATGCCGCAGCGCCGATTTTCCAGTTGATCATGCCACCCTCCCAACCTGATGGCCGGAGCTTACTCCACTTGCCCCCGGTTGTCAGTCACGGCGCAAACGCGTCCGGGCAATCCGGCACGTTTCCTGCACCCGGAAGCGCCAGACGCCAGCTCCGGACACGCCCCATGCGCCTCGCCATCGCCCTCTTCGTGATTATCGCGATCTTCCTTGAGCCCGCCTGGTCGATGGGCCTGCCGGGCGCCTGATCCGGCGCGCTGGCGGAGTTCGCCTCACGGGCGGGTAAGGACCCTGCGGCGGCGGTGAGCCGCGCGCTCAGCCTTCGGCTTCAAGGTTCTTGAGGCCGACTTTCATGTCCAGCGCTGTGTAGACGTGTTCACCGTCGACATAGACGCGGCCGTCGGCGATGCCGAGGTTCAGCTTGCCGCGGCGCACGCGCTTGATGTCGATTTCGTAGCGCACGAGCTTCTTGTCCGGGGTGATCTCGCCGGTGAATTTCACTTCGCCGACACCGAGGGCGCGGCCCTTGCCGGGCGAGCCGGACCAGCCAAGCCAGTAGCCGACCGCCTGCCACATGGCGTCCAGGCCGAGGCAGCCGGGCATCACGGGGTCGCCGGGGAAGTGGCATTTGAAGAACCAGAGGTCCGGGTGGATATCGAGTTCGCCGACCACGTGGCCCTTGCCGAACGGGCCGCCATC
>CAZXQD010000237.1:0-1552 GCA_964643405.1 uncultured Hyphomonas sp. | reverse complement strand
CATGCGACTGAAAATCGCAGTGTCGGTGGTTCGATCCCGCCCCTGGGCACCATTCTCCTGAACATCGATAAGTCGCTGGCCTGCTTGCATTCGATGCCTGGCGGGCGAACGGTCGATCGACTCTGTGGAAAGGCGAGTTAGACATCCTCCGTCGCGGTGACCAGACGCTTTCGCGTTCCGTTCACGTTCACGAATCGTCGTCGCCAGCTCGCCGATATATCCACCGCCCCGATCAGGTAGGCTGATCGGACGAACCTGGTAGGAGCGCGCATGCGGGCGATGATCGACCCTTCGGATGCGCTGCCGTCGTTTCAGGCGGCGCTGAACAGCGAAGAAATTCGCCCGCAGCGTGCGGCGCTCGATCCGACCGTGTTCGTCTATCAGGATCAGAACGGCAGACGCCTGACCTATGCCCGGCTCGAGGGAAAGACAGTGAAGGCGATCGTCGTGTTGGCGAACGTCGAGCCGATCGAAGGCACGCCGTGCTTTCAGATCGGCTACGCAGTACCCGAGCAGTTCAGACGGAAAGGGCTCGCCAAGGTGCTTGTTGAAGCGGCGATCGTTGAGCTGAAGGCCGGGCTTGCGCGCAACGGAGTGCCGAAACTCTGCATTGAAGCCGTCGTCGCGGCCGACAACGAAGCCTCCAAGCGCGTCGCCGAACAGGTCCTGTCGAAAAATACCACGCCCAAGACCGACAAGTTTTCGGGAGTGGCGGCGCTGCAGTATGTGCGGCACGTCGGTTAGGACTTCGGCCACCCGCACTTCCACAGAGACCGATCGATCTGGACGATTGCGGCGCCGGCCTTTGCCATGCGAACGCCGGGCTGGAGCACTAATAACGTCTTGCGATATTAACGGAAATCGTTACTATACATACGTGGCGATTAAGTCGTTCAAGTGCGCCGACACGGAGAGCCTGTTCAACTTGGGGCGCGTACGGCGTTTCGTGAATGTCGAACGTCCCGCGCTTCGCAAGCTCAAGCAGCTCGATCTGGCCAGGCGGATAGAGGACATGCGCGCGCCACCGGGCAACCGCCTTGAAGCTCTGAGGGGAGATCGGGCGGGGCAATGGAGCGTGCGGGTGAACGACCAGTTCCGCATCTGCTTCCGCTGGAAGGAAGGCGCCGAGGATGTCGAGATCGTGGACTATCATTGAGCGGAGAGTGAGACGATGGCCAAGAAACTGAAGCCCGTCAGCCCCGGCGAAATGCTGGTCGAAGAGTTTCTCAGGCCGCTGGGCATGAGCAACTACCGGCTGGCGAAGGAAATCGGCGTCCCTGCTCAACGCATCGGCGACATCATCGCGGGACGCCGCGGCATCACGGCGGATACGGATTTGCGGCTGTGTCGTTTCTTCGGCCTCTCGGACGGCTGGTGGTTGCGCTTGCAGGCCGACCACGACACTGAGATCGCCCGCGCGGGGCTGAGCAAGGCGCTCGCGAAGATCAAGCCGTGGGCTTCATCTCCGGTGCGCAAGGCGGCAGCCTGACCGGGGAAAAGCATGGAAAGCCCATCCAAACGCCTCGTCGAGCGTTTCTACTTCGAGGTCTGG
>CAZXQD010000236.1:0-1613 GCA_964643405.1 uncultured Hyphomonas sp. | reverse complement strand
CATAGCCGCGCGCAATGAGCGCGGCGTGGGCGGAGCGGCCGAGGCCCTTGCCGAGCGCGATGCCGCAGGCGATGGCGAGGACGTTCTTCACGGCCCCGCCGATTTCTGCGCCGAGAAGATCCGTACCCAGATAAGGCCGGAACGTGGGCGTGGAGATCGCCTGGATCAGTTCTGCGCCAAGGACAGCGTCACGCATCGCGAGCGTGACGGCCGTAGGCAGGCCGCGCGCAACGTCGATGGCGAAGCTGGGGCCGGACATCACGGCAGGCGTGGCTTGCGGCAGTTCCTCGGCCAGGACATCGGTCATGAAGCGGGCCGTGGAGAGTTCGATGCCTTTGGAGCAGAGTACGACCGGCACACCGGGGCGCAGCGAAGCCTTCAGGGCACGGAGGGTTGCGCGCGTATGCTGAGCCGGGGCGACGGCGAAGAGGGCGTCGGCGTTGCCGAGGTCTTCAAGCCGGTTGGTCGCTCGGATCTGCGGTTTCAGGGTGACGCCCTTGAGGAAGACGGTGTTCTCGCGCGCGGTGTTGATGGCACCCGCCACCTCCGGCTCCAGCGCCCAGAGGAGGACGGACTGGCCCTCGCGGGCCAGCATCTGGGCAATCGCGGTGCCCCATGCGCCGGCGCCGATGACGCCGAAAGTCTTGAAATGCGTTGTCATGAGGGCGTTGTGGCGCAGGCCGGGGCGAGGGGCAAGCGGGCCGGTCAGCCCATCAAGCGGAAGGCGTGCGCGCTCAGCGCCGTTGCCCCGGCGACGAGGATCACATGCCAAAGGAAGATCTGCCGGAAATCCTGGATCGATTGGCCTTTCCAGGTGCCGTGCGCCTCGGTCACCATTTGCGCGAAGTCCACAAGTTCGCGGCGGGGAACGGAGGAGTTGATCGTGTCGCCTGTCGGGCCGGGACCGGTCACAACGAAAGGTGTTTTCAGGCGATAGAGGACCATAAGCGGCCAGAACAGGCGCACGAAACCGTCGCGGGCGATCTTCGGCAGGCTGAGCACGAGCGAATCGACGCGGCCCTTCGAGATCCACTCCTTGAACAGTTCCCAATGGTTTAGGTCGTCATTGTCGACGCTGACAAGATCATCTTTCTCGGCCCTTGCCATCGTGTTTCCGACGGAAAGGTACATCACTGCAGCGTCGGCAAGGACGGCGGGGAACTTCACCCCGTAGTCGGCGGCAGCCTCGGCGATCTGATCAAGTATGTCGGCTTGGGTTTCAATGATGCGAAGCGCGAGGCCTTTGAGTTCAATCAGGTTGAAGAGCTGAAGGTATTTGGCGGCGCCGATCATCGCGAGCAGGAAGACCGGAAAACCGAACAACGAAAAGATCGCTTTCAGAGTCGTGCTGATCGAAGGCCAGACAGAGCCGGCGAGCAGGCGCAAGCGGCCGGGCGGCGCTGCCGCCGGGCCGTCTGCAATTTCAGCTGTGCTTTCGGCAGACGAGGTGCGCAAGTCACCAACATAGAACATCATGCCTTTGCCGTCGGACGAGTATCCGTCGATTTCCAGCGAATTGCCATCGTAGGCTATACCATCGACGACGTCGTCTCCGTCGAAACTGATATAGGAGATGCTCAACTTGCGGATGTCGAAGGGGCCGTTGATTGAGC
>CAZXQD010000235.1:0-1623 GCA_964643405.1 uncultured Hyphomonas sp. | reverse complement strand
GCATCCGCAGCCGGATAGGGATCGTTCCACGGCGACCCGCCACATCCCGCAACAAGCGCGAGCAACAGTGACAACAAGCCGTGGCGGATGCGGGTCATCGCTGGAAAGTGTAGCTGATAATGGCTGCCGCAGCTTCTGGTTATAATCGGTCGCAACCTACCTGACGCACACCCGAAGGAGCATCATGGCGTTCCTGCAAGACAAGAAAATCCTGATCACCGGACTCCTCTCCAACCGCTCGATCGCCTACGGCATCGCCAAGGCTGCGAGCCGTGAGGGCGCGCAGCTCGCCTTCACCTACCAGGGTGAGGACATCCGCGAGCGTGTGGTGAAACTCGCAGCCGAGTTTGGGTCCGCGCCGGTGCTGCCCTGCGACGTCACCAGTGACGCGCAGATTGCCGCGCTCTTCGATTCGTTGAAGTCGGAATGGGGCGGCCTCGACGGCCTGCTGCATTCGATTGCCTTCGCGCCGCGTGAAGCGCTGAAGGGGGATTTCCTGGACGGATTGTCCCGCGAGGCCTTTGCCATGGCCCATGACATCAGCAGCTACAGCTTCGCCGCGCTCGCGAAAGGGGCTGCGCCCCTGATGGCCGGCAGGTCCGGCGCCATGCTGACCCTCACCTACCTCGGTGCCGAGCGCACCGTGCCCAATTACAACGTGATGGGGCTGGCCAAGGCGAGCCTGGAAGCCTGCGTGCGCTACCTGGCCAGCGATCTCGGCCCGAAGGGCATCCGCGTCAACGGGATTTCCGCGGGTCCGATCAAGACCCTGGCGGCGGCCGGTATCGGTGGTTTCGGGAAGATACTCAAGTTTGTCGAGGACAACGCGCCGCTGAGGCGCAACGTCACGATCGATGATGTCGGCAATGCCGCCGCTTTCCTGCTCTCCGACCTGGCGGCCGGCGTGACCGGGGAGATCACCTACGTCGACTGCGGCTTCAGCACCGTCGTCGGCGGCATGCGCGGGGAATAAGGCGCAAGCTCAGGCGGCCGTCGCGCACGGCCCGCCTGCGCCCGCCGCCACCTACTTCCGCTCGATGGCTTCTGCGCGGATCCTGGTTTCGGTCTTTTTCTTCAGGCTGCCCAGGTAGGCCGCCAGTTCCGCCTGCGCCGCGACCTGGCGCAGGGTCTGCGCGATGGCGTTCTGCTTGTCCTTGGCGCCTTCAGCCACGTCCTGCACCTTGCTGACCCGCACCAGCGCATAACCGCCGCCCGGAATTTCCGTCCCCGAATAGGACGGCAGCTTGCCGGTATCGGCCTTGAAGGCCTGGCGCAGCACTTCACCCGGGAGGCCTTTCGGGTCACCACGGCCGACCAGCTGCGGCGTGCTCCAGGCCAGCTGGACCTCCTTGCCCTGGCGCAGCGCCTCGAGGCGGGCACGGCCCTCCTGGGCGGCCAGCTGTCCCGCCTGCTGCAGCGTCAGTTTCTTCACCAGCGCCGCGCTGACCTGGTCGAAGGGCTGGACCGTCGTCGGCTTGTGTTCCGCGACGCGGGCGCCGACCAGCACACCCGGGGCAACCTCGATCGCCTCGGTATTGCGCTTGTTCTGCAGCACATCCTCCGAGAAGACCGCCTGCAGCAGGCGCTGGTTGCCCAGCATCGCATTGTCGGCACCGGTGCGGT
>CAZXQD010000234.1:0-1635 GCA_964643405.1 uncultured Hyphomonas sp. | reverse complement strand
GCAGGCGTTATGCTAAGTTGAAACCCGGAGAGAGCGGCAAGCGCCATGTCTGGCGGGCCGTGGGGAATTCATGCTGTCGAAGATTGACGCGACCTATATCGAGCTGCGTGAGCGGGTCATGCTGGGCGACTTGCCGCCCGGTACGTCGATGACCGCTGACGACATTGTCGCGCATACCGGCGTGTCGTTGTCGATGGCTCGCCATCTTCTGGTGTCGCTGGGTGTCGGGGGCTATCTCACCAAGCGTGGTCGTGCCTATGTTGTTTCGACCTTCACGAGAGAACAGATCGAGGAATGGCGCCTTGCGCTGGGAGCGATCGTCGAGATCGGCGCCCTTCGTCTGGCATTGGCGGGAGGTTCGCGGTTGCAGGCGGTGGCCGAGAGCCTTGAGAAGGACGTCCGCAGCCATGCAGTGGAGGATGAGGCGTTCTTTCTCGGGGCGATGTCCTTCGCGACGATCATTTTGGGAGGACCGCAGAGCACCTTGTCCGAGCTGGTCGAGCAGTTCATCCCGCAGGCCTTTTTCAGGCTACTCTGGCTCTCGGACATCTATGCCGAGCGCACGGGTTTCCTGGTTGAAGCTGCGGACAGCTATCTGGTCGCGGCGCGCGCGGGTAATCTTGATGGCGTACGGAAAGCGAGCCGCTTCTTCTTCGATTCAACCGCGCCGGCGCTCCACAAGTTGATCGAGCAGATGGAGCGCAAAGACTTTCCAAAAAGCGCCCAGTATCACGCCCTTCAGGCCATCGAGCCCCAGGTCAGCGGATTGCCGACGTATACAGGGAGTACGAAGGCTGCGCGCCCGCTGCTTGGTCCACTGAGTGATGCCGGCGTGGCCGCGCATCCCTTGTAGCAGCGCTCACATCTCAAGCCGCAAAGGCGGGCTGCCGGGGGTGGATCCGCATGGCAGTCGCAGCGGCAGCGCAATCGCGCGCGTCGCCCTTACAAAGCAATTGGACCATGGTTCGGGCAGATGTCGTCATGCCCTCTACATCCGTCAGCTCCAGGGTCGCTGCTCGCGCATAGACCTGTGCAACGCTGGCGCGCCTTGCATATTCCTCGAGCGTGGCGACTTCGCCTGTCGCTGCGACGACACTGACCATCAATTTCTGGTGCGCGAGGAGTGAGGCGAGCGCTTTGCCGGAAGCCGTAGTTCGGTCGAATGCTTCTAGCCGCCTCTGTATTTCAGGGATGGCAGGAGAAAGGTCCATCGAGACCAGTCTGACGATAGCCGTAGCCTCGATCCCGGCTAGAACCGCCTGCCGCTCCCACATTTCGTTCTTCGTCGGCCGATACCAAACAAACCTAGCCACATCTGCCACAATGAAGCCAAATGCGCGGAGTTCGCCAAACGCATATTCCCCCCAATCCGCGTCTTTACCGGACGCCTCGGCGAGAAGGCGTGGATCGGGTTCAAGGGGTACACCGTCGCCCCGGATCACTGCGCGGCGGAGATGCTCGATATCGGCATCAGCGCTTTTGGCGAGCTTCTCGATCGCGGTCCGATAGAGCTGGTCGATTCCGTTGGGCATTGCCGGAGGATAGCAGCGCAGGGTGGATCATCAACCGGTCGGCGGCCAATCGCCCCCGTTGAGCTCCTTCACAAATTCAGCAATCCGTTTCCATTCAATGGCG
>CAZXQD010000233.1:0-1645 GCA_964643405.1 uncultured Hyphomonas sp. | reverse complement strand
TTTCAAGACAGGACCGATGTTCGGGTCGGAGCGCAGTACCGAGTTGGAGGTGACGATATCCCAGAACTTGTCGAAGCCAATCAGGCCAGGGCGATCACCCGGCACGTCTTCCTTGAGAATGGCCTGGATCTGGTCACGCAAGGTCACCAATGCGCCGCGCTTCTCGGTAAAGACCAGACGCTCGAACGTGCCGATGTAGTCGGGATGCACCGGGAACAGACGGACGTACTCGTCCATCCGCTCGTTCATGTTGTGATAGAACTTGGCGAACGGCGTGAGGTAGTTGCGGATCTTGTCGTGCTGATCGGCCGACTTCTTCAGGAGGCGCTCGGCCACTACAAAACTCACGTCCTGGCGGGCAAGCAGAACTTGAGTGAAGCGCTCATTCACGCGGCGCAGGCTGTCAGCCACATGCTGGAAGCGGCTGCTATCGAAGATCGCCTCCTGCACACCCGCCACGAAACGGAAGCGCAGGTGCTTGGCGACTTCACCGATTTCGCGCAGGAAAGACAGGTCGAGAACCAGGTCGTGATCTTTGCGGGAACGCAGAAACTCCAGGAACTCATCGACCACGAGAAGAACGCCATGACCGGGATGAACCTCGGCGAAGGCCGCCATCATTTCCTCGAAAGCGGCCTTGTTGTTGACGACCTTATCGACGGGCGGGAAGGTGTAGCAGACGCCCTGATTCTCCAGAAAGCTCTCCAGCTCCTGCGTGATGATGTCGCGCAAGGACATCTGACTGGAGATTTCGATTCGATGTACCTTGAACTTGCCGGCAATCGCGCCTGCAGCGTCGGCCACCTTGGGGTGCCGGATCATCTGAGCGAACACAGCATCTTCGGCCACGAGCGATAGCACGGACATCAGATGCGACTTACCGGTGCCGTAGTTGCCGACGACAAGAACACCCTTGTGATCGACGGATTCGTCGAACGAAAGCTGGGGAATAATCTGCTTGGTGATGCGGTCGGCCATGTCATCGGAAATGACGTAGGTGGCAACCAGCTTTTTGGCCTCGTCCGGCCTGTTGGCGTCGAGCAATTGAATGACTGATTCAATCGCCTCGAACTGAATGAGATCCCCGTAGCGCATACGTTCCCCTATTTATCCGACCGATTCGATTTCGAACGAGACCAGACCATCTAATCCGTAATCCTGATGTTCCGGATGCCCCAACTCGGCGTAGGTCAATCGACCCTCTCGCAACTCACCCGGCCAGACCGCGACGACCCTGCGCACGTGGGCATGGCGCTTGAGCAGGTCCAGCGGATCGAGCTTTAAGGTGTGATCGAACAGCAACTCGATGTTGTCAAACAGAAGCAGATCGCCGTCAGCATGTTCGTCCGCCAGTTCGCGCAGGAGGACAGGCGCCTTGAGCGCACGCTGTTTTGAAGGCAACACAGCCAGTCGCTTTCCCAGAGCACTGCCTACGTTAAGCACTTTGGTGCTGCGCTGATCGGCCAGATCAGCAAGTAGCGCGGTCTTTCCGCTACCTGGACGGCCCACCACCAGGACCAGCTTGCTTTGCAGCGCTCCGATTTCGTCGACAAGGCGCTCGAAGGTCGATGGCGAGCTGGTCATCTCTTATTTCGGCCTTCGTCGTCAGCCGCACCACCGGACTTCACCCATTCATCGACCTCTT
>CAZXQD010000232.1:0-1687 GCA_964643405.1 uncultured Hyphomonas sp. | reverse complement strand
CGCTTCACGGCGAGGAAGACCTTGACGACTTTCATGACGCCCGGAGGCAGGTCGTCGCCGCGCTGGACCTTCTCAACCTTGTCATTGAAGCGGGCTTCGAGTTCGCGGATCGAGGCGTCGAACTGTTCGCGCAGGGCTTTCAGCTCGGCTTGCGCCTTCTCCGATTTCAGCTCGATGTCCCACAGCTGCTTTTCCGACAGCTCTTCAAGCGCGGCGGCCGTGATGCGGCCAGGCTTGAAGCCTTTCGGGCCCGCAGCCGCTTCCTTGCCGGCCAGCAGGTCGTGGAGACGCGCATAGGTGTTGCGCTCGAGGATCGACTGTTCGTCTTCCTTGTCTTCCTGCAGCTGTTCGATCTGCTCACGCTCGATCTGGAGCGCGCGCTGGTCCTTGTCGATGCCGTGACGGTTGAAGATGCGGACATCCACGACCGTGCCCGAATCGCCCGGGGGCACACGCAGCGAGGTGTCGCGCACGTCGGAGGCCTTTTCGCCGAAGATCGCGCGCAGGAGTTTTTCCTCCGGCGTCATCGGGCTTTCGCCTTTCGGCGTGACCTTGCCGACGAGGATGTCGCCCGCCTTCACTTCGGCGCCGACGGCAACGATGCCGGCCTCGTCGAGGTTGCGGAGGGCTTCTTCACCGACGTTCGGGATGTCGCGCGTGATCTCTTCCGGACCCAGCTTCGTGTCGCGGGCGGCGACTTCGAATTCCTCGATGTGGATCGAGGTGAAGACGTCGTCTTTCACGATGCGTTCGGAGATCAGGATCGAGTCTTCGAAGTTGTAGCCGTTCCAGGGCATGAACGCGACGAGCACGTTGCGGCCGAGCGCCAGCTCGCCAAGGTCCGTGGACGGACCATCCGCGATGATGTCGTTCTTGGAGACGATGTCACCGACTTTGACGATCGGGCGCTGGTTGATGCACGAGTTCTGGTTCGAGCGGCGGAACTTCGCGAGGCGGTAGATGTCCACGCCTGACTTGGCGCCGTCGATATCCTCGGTGGCGCGCACCACGATGCGCAGCGCGTCAACCTGCTCGACCACCCCTGCCCGGCGGGCAACGATGGCGGCGCGGCTGTCGCGGGCCACGACCGCTTCCATGCCGGTGCCGACGAACGGCGCTTCCGACTGGACGAGCGGCACAGCCTGACGCTGCATGTTCGAGCCCATGAGCGCGCGGTTGGCGTCATCGTTCTCGAGGTAGGGGATCAGCGAGGCGGCAACCGAGACGACCTGCTTCGGCGAGACGTCCATGTACTGGATCTCGTCCTTGGACACCATCGTGGCTTCGCCGGCGACGCGGGCGTTGACGAACTCGTTCACGAGTTCGCCCTTCGCGTTCACAGCCGCGTTGGCCTGGGCGATCTTGTAGATCGATTCTTCCATGGCCGAGAGGTAGACGACCTCGGAAGTGAGCTTGCCCTTCACGACCTTGCGGTACGGGCTTTCGATGAAGCCATACTTGTTCACGCGCGCGTGCGTGGCGAGCGAGTTGATCAGGCCGATGTTCGGACCTTCCGGCGTCTCGATCGGGCAGATGCGGCCATAGTGCGTCGGGTGCACGTCGCGCACCTCGAAGCCGGCACGCTCACGCGTCAGGCCGCCCGGGCCAAGCGCCGAGAGGCGGCGCTTGTGGGTGATCTCGGAGAGCGGGTTGGTCTGGTCCATGAACTGCGACAGCTGCGAGGAGC
>CAZXQD010000231.1:0-1758 GCA_964643405.1 uncultured Hyphomonas sp. | reverse complement strand
ACCCGAAGCAGCGCCAGCCGAACATCGACACGGCGCTCGCGATGCTCGGATGGGAACCGGAAGTGCCGCTTCGCGACGGCCTGGTGCGGACAATTGCCTATTTCGATGCCTTGCTATCGGGCAGGCCTGTCGTTTCGTGACCGGAAAGGTCTAAAAGCTTCAACCCGAAGTCGATGACTTAACGTCATATACATTTTTTAGTTGACGGCCTGCTTGCGCAGGACCACACCACCCCCCAAGGCCGGGATAGCCCCGACCGGAGACAGTTCCGGGTGCTCCCTGATGTCCATTGACCGGTTTGATTGGGATACGCTGCGCGTGTTTCGTGTGGTCGCCGAAATGTCGAGCATGAGCGCCGCCGCCGCCCGATTGGGGGAATCGCCGCCGACGATCAGCCGCAAGATCGATGACCTCGAAGCCAAACTCGGCACGGTGCTCTTCACCCGCACAACCCGGGGCGTCGAACTGACGGTCATCGGCAAGCAGGTACTCCGGCAGGTCGAAGTCATGGCCAATGCGGCCGAAGTTCTCCGGCGCGAGGCGGCGCAAACGGGCGAAACGGTATCGGGCGGCATAACGCTTTGTACCGGCGACGGCCTTGGGCCTTACTGGATTGCGCCGCGCCTGTTCCAGTTCCACCAGCAGAACCCCCAGGTACAGGTGAAGCTGATCGTGCGCGAACACACGCCTGACCTGCATTCCGGCGAAGCCGACATCGCGATCACCTTCACCGAGCCGCGCGACAGCGGTCTGATTTCCCACAGGCTGGGTGTGCAGCATTACGTGGGCTTCGCCTCCAAGAAATACATTGAAGACTTCGGCAAGCCCGAGAGCATCTTCGAGTATTACAAGCACCGCTGCATTCTTCACCAGGCCTACGTGAACCAGGTTGAAAGCTGGGCCCCGCGCATGAACGAACTGCGCAAGATGGTCGATTTCGCCCTGATCACGAATTCCGGCACGGCAATCGCCGAGTCCTGCGCCAATGGCGGCGGCATCGGTATCCTGCCGTCGTACATGGCCACGCTGGATTCGCGGCTGATCCCGCTGGAATTGCCGGAGATCGCGCCGATCCGGTTCTGGATCGTCTATACCGAGCGTGCCCGCCGTTTGCCGCAGGGCACTTCCCTCATCAACTGGCTGCGCCAGCTCTTCGAGTCGCCCGAAGCGATCTGGTTCAAGGAAGAGTTTGCCCATCCCGGCAAGGTGAAAGAACTACGCCCGGCGGTGCGCCGCGAAAGCTGAGCCCTGTGCGGTGCGGGCTTGCCGGGCGCCGCAGGCCAAATAAGGTGGCCGCAAAGGCGGCGCGCCAGCGCCAGCGTCCTTGCCAGGGGGATAGACCATCGACGTGCACGACAGACGCCCAGCGACGATCATTGACGTTGCGCGTGAGGCAGGCGTGTCCTTCAAGACCGTCAGCCGCGTGCTGAACGGCGAGCCGAACGTCCGCGAACCGACGCGGCACCGGGTCATGGAGGCCGTCAAGACGCTGGGCTACCGGGCGAACCCCTATGCGCGCAACCTGCGCGCCGCGCAGAGCCGCCTGATCGCGGTGTTTTATTCCAACCCCTCCCGCAACTATACGAGCGAGATACAGATTGGCGTGCTGCAGCGCTGCAATGCCGAGGGCTTCAACGCCATCTTCGAGGAGGCGACCGGAGGTCCTGAGTCGCTCGTTCTCCTGCGCGGGGAACCTGACCTTGCGGGGGTTATCCTCGTGCCACCCTTGACTGAGGACGCCGCCCTGATCCGCAGGCT
>CAZXQD010000230.1:0-1816 GCA_964643405.1 uncultured Hyphomonas sp. | reverse complement strand
CCCGAGTGGCGTCGCCTGACGGCAGTGTTCGACGACCGCGCGCGGGTGGTGCAGATGTGGCGCGACGCCGGCATCGCGTGCTTCCAGGTCGCGCCCGGGGAGTTCTGATGACCTTCGCCAACATCGTCCCCGACGACATCAACTTCGACGAGTACCTCGAGCGGGCCGAGGCGAAGGCCCTCGTGGTGCCGGCCGGCGCCTTCGTCGACGACCTGGTGCAGGCCTTCGCCCGCGGCGAGACCGAGCCCGGCGACCGGCTGCCGTGGCAGAAACTGCAGGGGCGGCTGGACCTGCGGCCGCGGGAAATGACCCTGTGGTTCGGCTACAAGGGCCACAGCAAGAGCTCGGTCCTGTCCGAGATCTTCTGCGGGCTGATGGCGCAGAACCGCAAGTGCTTCGTGATCAGCCCGGAGTTCCCGGCGATCGAAGTCCTGCGGCGGAAGGTGAAGCAGTGCGCCGGCGCCGAGACCCCGACGGACCGCTACGTCCGCGGGTGGGCGTCGTGGGCGAACAAACGCCTCTGGATCCTCGACAAGCAGTCGCGACTAAGCCCGAAGCTCGTACTCGGGGTCGTGGCCTACGCGATCGAGGAGCTCGGGGTGCATCACATCCTGGTCGACTCGCTCATGAAGTGCGGCATCGGCGAGGAGGACCTCGACGCGCAGAAGGACTTCGTCGACCGCCTGCAGCACCTGGCGCACAAGTCCGCGGCGACGCACATTCACCTGATCGCGCACGCGCGCAAGCCGGCCCAGGACGACTTCAGCCCGCCGAGCATGTACGCGGCGCGGGGCAGTTCGGGAATCGTCGACCTGCCGGAGAACGTCGTGACCGTCCACCTGAACAAGCGCAAGCACCTGGCGCAGGAGTCCGGCGAGGCGGTGGACGAGGCGAAGTACGACGTCGCGCTGACGATCGAGTCGCAGCGCAACTACGGGGCGCGGGGTCGGTTCGGGCTGTACTTCGCGCCGGGAATGCGGTTCGTGGGCGTGCCGGGGGAGCACCCGCGGCCGTACTTCGGGCTCGATGCGCAGCGGGAGGCGGCGTGAGCGTCCGCATCCTGCAGGGCGACGTGTTCGCGATGCTGCCGACGATCCCGGCCGGCAGCGTGCAGACGTGCGTCACGTCGCCCCCGTATTGGGGGCTGCGCCAATACCTGTTTGATGGCGCGGTGACGCTGCGGCAGGACTTGACCGACACCACGAAACGGAAGGTTCTGGAGGAGTTGGCCCGCCGTGGCATCAAGCCAAAGATGTGATCGGGATAGCGGCGGGCGGTTCTTGCCGGGCACGCACTGGCGCCCGCCCGCTGCGTTCCGCGAGCGTGACTATCTGCAGCGCGAGTACGTCGAGAACGGGCGGTCGGCGTCCGACATCGCCGCCGAGCATGGCGTCACCGAGAACGCGATACTCCACTGGCTTGCGCGCCACGCCATTCCGCGGCGGACGATGAGCGAGGTAAGGGCCGCGAAGCATTGGGGCGTCGTCGGTGAGGCGAATCCGATGTTCGGCAAGACCGGGGCGGCCAATCCTCGATATGTGGACGGATCCTCGCCGGAGCGGCAGCGCGCGTACGCGCAGGCGAAGGGCAAGGAGTTCATCTCCACCGTGTTGGCGCGCGACGGCTACAGGTGCCGGCGCTGCGGCGGCGGCAAGCGCGGGGCGCGCAGCCTTCACGCTCACCACATCACGCCCTGGGCTGGGAATGAGGCTCGTCGCTTCGATCTGGACAACGCCGTGACGCTCTGCCGTCCGTGTCATCAATCGGTGCATAGCAAGGCGAATGCCGCGCGGGAGTGGTTGGCATGATCTACGAC
>CAZXQD010000229.1:1596-1821 GCA_964643405.1 uncultured Hyphomonas sp. | reverse complement strand
CAACGGAGGTGGCACCCACTTCGCGAAGCGCCGCCATGACTGAATCCATCCGGAGGTCGTTCAGCCGGATCGGTCGCTCTATTGCTTCTTCCGGGGTTAGACGCGGCTCGGCTTCAATACCCTCTTCTTCAGCTTCTGGTGCAAGGCGCGCCAATGCGGCGCGAGTCAGTGCACCACGGTTCTTCAAGTAGCGCTTTGCAATCAACTCTTTCTGCGGATGTCCGG
>CAZXQD010000229.1:0-1586 GCA_964643405.1 uncultured Hyphomonas sp. | reverse complement strand
ATTTCTCGACTTCGTCATCCCCCACCCAATAGTGTTTTGTTTCGTCGAGCACGGGGATCAGAACATAGAGATGGGCCAAGGCGTCAGCGACTCGCATTTCGCCGCGGAGTTTCAGGTCGACGTATCTTGATGCGCCGCCCGGCCCAGCAACGCGTTCGAGTTCGACCGTCCACCCGAGCGGCTCAAACAGCGACCGCACCAATGCTTCGCCTCCGCGTGCCGGCAACGGAGTCACACGGAGCTCCAGGGGTAGAGGTGACGCGGCCAACTCGGGCCGTTCTCGTGACACGCCCGTCATAGCCGTCCGAAAGGCGCGATTGAGCGCGACCGATAGAAATGAGGTCGCCGCGTATGGACGATCATTTACGTATTGATCGAGCAATCCGTCCGACATGCCGCGCCCCCGGACCAGACCGACGGGATCGACATCGAGGATGAGTACTGCCTCGCACCTATCCTCATTTGCTTCGGGAAAAAACAGGATGCCCTTGCCGAAACTCACATCGACATCATGCACCCGCTCAGGGTGCTTCATCAGCAGAAAGCCTAGGTCAGTGGCGGGGCGGTGCGTAGTGGCAATCGAAAGGAACATGGGCTGCAACTAACACATGCCAGTTTGAAAGGCATCAGGTTGCAGTGACCGGCAAGAATGGGCCAAGTCGGTTCCGATCATCGGGTTCGGCAAACGGCAGGGTCGCCTAGGTCCTGTCATTCGGCCGCTTCACCAGCTGCGGGCCGGAGTTCGCCGTAAGCAGACTCACGTTGACACCAAGAGAACGAGAGCCATGCTTCCGCGGTGAGCAAAGGAACAAGATGGCAAACAGCGAACAACGTGTCGGACGAGTTGGTCGCGCAGCGTTTGGCGGTGCGCTAGCTCTGCTTGCCCCGTTTTTGATTTCTACGAGCTATCTGTGGCTGTCTCGCACCTACGATTTTTGGAGTTGGCAAGGCGGAATGCTCGAATTTGTTGCGCTTGCGGCGAGTATTGCCGTCGGCCTTCTCGGGATTCTTGTATTGCCTATAGATCGGCTCTCGCGCGCCGTAATAGCAGTCGTCTACTTGCCCATACTGAGTGCTGCGCTCGTACAGTGGTCTTTGGCCTATATCTGCGGCGAGTTCGGAGCGTGTATGTAGGCCGCGCCTGACCTGACCCAGGACTTTCAGACCAAAGTCTCGTTGCCTAGCGACCGGCGGTTTAGGGCCAAGTCGGTTCCAATCGTAGGGATTGGCATCCGGCAGGGTCGCCTCATTCCAGTCATTCAGTAACATCAATACCGCCGGGCCGGACTTCGCCGAAAATGGATACCCGGAGAATGGACAATACCAATGGAACTGCGATGACATCAGGTGCCGAACGGCTGCCCCTCCTCACGGGCTCCGTCGATCTACGGTTCGCGGTACAGCCTTTTTACCTGCGCTTGCCGCGAAGCGACCGAGTGTAGGTACCGCATCGGCGCATCGGCAATTTTGATTGCTGTTGGTCCGGCCGCATGCAATCCAAGGTAAGCTCAGGAGGACCGGATGCGTGGATTGCTTGGGATTTGTTTCTTCTCGGTCGCTACGGCCGCCTGTGCGCAGGTGCCGTC
>CAZXQD010000228.1:0-1896 GCA_964643405.1 uncultured Hyphomonas sp. | reverse complement strand
CCGGGTGGATATCGAGTTCGCCGACCACGTGGCCCTTGCCGAACGGGCCGCCATCGGTGCTGATCTCGGTGATCCGGTCCATCATCAGCATCGGCGGTTCGGGAAGCTGGGCGTTGCCGGGGCCGAAATAGCCACCCTTGCCGGACTGGAGCAGGTCTTCCTTGGTGTAGGACGATTTGGGCGTGTGGAAATCGTGGGGACCGGACATGGGCGGCATCCTGTGAAAGGCTGTAAAGTCAGGCGCCTTCCCACCCGGTGCCGGGGTCAAAGTCAACCTTTTGTCGCGGTGGCGCCCCAGAGCTGGCGGCGCGGAGCCCAGCCTCGGAAACTGCCGGCGGTGACCTGGCACTGGTCGGCGTCGCAGGTTCCGAGCTCCAACAGTGCGCCGGCGCCAATATTGGCGACATCGGCGCTGTCCGGCGCGCGCCCGGCCTTCAGCACGAAATCGGCCATCGCCACGGCATTTTGGCGGGCCGCCAGCTGGGTCCGCTTGATCCAGACCTCGTCGCCCTGCGGGTCCTGCACATAACGCCAGTCCCCGCTTTCCTTAAGGATCAGCATCGGCAAGCCTTTGCGGGCATATTCCCAGCGCACTGGATAGTCCTCGCCGGGGCCGACCCGGCCGTTCACCTTCTCGTGGCGCAGGGATTCGAAACGTGGCACGGGCTTGCCCGAGAACCGGCTGATCTGCACCTCTTCCTGCCCTTCAGCGGAGGCGAAAGGCAGCGACGGGCCGGCCAACAGCACGGCGAGTGCGAAAACTGCCCGTTTCATGTGCAGCGATCCTGAAATACTGGGAGACGTTCTTGTACAACGCCCTACATGAATCCGAGGTAAAACAGCGGGTCATTGGCGCGGGGCAGATGCTCTGGTAAGCGGCAATGACAATAAGAAAGATCCACGGGAGTCCCATGCCGGCATCGAAGCTGAAAGTCGTCGTCACCCGCAAGCTGCCGGCCCCGGTGGAACTGCGGATGAAAGAGCTGTTCGATGCCCGGTTGAACGAGGCCGATGTCCCGTTGACCGCGGAACAGCTGGCCGAGGCGATGCAGACCGCCGATGTGCTGGTGCCGACGGTGACGGACCGGATCGACGGGCGCCTGATGGCCCGGGCCGGCGAGAAGCTGCGCCTGATAGCCCAGTTCGGGGCAGGGGTGGACAATATCGACGTGGCCAGCGCCGTGCAGCGCGGCATCACCGTGACCAATACGCCGGGCGTGCTGACGGATGACACGGCGGATGTCGCCATGGCGCTGATCCTGGCCGTGCCCCGCCGCCTGCATGAGGGCGTGCAGATCATGGAGAGCGGCAAGTTCGATGGCTGGACGCCGACCTGGATGATGGGGCGGCGCCTGTCCGGCAAACGCCTCGGCATCATCGGCATGGGCCGTATCGGCCAGGCCGTCGCGCGCCGCGCCAAGGCGTTCGGCATGCAGATCCATTATCACAACCGCAAGCCGGTCGGCCCGCGCATCGAGGAAGGCCTGGAGGCGACATACTGGGATTCGCTCGACCAGATGCTGGCGCGGATGGACATCGTCTCGGTCAACTGCCCGCACACGCCGGCAACCTTCCACCTCATCAATTCGCGCCGCCTGAGCCTGATGAAGCCGGAGGCCTACATCATCAACACGGCGCGCGGCGAAGTGATTGACGAGGCCGCACTCGCGCGCGCCATTCGCAGCGGCAAGCTCGCCGGCGCCGGGCTGGACGTGTTCGAGCGCGAGCCCTCGGTAAACCCCGATCTGCTCGGCCTGCCGAACGTGCTGCTGCTGCCGCACATGGGCTCGTCCACCATCGAGGGCCGCACCGAGATGGGCGAGAAGGTGATCATCAACATCAAGACTTTCGCCGACGGACATCGCCCGCCGGACCGCGTGATCCCGGCCATCCTCT
>CAZXQD010000227.1:0-1949 GCA_964643405.1 uncultured Hyphomonas sp. | reverse complement strand
CCTTCTGGTAGCGCTCGGAATCGGCCGACTCGGTGATCAGGTCGATCTGCCAGCCAGTCAGCTGCGAAGCGAGGCGCACGTTCTGGCCGCGGCGACCGATCGCCAGCGGGAACTGGTCATCGGCGACCACCACTTCGACGCGGCGCTCGTCTTCGTCGAGCACCACTTTCGAGACTTCGGCCGGCTGCAGCGCGTTCACGATGAACGTGGCAGCATCGTAGTTCCAAGGAATGATGTCGATCTTCTCGCCCGAAAGCTCGCCGACAACGGCCTGCACGCGCGCACCGCGCATGCCGACGCAGGCGCCGACCGGATCGATCGACGAATCGTTCGAGATGACGCCGATCTTGGCGCGAGAGCCCGGATCGCGGGCACAGGCCTTGATCTGGATGACGCCTTCGTAGACTTCCGGAACTTCCTGGGCGAACAGCTTGCGCATGAAATCCGGCGCTGCGCGCGACAGGAAGATCTGCGGACCCTTCAGTTCGCGGCTGACCTTGTAGAGGTAAGCGCGGACACGGTCGTTCGGCTGGAAGTTCTCGCGCGGGATACCGTCATTGCGGCGGATGATGCCTTCGGCGCGGCCAAGGTCGACGATGACATGGCCATATTCGACGCGCTTGACGATACCGTTGATGACTTCGCCGACGCGGTCCTTGTATTCATTGTACTGACGTTCACGCTCGGCATCGCGCACCTTCTGCGTGATGACCTGCTTGGCAGTCTGGGCGGCGACGCGGCCGAAGTCGAAAGGAGGAAGCTCTTCCTTAAGTTCGCTGCCGACAACGAGCGCCGGGTCGATCTTCTTGGCTTCGGCAAGGCGCAGCTGCTTGGCTTCATCTTCGAAGTTCGCATCATCAACGACCGTCTGCACGCGCCACAGCGTCTGTTCGCCGGTCGCGGGATCGATCTTGGCACGGATGTCGTGCTCCTGGCCGTATTTCGCCTTGGCAGCTTTCTCGATGGCTTCCTGCATCGCTTCGATCACGATGCGCTGGTCGATCGATTTCTCTTCCGCGACCGCCTTGGCGATCTGCAGGATTTCAAGCCGGTTGGCGGAAACGCCTACGGTGGTCATTGGAGATCTCCTGTCTCTTCGTCTTCAGTGTCTTCGCTCTCGTCGATCTCGAAATCGGCGAGCATGTCTTCGTCTTCATCCGGCTGGGGCGGCAGGTTGCCGGCCGCACGCGCCGCTTCGATCAGTTCGTCCGTCAGCACAAGGCTGGCCCGGCTCATTTCATGGACGCCGGCGACCAGTTCGGTCTCGTCGTCCAGTTCGATATGCACGCCGTCCTCCCCTTCCGACACGATGGTACCGGTGAAGCGGCGGCGACCGTCAATCGGCCGCGCAAGTTCGATGCGCGCCGTGTGGCCGATCCAGCGGCCGAAATCGCCGGGCCGGGTGAGCGGACGGTCGATGCCGGGAGTCGAGACCTCAAGGATGTAGGCCTCGGGGATCGGATCGGCCTCTTCCAGAACCGGGCCCATGGCGCGGCTGAGGCGGGCACAGTCTTCGACATCGGTCGGCGCGCCGCCGGCCTTCTCGGCCATCACCTGAAGGTGGGGCCGGCGACCGCCCGAGACGCGCAGGCGTACGACTTCCATACCCAGACGATCCGCAACGGGGCGGATGATGTCCAAGAGGCGGCGTTCCTGTTCGGTCAGGGCGATCATTGGGGCGGGGGCAGTTCCAGATAAAGAAAAACGGCGGACCCGTTTCCGGACCCGCCGCCGATATATTTCGACTTGTCGGCTAGATAGTCGCAGTTTTCCGGTTTGTCGAGGGGGCGTGATGCGCGGAATGAAAACGGCGGCCGGATTGCTCCAGCCGCCGCGACCTCACTCCTGACGGAGCGAAATGCCTTAGAGGACTTTCAGGTCGACAGCCGAGGTTTTGCCGCGGCGTTCGTCCTTGTGCAGTTCATACGAGATCGCCTGGTTTTCTGCGA
>CAZXQD010000226.1:0-1986 GCA_964643405.1 uncultured Hyphomonas sp. | reverse complement strand
GCGCCCGGCACCATGTACATGCACATAGCTGCGCATGGCGATCCGGTAAGGCTGGCGGCGGCGCTGCGCCAAGCCATTTCCGCAAGCCGCACACCGATCTCTCCACCGTCTCTTGGAGCGGGAGCACCGTCTCGCCTCAATCTAAACTCCGATGCTCTGGACGAGCTGATGGGAGCCGAAGGCAGGGTCAATGGTGGCGTTCTGCAATACAGTATTCCCCGTGCGGAGCGGCTCATGGATGGCGGCATGGTGACGCCTCAATCAATGGGAACTGCGACCGCAATCAATTTTCAGCCCACCGGCGGCGGCAAGGCGGCGATCACGGGCGATTTCGTCCTCATCGCGAGCGAAGTAGACCGCGTCCTTCGAGCGCTTCGAGCGAACGACATCGAAGTCACAGCGCTTCACAACCATATGTTGAACGACGAGCCGCGCCTGTTCTTCCTGCACTTCTGGGCCAATGACGACGCGGCAAAGCTGGCGCGCGGTCTCCGCTCGGCACTCGACACAATGAACAATCGAAAAAACTAAGAATCGGACGACGGCCAGTCGGGCCGCGACCGCCGCCCGTTCATCCCCCGGCCCCGAAGGAAGTGGAACGGAACATGGCTAGCAAACGAACTCTCGTCATCGGAGCCAGCGCTGCTGTGTTGACGGTGGCAGGCGTGGCGCTCGCGGCGCAGCAGAACCATGAGGCGAACGAGAACCGCATTATCGGCGAGCATAGCGAGAAGGAAGTCGCACTCGACCAGGTGCCGGTGGCCGCGATGAACGCCGCGCGCACACGACTCGCGTCTGTCCGCGAAGCCGAGCTGGTAACCAGAAAGGCGGACGGCAGCACGCTCTACGAGATCGAAGGCAAGGATCAGGCTGGCAAGAACGTGGAGCTGTTCGTTACGCCGACAGGCCAAATCCTCGGGAATGAAAACGACAGCGATGAGGATGGCGACTGAACTCTCAGTCGTCTGAATGGGCCTGAATGGGGGTAAGGCCCATTCTTTGAAAACACCATCCGAGGATCAAATATGTTTAGGACTGTCGGTTATTGCATCGGAGCGTGTGTATCATCCGTCGTGCTCGCTGCTTCGAGTTATGCGCAAGAACAACCGATTCACACAAACGGCTCTGAACTCGTTGCAAGCTGTCGCGCCAACAACCCAGCGTGCGGCGCATACCTTCAAGGCGTGCTGGACATGATGATAGTGGCGCGGGGTAGCGAGTGTGGGGCGCCGCGTTACGATCGGAATAGATTGCGTTCAGCCTATCTGCGCTGGGCAGAAGACAACAGCTACTTCATGGACGTTCACATGGTTGCTGGCGCCGAACAAGCATTGGCTGAAGCTTGGCCTTGCGCGCCGCGACGATAGGAAGAAGTTGCATCATCCCAATCGCTCCACAGCGGCGCTCAGATAGGAATTGTTTCTGGCAGGTAGCTGGTATCACCGAACGGAGTAAGGAGTTCTGCTTGCCATTTGAAATCCGCCAGCTTTGTTATGCTATCGCCGCGGCGGACCATGGTAGTTTTTACAGAGCCGCCCGGGCACTTGATATTGAACAATCGACCCTCAGTCGCTCCATCTCGAAGTTGGAGCGCTCGATCGGAATGTCTATCTTCGAGCGGTCGCGGGCTGGGGTCAAAACGACGCTGGCCGGAGCCGCGTTCATTCGTGGCGCGCGACCAATGGTGGCAACGGCAGATAAGCTAGTCACCATGATGCTCGCAGCCGGCCAGGGCCGCGCTGGCGGTCTATTGCTCGGGTACAATAGCTCGGTCTCCGCCGGCAATCTCCGGGCGACCCTCATTAGCTGGCGCGAGGCGCATCCTGACGTCGAACTGGAATGCGTCGAGGCTGATCGCAGCGTTCTGCTCGCTGGGCTCGACACGGGCGAAATCGACGTAGCGATCCTGATGGGGACGCCCAGCCACAACGGATTTCGCTGCGAGCCGCTATGGAGCGAGCGGATGCTAGCCGCGTTGCCCGCCTC
>CAZXQD010000225.1:0-2022 GCA_964643405.1 uncultured Hyphomonas sp. | reverse complement strand
TGGTGGGCCCGGAGGGACTTGAACCCCCGACCAGACCGTTATGAGCGGTCCGCTCTAACCAACTGAGCTACAGGCCCTGTGCAGGTCGTTTAGGCGCCGCACGGGCGCCTTGCAACGGCCTTGTTCGGGCTGGAAGAGAGGCGTACCTCTCTACAGGCGCTGCACAAGGAGTTATGTCGATGCGCACTGCTTATACCGTTTTTGCCCTTATGCTGGCGGTGACCCCGGTCGCCTGTGCTCAGATGCCGTCATCTGGCAGAATGGCGCCGATGTCCGAATCCTCCGGTATGATGGGAATGATGAACCACAACTCGATCCAGCCCGAGACGACGCTGCAGATCAACGCTGAAGCCAAGATCAATCAGGCCCCGGACATCGCCTACATCACGGCGGGTGTCACCGAGGAGCGCGCTACGGCGGGCGAAGCGATGAGCGCGCAGGCCGCCTCAATGAATGGCGTGTTTTCGGCACTGGAGAAAGCCGGTATCGCGAAGCGCGACATCCAGACCTCGGGCCTCAGCCTGTATCCGCGCTATGACTATCTGGAAGTGAAGCAGAGCGATGGCAGCACGCGCGGCGAGCAGAAGCTGGCGGGCTATGTGGCGACCAACAATGTGACTGCGCGCGTGCGAAACCTCGACACGCTGGGCGCCACGATTGACAGCCTTGTGAAGGCAGGCGGCAATACGTTCTCCGGCGTGAGCTTTGCTATCGAGGACGACAAAGCGATCAAGAACCAGGCCCGCACGCAGGCGATGAAGGATGCGATTGCGAAGGCCGAGCTTTATGCGTCGGCAGCTGGCCTGCGCGTTGGCCGGATCGTGACGATCAGTGAAGGCTACGAGTATTCACCGCAGCCGGTGATGATGGCGCGCGCTGAAATGGCGATGGATGCCGGCGCACCGACGCCGGTAGCTGGCGGCGAAGTTGGCGTGACGGCGAGCGTCAGCGTGCTGTTCGAGCTGGTGAAGTAAGACACCTTCGCCGGAATTGCAGCGAAGCCAAAAGGCCCCTTCTTCCACCCGGAAGGAGGGGCTTTTGCTTGTCTAGAGATAACCTTCGGCGAGCAGGTCCTTCATGTCGACAAGGCCTAGCGGCTCGCCGTTTTCGCCAAGGACGAAGGCATTGGAGATGCGGTTCTCGCTGAGCTGCTTGATGACGACCTGCATGCGCTCTTCGGGATCTATGGTGCGCGGGGATTTCGTCATCACGTCGCGGGCCGGGGCGCCGGTTTTGCCGGCTAGCATGGCGCGGCGCAGGTCGCCGTCGGTGACCATGCCGATCAGCGCACCTTTTTCGTCGACAACGCCGGCGCAGCCCTTGCGGCCTTCGGAGACGGCGTAGACGACGGCCTCGAAACTCTCGTCCGCCTTGATGAGCGGTAAAGGATCCTTCCGTTCACGGACATAATCACCGGCGGTCTGCAGGGAACGGCCAAGTTTGCCACCCGGATGGCGGAAACCGAAATCCTCGCGAGAGAAACCGCGTCGCGCCATCAGCACGATGGTGAGCGCGTCGCCGAGCGCGAGGGCCATCGTGGTGGAGGATGTGGGCGCGAGGCCGTTCGGGCAGGCTTCCGGAACGGTCGGCATTTCCAGCAGCACGTCCGCAAAGCGTCCAAGGGTGGAGTTCTTTGCGCGGGTCATCGCGATGACCGGGATATCGTTGCTTTTGCAATAGCGCAGGAGGTCGACCAGTTCGCGACTTTCGCCGGAGTAGGAGATTGCGATGACGACTGAACCCGGCACCAGCATGCCCAGGTCGCCGTGGCTGGCTTCGGTGGGGTGGATGAAAAAGGCGGGCGTGCCAGTGGAGGCGAGGCTGGCAGCGATCTTCTGGCCGATATGGCCGGATTTGCCGACGCCAGCGATGACGACATGCCGGTCGGTCGACAGGATCAGTTCGACCGCTTCCAGCAGCGTGTTGCCGAGAGAAGCCTCAAGCTTGTCGAGGGCATCGCGCTCTATGCGGATGACGCTGCGGGCGAGGGTCAGGTCAGAGGATGCGCTCACGGTTCAACGG
>CAZXQD010000224.1:0-2036 GCA_964643405.1 uncultured Hyphomonas sp. | reverse complement strand
CTGGTAGAGTAATGGCGCTGATGTCACTCTGTATTGCTCCTTAGCATTCAAATCTGATGTACGCAAGAAGTCCACTGCAAAGACCTTGTCGGTGAAATTGATATCCGAGGAAAGTTCGACTTCACCCTCAGCTCTCGCTGATACTACAAGGAGCGAACCTTCTACTCGGCCCGCTGCGGCCACGGCAGACCGCTGCTTAAGACTGGCGAAGGTATAATAGACTCTTGGTAGACCATTGAGATCGAAGCCCTCGCTAGCGTACACGTCGGATCCAACGAATCCCTGGCGAAACAGATCGGTAATGCTGACTTCATATTGGGCCTCGTACCGTTCAAGATTGGCCCTTAGCAGGTAATAGTCCTCGAACCCGAGCCTTGCGGATACACTACTCCCGAACCCGCCGCCAAAATCGGCTTCGCCCCTTGTGAGCACCAAGCCAGATGCCGTCCCGCTCTCACGGCGTATTCTGACGGAATTGACGGGAACTGTCCGCTCATTCGGCAGTAGCTGAATCAACTCGGGATCCGACTTTGCACTGGCTCCCTTTGCGAGCCGCTCGTTAATAGCCACGACATTCTGCTTGCCAAAAACATGGACAGCATGATCACCCAGAACAGCCTCGGCGACTCCGCTTTGGGCGTTGGTAGACGAATAGTCAAGCCAGTTCGCACGATCGAGCAGTATGTAGGAAACCGAAGCGATAGGAGTGCGGTTGCGATCTAGAAGTGGTTGTGGCGCACAGCCAAGAAGAGCCATCGAAGCGACGACGGCAGCAAGCCCGAGGATCGCTCGAGCCAGGGTTTTCGACCAGATGACTACCCGAAGTGCTCGGCAGCAACTATGACCACTGCAGCCGGCCAATTCTGCACTGCAGGAGTCAACAGCGCACACATGCGCGATGCGGCTCGTATCGGTAGCATCCATCCGGTGCTGAACACGGCGGTAGCGCGTGCTAGTAGTCATACAGCTATTTTGGTCCCTTCTTCTCTCGGTGTCAAGTTTGGATTATGTTTGCATGGGCACCTCGTGTTTACATGTTTCGACAGGCAGCCAGCACTGATGGCAGGTTCCACCGTGCCACTACTGATGGGCCAAACGCATCCGGTAGCGAAGGCTCCCACGTTCGTATCCGCATCGCTTCTTGCGGTGCCACCGCCCACGGAAGCAAAACCGTCTTGACTTCAGTGCGGCATGGCGTGCCGCAGTTCGTGCAGAGTCGATGGCAGCCCGGCGCAGGCCGGGGATCGATCGGGGCTTCAGAGCAACCCGGCCGCGAGAATGAGCGAAGAGCCCTGAACGTTGTCGTGGCGGTGAAAAAGACACCGAGGTCGAAGCGACATCGGTGGCACGGCGCAGAGCGGTTCTTCTACCAGTCACGAAGTGAACTCGTGCCGAGAAGATGTAGTGGCGGGTTGAAAACCCGCCCCACCAGGTTGGGTAGAGCGCGAGATTCACCTTTGGTTGGTATTACGCGGGGAAGGGCCGGTTGATGCTGCGTGCTGCACTACGGCGCACCGCTCGGCGAGCGGTGCCACCTAGAGCAGTTTCAAACCATGCGTAGCGTCGCTGGTCAGAGTGCCAGGACAGGGGGATTGATTGAAGAGGCGGAGTTGAGCCCTCACACCCCGCCCTCTCCCAGATGGGCAGGAGCCGCTATGTGCGAGCTGAAACTGCTCTAAGGCACACTTCCCCGGCTCAGCGCAGGAACACCAGCGTCACCACGATCATCAGCGGCAGCAGCACGGCGGCGCTGTAGAGCATGAAGCCGAAGAAGCCGGGCATCTTCACCCCTGAGTGCTCGGCGATGGCGCGGACGAGGAAGTTCGGGCCGTTGCCGATGTAGGTGAACGCGCCGAAGAAGACCGCGCCGATCGAGACGGCGGTCAGGAGGTCTTGCGCGATCATCGAGCCGCCGGGCAGCGCGAGCGTTGCGCCGGCCTGTGCTGAGGCGGGGTCGGCGCCGGCGAGCGATTCGGCCACCTGGAAGAACACGAGATAGGTCGGCGCGTTGTCGAGGAACGCGCTGAGGGCGCCGG
>CAZXQD010000223.1:0-2049 GCA_964643405.1 uncultured Hyphomonas sp. | reverse complement strand
GTCGCGAACAATGTCTGCTCGGCGGTCGAGTATTTCCGCAAGATGGGCGGCAATGTCGGCGTGGCCGGCATGGTCATCAACCGCGATGACGGCACCGGCGAAGCTGCGGCGTTCGCGGATGCAGTCGGTATCCCGGTGCTTGCGACAATTCCCGCCAATGACGACATCCGCCGCAAGTCGGCCAATTACCAGATCGTCGGCACCGGCACGTCCGAATGGGGTCCGCTCTTCGCGGAGCTCGCCGAAAACATCCACGGCTCGATCCCGAACCGCCCGAATCCTCTGACCTCGGATGGTCTCCTTGGCCTCTTCTCGTCGAAGGACACAGGCGGCGACATCGTGCTGGAGCCTGCCACCGTCGCTGACATGTGCGGCATCGCCGAAGCCGAGAAACGCACCCTCGAAGTCGTGTACGAGGAAATCTGAGCCCGATGGTCTCCAAGCGCACCCTCCTTGAGCATCGCGAACGCCCGGCCAAGCCGGTTGTCGTGCCGATGACGGCCAAGGCCGATGCCGCGCCCGTTGCGGAGGCTTCCGGCTGCCATGGCGGCAAGGACGAAATGCTCAAGGCCGCGAAGGCTGCCGGCAAGAGCGAAGTGCTCGATCAGTATGCGAAGGACTATCCGCAGGGGCCTCACGACCAGCCGCAGAGCATGTGCCCTGCCTTCGGCTCGCTGCGCGTCGGCCTGCGCATGCGCCGCACGGCCACCATCCTCTCGGGCTCCGCCTGCTGCGTTTATGGCCTGACCTTCACGTCCCACTTCTACGGCGCCAAGCGTTCGGTCGGCTATGTGCCGTTCAATTCCGAGACGCTCGTCACCGGCAAGCTCTTCGAAGACATCAAGGAAGCGGTCGAGAAAACCGCTGACCCGGCCCTCTACGACACCATCGTCATCACCAACCTCTGCGTGCCCACCGCCTCCGGCGTACCGCTCCGTCTGCTCCCGGACGAAATCAACGGCGTCCGCATCATCGGTATCGATGTGCCCGGCTTCGGTGTACCGACCCATGCCGAGGCAAAAGACGTCCTGGCCGGTGCGATGCTGGCCTATGCCCGCCAGGAAGCGCTCTCCGGCCCCGTCCAGCGCGCCGCGAACGACACGGCGAGCCTCCCCAAGGTCACGCTGCTCGGCGAAATGTTCCCGGCAGACCCCGTCGTCATCGGCCGTCTGCTCGAGCCGCTCGGCCTCGCCGCCGGCGCTGTCGTGCCGACCCGTGAATGGCGTGAGCTGTACACCGCGCTGGACGGCGCGGTCGTCGCCGCCATCCATCCGTTCTACACTGCCTCCATCCGTGAGTTCGAAGCTGCCGGCCGTCCTGTTGTCGGCTCTGCGCCGGTCGGCCTCGATGGCACAGATGCCTGGCTGAAAGCCATCGGCGACGCTGCCAACGTGCCTGCCGCAAAGGTGGACGCCGCCCGCAACATGTTCAGCCGCGCCATCGCCGGTGCACTCGCCGCCAAACCCGTCCGTGGCCGGATCACGCTTTCCGGCTATGAAGGCTCGGAGCTGCTCGTCGCGCGCCTGCTCGTCGAAAGCGGCGCCGATGTGCGCTATGTCGGCACCGCCCTGCCGCGTACTTGCTGGTCAGACCCTGACCGCGAATGGCTCGAATCGAAAGGCGTCCACGTCCTGTTCCGCGCTTCGCTGGAGCAGGACATCGCCGCGATGCACGAATTCAATCCGGACCTCGCCATCGGCACAACGCCGGTCGTGCAGGCCGCGAAGGAACGCGCCACGCCCGGCCTCTATTTCACGAACCTCATCTCCGCGCGCCCCCTCATGGGCCCTGCCGGGGCCGGCTCACTCGCCGACGTGATCAACGCCGCCATCGCCGGCAAGGACCGCTTCGACGTGATGAAGGGCTTCTTCGAAGGCGTCGGCTCGGGCGACACCGCTGGCGTGTGGGAAGGCCAGCCGCCCGTCCACAAGGAATTCCGCGAACACCAGCGCCGCAAGCTCGCTGCCAAGGCCAAGGCCGCCGCCAACCTGGAGGCACCCACAGGATGCTGATCCAGGATCATGACCGGGCAGGGGGCTATTGGGGCGC
>CAZXQD010000222.1:0-2067 GCA_964643405.1 uncultured Hyphomonas sp. | reverse complement strand
GGCTCGGCCGGCGGCGTACCGGCGGGACGCTCCGTGGACGGCGCAATTGCCGCAGGATCCAGAGGATAGGACGGCACGCCGAAACTCAGGAAGCCGACTTCGGGCGCCTCGGCGATGGTAAGGTTTACCGCCTGCGGCTCTGCACCCGGCCAGCTTGTCACCCCGTCCCAGACGACCGGCGGCAGCGTACCGCCCAGCGCGTCGGCCAGAGGCTCAAGGATGCCCTGCGGATCATCCCCGCCGCCGGTATACTTGTTGCCACGCACGACGATGTCGCGCGGCAGCGGATTGTAGGCCGCATCGGTGAAGGGCTGGGAATAGGCCGTGATCAGGACACCGGTGGAGCGATTGTTCTCGAACGTGTTGTCGAAAACGTGCACGTTGCGGTTTGCCATGATGATGACGCCGGTGCCGGAGGGCACGCCTGCGACGATGTTGCCGGCAGCGGCGAAGTTGTGCGTGTTGTTGGCGAGGATCTGGTTCGCGAAAATCCGCGTGGAGTTGCCGCCGGAGACCGGCAGGTCCGGCAGGTCGAACACGAGGATGCCACCGGTATTGTTGCGCGCGATATTTCCGTACACGTCGGCGCCGGACGAGTTTTCAATCTCGATGCCGGCGACGTTGTATTCGACGACCGAATTGCGCACGATGATGTTGGACGACTGGCCGACATAGATGCCGGCGTCAGACGCGCCGCGCACCGTGACGTTCTCCACAAGCACATCCTTCGATTCGACGGGGTAGATGCCGTAGGCGCCGTTGGTTTCTTCCGGCTCGCCGCTCCATTCGACCGTGACGAAACGGTAGATGATCCGGTCTGCGCCCTTGGACTTGATGCCGTCGCCCTTGGTGTCGCGCACGGTGAAATCGGTGAGCGTGACGCCGTCGGACGTGACGAGGAGGCCCTCCCCTGCGCCGGCCTGCTGGGCGAAGTCGAGCACCGTCTTGCCCTCGCCCGCGCCGCGCAGGGTGACGCCTTCGACATCCAGCGACAGCGAATCGATCAGCGAGAAAGTGCCTTCCGGCATCAGGATCGTGTCGCCGGGTTTGGCATTGATGAGGGCCGCCTGCAGGGTGGCGCCGAAGTCGCCTTCGGCGGAAAGCGGCGCCGGTGCGGCAGGATCGGCGGAAGGAGGCGAGGAGGCGTTCGGCGTGCAAGCAGAAATGATCAGTGCCAGCGGAATCGCGATGGCAGCGCGTGCAAGGTTCATGGTGTCCTCCCCGGATCAGTTGACGCGAGTGTCAACTTCAATCCGGGGAAAAGCAAGGCAGCTGAACGTCAGTGAACGCTGAGCGGGTTCAGGTCGTTCGCGAGGGCGGCGGCGAAGGCGGCGTCACGGCCTTCGACGATGGCGAGGCGCTGTCCGTCGGCCGAGGCCACGACGAACAGGTCTTCGATATCATCCACATCGGCGAGGGCTTCCGGCGGCAACAGGCTGCGGATTTCGCCATCATCGAGATGACGGATGTAGACGAAGGTATTGCCTTCGAGGGCGGTCGATTTCAGTCCGGTCGTCATGGGTCCACTCCTTTCCGCGCCCCGGGCGGGGTCGCTGGCAGGCTGGTGCTCTGCCATGGACAGAAGGTGGGCCCCGAATGTGTCGCGTTCAAGCACCGTGATGCGGCAACTTGGCGGCGGGGCGGTAACAGGGGTGTGTAGCAGGGCTAAATGCCCGGTTTTTGACGGCGTTGCCTCAAAAAGGGTCCTGGTGGAGCCAAGGGGAGTCGAACCCCTGACCTCTTGCATGCCATGCAAGCGCTCTCCCAACTGAGCTATGGCCCCGGACCGGGAAGCGGGAGGATTAGTCTCAGCCTCCCGCCGTTTCAAGTCCTATTTCAGCGTTCGTCCTCATCTTCGTCGAGTTCGAGGTCGTCATCGCCGTCTTCATCTTCGTCGATCTCGAATTCCTCGTCCTCATCGTCAGCGAGGATGACATCGTCATCGTCGGCTTCGGCGCCGTCTTCGGTGAATCCGGTCGGCACCTTGCCGGCAGCCGGCGCCTCTTCCTCGTCCTCGGCGTCCTCGATGATCACGTCATCGTCTTCGCCGACGAGTTCCTTGGTTTC
>CAZXQD010000221.1:0-2078 GCA_964643405.1 uncultured Hyphomonas sp. | reverse complement strand
TCTGGGGGACTAGGGGTCGTGGGTTCGAATCCCGCCGCTCCGACCATTAAATCCCGAAGCCGAAGCTCCCGAATAGGCACAACCCTGTCCCTCTCCAAAATGAGGAGGGGACCTGTTGCTCTTGTTTGCAGGGTTCGCTCTCCCGGCAAGTTGAGATGTCCCCTCCCCTTTTGGGGCTTGCGAGGACAAGCAATCGTACTGCGATAGTCCGAGCAAGAGGGTGGGGCGAGGCATAAGCCAACGCCGGGCTTGCGCCTGCATCCGCCGCCGCCCCATGCCAGCAAGATCAACGCTCTCCAGAATTCTTCCCGGAACTTGTGCCCGCCCTTCCGCACCGGGTGTATCCTGCGCTGTTGACCCGAAAATCCTCCGCCCCCGGAACATCTTCACCTTGCAGCCGCTCGAAAATCGGCTTGTTTCCTCTTGAGCCCCCTGACGAACCAGACCGCCAACCGCCAAAGCCCGATGAATAAAGGAAATACCCCGGCCACCGCCGCTTCCGGCCCGCGAGACAGTGATAAAAAGTGATAAAATTTGAGAATGAAACGACACTGCGCGAGGAAGATTCGACAACGCGCGAGACGCAAGCAGCTTCAAATGGAGACTGAACGAGACGAAAAAACGAAGACGGCGCTACGCAGCCCGGCGCGCCCGCGCCGCATCAATCCGGCTCTTGATGTCGGTCAGTTCCATCAGCGCCTCTTCCAGCCGCGCCTTGCGATCTTCGCGAAGTTCCGGCGCCGCAAAGGCCCGCGCGACACTTGCCTGCAATTCAAGTGCAGGGCTTGGCACCGGCTCCAGCGCGGCAGCGGCCAGCGTCGCCGTGCCCGCGAGGACCGCCTCGATGCCCTGCTCTGCTAGAATCGACTTGGCACCCTTCAGCGTCATGCCGCGCTCGTGCACCAGGATGCGAATGGCACGCAGTGCGTCCATGTCCTGCGGCCGGAACATCCGGCGGCCATCCTCGCGCTTGATCGGGCGCACGTCGCGCGGGAAGCGGGTTTCCCAATACCGCAGCACATGCGTCTCGAGACCGAGTTCGCTGGCGGCTTCACCGATTGACCGGAAGGCAGAGGACGACTTTTCGATCCGTGATCTGAGTGCGGTCATTCGGCCATCCCGGGTGCGATCAGTTGCGTCCGACGAGGGACTTGAGCATCGGCGATGGACGGAAAGTGACAACCCGGCGGGCCGCGATCGGAGCTTCTTCTCCGGTCTTGGGATTGCGTCCCTCACGCGCAGATTTTGCGCGCACGACGAAGTTGCCGAAACGGGCAAGCTTGACCTCTTCCTCATGCTCGAGGGCGGCGCCGATCAGGTCCAGGGTCCGGTCGAGAAGGTCTGCCGATTCCTGACGGGTGACGCCGACTTCGCGGACAATCGCATCAGTGACTTCAGCACGGGTAACGGTCTCGTTGCTCATCTGCCCATTCGCCTTTCGCAAAAGCCTAAGCCCGGTATCTTAACGAATTCCTAGCGATGGCGTTAGTGAAATCTGGAACAGGCGTCCGATCAGAGGCGGAAAAGGCTCGCGCCCCAAGAGAAACCGCCGCCCATGGCTTCGGACAGGATGAGGTCTCCCGGCTTGGCGCGGCCGGTCCGCACGGCATGGTCGAGGGCCAGCGGAATCGACGCAGCTGAAGTATTGGCATGCTGGTCGACCGTGATGACGACCTTCTCGTCCGGGATGCTCAGCTTCTTGGCGACACCATCAAGAATGCGCTTGTTGGCCTGGTGCGGCACGAACCAGTCGATGTCTTCGGACGTGAGACCGGTCTCTTCCAGCACCGCCTCGCTGGCCGCCGAAATATTGGCAACCGCATGCTTGAACACACGGTTTCCTTCCATCCGCACATGCCCGATCGTGCCCGTGGAACTGACGCCGCCATCGACATAGAGCAGGTCGGACTTTGTGCCGTCGGTTCGGATGTGATGTGTGATGACGCCTTCATCGGCGGCAAACTCGCCCTCGCGCGCTTCCAGGACGACAGCGCCCCCGCCATCGCCAAACAGCACGCAGGTGCCGCGGTCCGACCAGTCGATGATACGCGTGAAGGTCTCGGCGCCGATCACGAGTG
>CAZXQD010000220.1:0-2120 GCA_964643405.1 uncultured Hyphomonas sp. | reverse complement strand
GCAAGGACTACGTCAACCCGGGCTCCGAGATCCTGTCGGCCGAGATGATGCTGCGTCACATGGGCTGGACCGAGGCCGCCGACCTCATCATCAGCTCGATGGAGAAGGCCATCCTCAGCAAGAAGGTCACCTATGACTTCGCCCGCCTGCTCGACGGCGCCACCCAGGTGAGCTGCTCGGGCTTCGGTCAGGTCATGATCGACCACATGTGAAGCCGCTCCACGGCGTCTCATGACGCCCCGTAAGCCCCTGATTTTGTTGAAGAAATCGGGGGCTTCGTCTTTTCAGAACGTCTCACGGCAGACCACGAAATCCCGCTCTTTTGGCGTACCTAAAGGCGGGTGGAGAGGAGAAAAACCCTCCAAATTCCTCCATTTGGAGGGGCCGCCAACTGCCCTTGTGAGACCCTGCATGAGACTCTGCAACTACTCCCTGACCCCAACCCGGATCAGCAGCGCGAAGCCGCGCTCTCGCCTCTACAAGCTCACTGACGGTGGGGGCTTGTTCGTCGAGGTCAGTGCCGCCGGGCTGAAGACTTGGCGCTACCAGTACCGTTTTGGCGGAAGCCGCCGAGAGATCACGATCGGGAAGTTCCCGGAGGTCGGCGTCGCCGATGCTCGAGAGAGGCACTTTGAGATGCGGGCGATGCTCGAGCGTGGCATCGACCCGCTCGATGCCCGTCGGCAGCAAGAGAGTGCACGTCGTGAGCGATCTGCGGAAGCCCGAGCGGCTGGCGACGATTTCGAGTCGTTCTCGCGCCGCTGGATCCGGGAGCGCTTGGCGACCAAATCGGAGACCTACCGACGCCAGGTCGAGTCAAGACTGGAGAGGTTCGTGTGGCCTGAGATCGGCAGCAAGCCACTCAGCGCCGTTCGGCCGGCGGACGTCCTGGAGATCATCGAGGCTAGGAGAGCCACGCCGAAGACAGCGGAAGGCGTCAGGCAACACATCCAGCAGATCTACAACTACGCGATCCAGAAACTACTCGTCGAGGTCAACCCGGCCTTGCCACTGCGAGGCGTGATCGAGGTGCCTGCTGCCGAGCACCACCGGCATCTGACCGAGCCAGAACTCGGAGCCTTCTGGCGGTCGGTGGCGAAACAAGGCGCGCACTTCGTGACCATCGCTGCCACACGGATGCTCATGTACACGATGTGCCGCAAGTCAGAGGTGCTGCGAGCCCGGTGGCGCGAGTTCGATCTAGAGCGGGCCCAGTGGGACATCCCGGCCGAGCGCATGAAGATGAAGGCGCCGCACCGTGTCTACCTTTCCCGACAGGCACTCGAACTCCTCGGGCTGCTGAAGGCATTCGGCTCGGAGCCGCAGGCCTACGTGTTCCCGTCGGTGCTTCGTGCCGCAGTGCCGCTCGGCGACGCTACGCTGAACCACTTCTTCAAGCGACTCGACTTCGGCGTTCCGGACTTCTCGCCCCATGGGACCCGAGGCACGGCAGCGACCTTGCTTCGTGAGCACGGATTCAGCCGCGAGGTGGTCGAACTTCTACTGGCGCATGCCGAGCGAAACAAGGTGACGGCCGCCTATCACCATCACGAAATGGCTGACGAGCGGCGGCGCGCGCTTCAGTACCTCGCGGATCAGATAGACAGGGTCGCTCAAGCTGCCCTACATGGATCGACAATCGCTGAAGCAAGAGACTCGACTCCTGCCAACGTCTAGTCTGGGTCACAGCGTCGCAACTTGAAACGGATCTCTGGCTGTGCGGTAGATGGAGTAGTACGCTGCGCCAGGGCACTGGTTCCGTCTTGGACTGGCACGACCTCTATGCGAAAGACCGTCTTCCTTGCGCTCGTTCTACTTGGCTGCGCAGCCGGCCTGCTGGCCTCCATGAAGGACGATTGGGCCACGCGAGTCGTCCTGTCCCTGATCGGCGCACTGGTCGGAGCCGCGGTGGGCGGTGCGCTGACTCATCGATCCGGCATCAAGCGTCGTCCGGAGCTGGAAGGCTCCATTCCTGGGATGGGAACTTCGACGGCCGACATCGCAGCCAACTACTGGCGGGACAGGGGTCACCCGCCGCTCATGAAGCCACCATCGCCGCCGCCGAATCAGCACATCCACGATCCGGACCGGCTGGCCTGACTACCTTCGCTTCAGCAGGT
>CAZXQD010000219.1:0-2127 GCA_964643405.1 uncultured Hyphomonas sp. | reverse complement strand
TGTTCACGTGCGGCTTCGTACGCTCAAACTTTGCCTTGCCCATCGGGCCTCTCCTTTGTTCTGAACTTGAGGACCGGGCTTACGAGCCCGAGACTTCCTGGATGATTTTCTGCGCTTCGGCGCGCGGGACTTCGTCATAGTGATCGAACAGCATGGTGAACTGTGCGCGGCCCTGAGACATGCCACGCAGCGTGGACACGTAGCCGAACATGTTGACCAGCGGCACCATCGCCGTGATCGCCGTGGCGTTGCCGCGGGCTTCGGAGCCCTGGATCTGGCCGCGGCGGGAGTTCAGGTCGCCGATCACGTCGCCCATATAGTCTTCGGGCGTCACGACTTCGACCTTCATGATCGGCTCCATCAGGCGCGGATCACCCTTCCCTTTCAGCTCACGGAACGCGCCGCGGGCTGCGATCTCGAACGCCAGCACGCTGGAGTCGACATCGTGGAAGGCGCCGTCAACGAGGCGGGCGCGGAAGTCGGTGACCGGATAACCGGCGAGAAGCCCGTTTTCCTTCGCCATTTCCAGACCCTTGCTGACGCCGGGGACGTATTCTTTCGGAACCGCACCGCCAACGATCGCGCTTTCGAAAACGAAACCCGAGCCGGGCTCCAGCGGTTCGAACTCGAGCTTGATGCGGGCGAACTGGCCGGTACCGCCGGACTGTTTCTTGTGCGTGAAGTCGATGGTCGCGGCGCGGCCGAGCTTCTCGCGGTAAGCCACCTGCGGCTGACCGATGTTGGCTTCCACCTTGAACTCGCGGCGGAGACGGTCGATCAGGATGTCGAGGTGAAGCTCGCCCATGCCTTTCATGATCGTCTGGCCCGACTCGAAGTCGGTTTCGACGCGGAAGGACGGGTCTTCTGCAGCAAGGCGCTGCAGACCAACCGACATCTTCTCCTGGTCTGCCTTCGATTTCGGCTCGACGGCGATCTCGATCACCGGATCGGGGAAGGTCATCGTTTCGAGCACGACCGGCTTGGCGACGTCGCACACGGTGTCACCGGTCGTCGTTTCCTTCAGGCCGGCGAGCGCCACGATGTCGCCTGCGAAGGCTTCCGTGATCTCGTCCTGTTTGTTGGCGTGCATCATGACCATGCGGCCGACGCGCTCTTTCTTGCCCTTCGTCGAGTTCAGGAACGAGTCGCCTTTCGACAGCTTGCCCGAGTAGATGCGGGTAAACGTCAGCGTGCCCATGTAGGGGTCGTTCATGATCTTGAACGCGAGGCCGGAGAACGGCTGGTCGTCATCGGCCGTACGCTCGATGTTGCGCGTCTCGGTCTCGTCGCCCGGGGCGAAGCCCATGTAGGGCGGCACGTCGAGCGGGCTCGGCAGGAAGTCGACCACAGCGTTCAGCATCGGCTGGACGCCCTTGTTCTTGAACGCCGAACCGCAGAGGACCGGCATGAAGGACAGCGTCAGCACGCCCTTGCGGATCAGCTTGCGCAGCGTGTCGATGTCCGGCTCTTTGCCTTCGAGGTAGGCCTCCATCGCGGCGTCGTCCATTTCGACGGCGATTTCGATGAGCTTGGCGCGCCACTCTTCGGCCTGGGCCTTCATGCTGTCGCGGATTTCGCGCAGTTCCCACGTCGCGCCGAGGTCTTCACCGGCCCAGACCCATTCCTTCATGGTGATCAGGTCGACATGGCCTTCGAGATGGTTCTCGGCGCCAATCGGCAGCTGGATCGGCGCCGGCGTTGCGCCGGTGCGGTCCTTGATCATACGGACGCAGTTGAAGAAGTCTGCGCCGATCTTGTCCATCTTGTTGACGAACACGATGCGCGGAACCTTGTACCGGTCGGCCTGGCGCCAGACGGTTTCCGTCTGCGGCTCGACGCCCGCGTTGGCATCCAGAACGCAGACCGCGCCATCGAGCACGGCGAGCGAGCGCTCAACCTCGATCGTGAAGTCCACGTGGCCGGGGGTGTCGATGATGTTGAAGCGGAATTTCGGCGACTGGGCCGTGGTGCCGTCTTCGGTGCGTTCCCAGAAGGTCGTCGTGGCAGCAGACGTGATCGTGATGCCGCGTTCCTGCTCCTGGACCATCCAGTCCATTGTGGCCGCGCCGTCATGCACTTCGCCGATCTTGTGCGACTTGCCGGTGTAATAAAGGATGCGCTCGGTGG
>CAZXQD010000218.1:0-2200 GCA_964643405.1 uncultured Hyphomonas sp. | reverse complement strand
CTTACACGAAGCCCTTGAACTTGTCCTTGAAGCGCGACACGCGGCCGCCGCGGTCAAGCTGCTTGCCTTCGCCGCCGGTCCAGGCGGGGTGCACTTTCGGGTCGATGTCCAGCACGAGGCGATCGCCTTCCTTGCCGTAGGTCGACTTGGTCTTGTATTCGGTACCGTCTGTCATCACGACCGTGATGAAGTGGTAATCGGGATGCCCTTCTTTTTTCATGGCGCGGGCCTCTTTCTCTGTCTCGTGTCGATGCGGGTGTACGCACAAGGGTGCGGTGGCATGTCTCAGCCTGAAATCGAAGAGGGCCGTATAAGTGAAAGGCAGAGACGCCGCAAGAGGCGCCCACAGGGATTCGGCGGCTGAACCGGACCTGAAAAGGGAGTAGAGCAGCCAAATGGCCGATTCGGGCACCCAGATCACGGATGACCGCCGCACCACCCTGCCGGAAGGCGGGGAAGCGCTCGGCCGTCCCAAAGGGCGCAGCCTGAAGCCCTTGGCCCTTCTGTGGCCCTATGTCCGCCGGCACTGGATCACGGTGACCGTGGCGCTGGTCTTCCTGATTGCGGCAGCGGCGGTCAGCCTCGCCATCCCCATGCTGCTGGGCCGGGCCGCCGATGCCGGCCAACGCGCCGGTCCGGATGCCGCGCAGTTGCTCGCCCTGATCGACCAGGCCTTCCTCTGGGTCTTTGCTGCGGCGGTCGGGGCAGGGGTGCTCGGCGCCCTGCGCTTCTACTTTGTTTCCCGGTTTGGTGAACGCATCGCGGCCGACCTGCGGCGCGACCTCTACGCCCACCTGCTCAGGCTTTCGCCCGCCTACCATGCGAAAATGCGCTCGGGTGAAGCCGTCTCCCGCCTCACAGCGGACGTCACCCTGATCGAGAATTTCCTTGGCTCCTCTGCCTCTCTGGCTGCCCGCACACTGATCACGACCATCGGCGCGCTCAGCCTTATGATCGCGGTAAACTGGCAATTGGGCCTGACCCTGCTGGCCATGCTGCCGGTCGCAATCCTCCCCGTGATGGGTATCGGGCGGATCATCCGCAACATGTCGAACCGCGCCCAGTCCCGGCTCGCAGATGCTGGCGCTGAAGCTGCCGAAACGCTCGACGCCATCGAACTCGTGCAGGCCTATGGCCGTGAAGACCGGCAGCTGAATAGCTTCTCTGAGTCCATCGAAGCTACTTTCGGTGCCGCCATGCAGCGCACAACCGCCCGGGCGTTGATGATCGTTCTGGTCTCCGTGCTGCTGTTCGGCGGCTTTACCGGGGTGCTCTGGCTAGGCGCGCGCTCGGTCGCAAACGGCGAGATGAGTTTCGGCGACCTGGCGACCATGGTGATGTACGCGGCCTATGCCGGTTCCGGTCTCGGCATGTTGGCGGAGGTCTATGGCGAAGTCATGCGCGCCGCTGGCGCTGCAGACCGTGCCGCCGAGGTACTGCGCGAGACGCCGCAAATCGCGGCGCCGGCTAATCCCAAGCCGATGCCCCAGTCCGGGAAGGGGGCCTTGTCTTTCGAACGGGTCAACTTCCACTATGGCGAACATGATGCGTCGGCGCTCAAGGATTTTTCGCTGGACGTGAAGCCCGGCGAGTTCGTGGCCCTGGTCGGCCCCAGCGGCGCCGGCAAGACCACCGTATTCCGGCTGGCCCTGCGCTTGTTCGATCCGCAGGCCGGCGCGATCCGCCTCGACGGCGTCGCCTCAACCGAAGCCGATCCGCGCGACTGGCGCCGCCGCTTCGCCTATGCGCCGCAGGAATCGGCGCTGTTCACCGGCACGGCCGCTGACAATATCCGCTTCGGCCGCGCCGAGGCCGACGATGCCGTCCTTGAACAGGCGGCTCGCATGGCCGAGGCGATGGGCTTTCTCGACGAGAAAGAAGGCCTCGCCACGCCGCTCGGCCAGAAGGGGCGCAGTCTGTCAGGCGGTCAGCGCCAGCGCATTGCGCTCGCCCGCGCGCTGGTGCGCGATGCGCCGGTGCTGCTTCTGGACGAGGCCACGTCGGCGCTCGATTCCGAGAGCGAGGCGGCCGTGCGCCGCGCCATCGAGAATGCCGCCACCGGCCGCACGACGCTGGTGATTGCGCACCGCCTCTCCACCGTGCGGCGGGCCGACCGTATCATTGTCATGGAACATGGCCGCATCGTCGAGGAAGGCACGCACGATACGCTGGTCGCCAAGGGCGGGCTCTATGCGCGCCT
>CAZXQD010000217.1:0-2243 GCA_964643405.1 uncultured Hyphomonas sp. | reverse complement strand
AAGACTTTCGCCGACGGACATCGCCCGCCGGACCGCGTGATCCCGGCCATCCTCTGACGCGGCGGGTAGCACGCCGTACCATCTTTAATTGACCTTTTAGTCCGGCCCCGATAGCGTTTCGCCGAAGGGGAGGCCTCGATGCTGTCACGACTGTCGCTGTTGCTTTGGGCCTTGCTGATTGCGGCAACGTGGGGGGCGGGCCCGGCGCGGGCCGAGGCCGCGCTCCCGCTGCCTGCCATCGAGGATTTTGCTGGCGACGCCGATTTCTGGAATCCCGAACTTTCGCCGGGCGGCGCCTATCTAGCGGGCGTGCGCCGGGAGGCAGGCGCGGACTACCTGATGCTGACCGATCTTGCGCCCGGGCTGGAGACGCGCACGCTGGCCTTGGGGGACCTGTTTGTCAGTTGGCTGGAATGGGTCAGCGATGATCGCCTGCTGGTCGCGGTTACCGGCTACATCGACATGAAAACCGGCCGGCAGATCACCCGCAAGGATATCGAGACGGAATCGCGCTTCCTGAGAAACTCCGTACCCGCACGTTTCCAGCGGCTTTATGCGATTGAGCGCACCAGCCTGAAGATGACAGTGATGTTTGGCGAGGACAGCCGGATGCTGCGCAATTTCGGTCTCGGCCGGGTGACGGATTTCCTGCCGAATGAACCTGACCATATCCTGATGCCTGCACGCCTCAATGGCGACCTCGACCTTTTCAGGGTGGACCTGCGCGACGGCACATTCGAGCGCATTGCGATCGGCACGCCGCGCACAACCAACTGGTTCACAGACCGCAATGGCGTTCCGGCCTTCCGGCTCGACGTGAACTCCCGCGGCACCATTGCCACGATCTTCGCACGGGAAGAGCGTACGGGCGGCGACATCAAATGGCGCAAAACGCGCACGATCCGCCTCGACCAGGAAGAGCGCAGCGAGGCGTCGGCAGAGTTCGACCTGCTTTATCCGGGACCGACGGCATCGACCTATTTCGTGGCTGCCCGGCCGGAGGGCGAGGACAAGACCGGCATCTATCTCTATGATTTCGAGAAGGACCAGATCCTCGAGAAGGTGCGCGTGCACGATCGGGTGGACATGTCCGGTGCGATCTTCAACCGGGATACGCGCGAACTGCTCGGCGTTTTCTATACGGATGACCGGCTGGTGATCGAGATGAACGACACGTCCGTTCAGTCGCACCTGACGGCTTTGTCGGAATTCTTTGGCGATACCACGAACGTCATGCCGATCGATTCGAGCGCCGACGAGAAACGCTGGCTGCTTTACACGACCGGGCCGGGCGATCCTGGTAGCTATCATGTCTATGATGTGGACAATGCCGAGAACCGGACGCTTGCCTCGAACAAGTTCGCGCTCGATGGCAAGGCCTTCGGGACGACCCGCCGGGTCGAGTACACCGCCCGCGACGGTACGCAGCTGCATGGCTACCTGACGCGGCCGGCCGGCGCCGATGCCACCTCGCCGCTGCCGCTGATCATGATGCCGCATGGCGGCCCGGAGGCGCGCACCGCGTTCGATTTTGACTATGATGTCCAGCATCTCGTCTCGCTTGGCTACCAGGTGTTCCAGCCGAACTTCCGGGGTTCTTCGGGCTTCGGTGTTGCCTTCGCCAACATGGGCCGGCGGCAATGGGGCAAGGCGATGCAGACGGATGTCGATGACGCCTATGTACATCTCATGGCCGAAGGCCTCGCTGAACCGGGCCGGGCCTGCATCGCCGGGTATTCGTATGGCGGCTACTCGGCGCTGGCGGCGGGCGCGCTGACGCCCGAACAGTATGCCTGCATCATTGCCGGCGCGGCGCCGACCGACCTTCTGAAAATGCTCAGCTGGGAGCGGCAGGAAGAAGGCTCGGATTCGGAAGCCTACATGTACTGGATCAACCATATCGGTCACCCGCAGCGCGACAAGGCGGAGCTGGAATCTGTTTCGCCGGCACTGCTCGCAGACCGGTTCGTACGTCCCGTCCTGCTGATCCACGGCAAGGATGACGAGATTGTGCCGATCGAGCAATCAGAGCGGATGGAGACGGCGCTCAAGAAGGCCGGCAAGACGGTGACCTTCCTGGAGCTGGAAGAGTCCGGTCACTCCTACCGCGACGAAGCCGACGAGATATCCGAGTACAAGACCATTGCGGCCTTCCTGAAAAAGTACCTGCCCGTCAAATAGCGGCGCGCGTCAGTTGGCCGGCGCCGTATCTTCAAGGGCGACGTCCTGCACGCCGTGGACGC
>CAZXQD010000216.1:0-2267 GCA_964643405.1 uncultured Hyphomonas sp. | reverse complement strand
GATGCCGAGCGTCGGCGGCGAGCTGCTGCAAAGCCTCGCCGGCGCCACCGTGGCGTGGACCAGACAGCGTGCAAAGCCCGGCGAGAAGGCACGCAGGCAGCGAGGCGCCCGTCGATGCAGCGACGCGCGCCGCGAACGTTGACGCGTTGAGATCGTGATCCGCCATCACAACAAGGGCTTGACGGAGTCGGTGAGCTGTCTTCGCGTCACATTTCCATCCAATGGCAAGTCGCTCATGGATCGCTCCTCGACCACTAGCCGCGCCGCATACGGATGCCAGCTTTCCGATGATCACCGCAGCATCCTGCGCCAGATAGTCCGTATCGAGACCGATTATGGGCTGCCCTTGTCGCGACAACACCGCGAGCATTGAATAGGCGTCGCCTTCTGTTCCCGTTGTATCAGAAGAAAATGCAACTTGATGAGGGAGGTTCCAGAGCAGAGCGGCTGCCTGCTCCAGCGTCGAACCATCCGCCATCTCCATGGCGTTGCGCCCTCGGTAATAGAGCTTCCCGCGATGCACGGTCGAAACGCATGTGGGGATCGCAGGCTCACCCCAATCCATTGAACTCGCCGCAATAGAAGCCGGCCTGCGACCACGCGCCTTGCGAACTGAAACTTCCGCAATGTCATCCGCGCTGTAGAGGCTTCGGCGACTATCTGCAGGATCCGCCTGCACTCTGATTTGGCCGCGACTCGCATAAGCGTAAAGCGATTGAGCCTTGACTCCCAGGCGGGCGAGCGCCGTTTCCCTATCGATCCAAACCGTCATGTTGATTAAGCGTATCAAGATTGATCGAATTGACAATCAGGGCCTAGGCAAACGCTTCAGTTCCAATGGAGCGACCTATGCCGGATGAAATTGCGTGGTCCATGCTTGCCGAAATCTTGGCTGCTCTGGATTTGCCAGCGGAGGCAGCCGGGCGCGTAACCTTCGACGGCCTCGATCGCCTGCCATCCTGTTTTCCTGTTTCCGAACTGGCCGCGGCCTCGATAGGTGCAGCTGCCACTGCGATTTCAGAACTTGTCGCTTCAGGTGAGGCAGCTCCGCCAGTTTCAGTTTCGTACAGACAGGCTTCGCTATGGTTTGGCTGGTCGATACGGCCGCAAGGTTGGCAAATGCCCAATCCCTGGGACGCAATCGCAGGCGACTACGAAGCCAAGGATGGCTGGATCAAACTCCATACAAATGCGCCGCATCACCGTGCAGCGGCTTTGTCCGTGCTCGGATGTGAGCCAACGCGTGCATCTGTGGCGAAGGTCGTCTCTATTTGGTCCGCGGAGGCATTGGAATTCGCGATTGTGGAGGCCGGGGGGTGTGCTGCGCGTCTGCGACATGTCGATGAATGGGCCGCCCACTCTCAAGGCATGGCGGTTGCTGCCGAACCCCTGATGCATTGGGACATGCCAATAGGGCAAACGGCAAATCCGTGGCAACCTGTTTCAAGCCGTCCACTCGCTGGCATGCGCGTGCTCGATCTTACTCGCGTTCTGGCGGGACCGGTCGCAACCCGCTTTCTCGCTGGCTTTGGCGCCGATGTTTTAAGGGTCGATCCGCCAGGATGGGACGAACCTGCTATCATTCCCGAGGTCACGCCTGGAAAGCGATGCACGCGGCTTGATCTTACGACCCCTGCAGGGCGCGGCGCATTGATTACCCTGCTGCACGATGCCGACATTCTGGTGCACGGGTATCGCGCCGATGCGCTTGAAAGGCTTGGTCTTGGCGCTGCGGCGCGGCGGGCGATATGTCCTCATCTCATCGATATCTCGCTCAACGCCTATGGTCATAGTGGACCATGGGCAGCGCGGCGGGGGTTTGACAGTCTTGTGCAGTTTTCGTCAGGCATTTCCGCCACAGGAATGAACTGGCGCGGCGCGGCGGCACCTGTTTCTCTTCCCGTGCAGGCCCTCGATCACGCGACCGGTTATCTGCTGGCAGCCGCCGCAGTACGCGGCGTGATTTCGAGAATGTCCGGCAATGGCCCTGCCCGAGCGCGGCTGTCGCTGGCCCGCACCGCCAAGCTTCTCATTGATCACAAGCACGGACCGACTGACGCGCCGATGGCTGAATTGACCGATGCAGACTTCGACCCTGCCATCGAACAGACAGACTGGGGACCTGCGCAACGTTTGCTTTCGCCGATCCACCTCGCCGGAGCGCCGATGTACTGGACGCGGCCTGCAACCAGACTTGGCTCCCACGAGCCAAGCTGGACCTGACCTGCCCCATGGATTTCGAGCGAAAATCTCACTGCAGGGCGACC
>CAZXQD010000215.1:0-2294 GCA_964643405.1 uncultured Hyphomonas sp. | reverse complement strand
ACATCGTCAACGAGAACATGGTCGGCGCGCTGCGCCTCGTGTCGGTCGAGCAGGGCTACGACCCGCGCGACTACGCCCTGATCTCGTTCGGCGGCGCCGGCCCGCTGCATTCCAACGCGCTGTCCAAGCTGCTCGGTTCCTGGCCGTCGATCATCCCGCCGGGCCCTGGCGTGCTGTGCGCGCTGGGCGACGCGACCACGGCGGTCCGTGACGAGCGCGCGCGCACCTACGTGCGCAAGTTCTCGGACACCGGCGCCAAGGAGATCGAGAAGATCCTCAAGGAGCTCGCCACGGACGCGTCCAAGGCGATGGAGAAGGAAGGCGTCTCCAAGAACGAGATCACCACCACCTACCAGGTCGACCTGCGCTACCACGGCCAGGGCCTGCGCCTGACGGTGTCGGTGGACCTCAAGGAACTCCAGAAGAAGGGCCTGAAGGCGATCTCGGACCAGTTCGACGCCGAGCACAAGCGCCTTTTCACCTTCGCGCTGCCGCTCGAGCACGAGCTGGTCACGCTGCGCGCCGCAGTGCAGGGCCAGGGCATCCGCATCAAGCGCCAGGTGCTGGGCAAGGGCGGTCCGTCCCCGGCGGCCGCCGTCGTCGGCAAGCAGAAGGCCTACATGGAAGGCAAGGACGTCACGGCCGTCGTCTACGACCGCGCCAAGCTCAAGGCCGGCAACAAGGTGCCGGGTCCCGCGATCGTCATGGAGATGGACTCCACGACCGTGATCCTGCCGAAGCACACCGGCACGGTCGACGCGTCCGGCTGCATCCTGATCTACCCGGACGGCTACAAGGCGCCGAAGAAGGGCGGATCCAAGAAGGCCGGCAAGTAATCGACCCTCACCGAACACATCCAGGAAACACCCATGCCTGCAACTATCCTTCAGCGCAACAAGAAGCCGTTCAAGAAGGTCAAGGTCGACACCGTCACGATCGACATCATCGAGAGCGCGCTGCGCAATGCGCGCTACGAGATGGACACGGTGCTGTTCCGCACGGCGATGTCTCCGGGCATCCGCGAGCAGCACGACGAGTTCCCGATGATCGCCAACGTCGAAGGCAAGATGGTCGTCGGCCAGTTCGGCTCCTTCATCTGGGGCTTCATGCAGGGCTACGACGGCACGGTGGAAGAGGGCGACATCTTCCTCACGTCCGACCCGTACTCCGTGAACGGCGCGATCTCGCACGCCAATGACTGGCTGATGCTGATGCCGGTCTACCGCGGCGGCCGCATCATCGCCTGGGCCGCGATGTTCGGTCACATGACCGACGTCGGTGGCAAGGTGCCGGGCTCGCTGCCGACCGACGGCACGACGATCTACGAGGATGGCATCACCATCCCGCCGATCAAGATCTACTCGAAGGGCCAGCTGAACAACGACGTCCTCAAGGTCGTCCTGCACAACTGCCGCCTGCCGCACTGGAACCTGTCGGACTTCAACGCCATTACCGCCGCGCTGCGCACCGCCGCGCTGCGCTGCATCGAGATCTCCGACCGCTTCGGCGACGACGTGTTCTTCTCGGCGATGGACGCCATGCTCGAGCGCAACAAGCGCGCGATGCGCGAGCTGATCCGCCGCAACGTGCCGGAGACGAAGCAGCACTTCGAGGACTACATCTGCGACGACGGCCTGAACATGGGACCGTACCGCATCAAGTGCTCGATGTGGCGCGAGGGTGACAAGTGCATCTTCGACTTCGCCGGCACCGACCCGCAGTCCATGTCTTCGATCAACTTCCTGTTGAACGAAGAGATGTTCAAGATGTTCGCGGGCATCTACATGATCATGGTCTTCGACCCGCAGATCCTGTTCAACGACGGGTTCTACGACCTCATGGAGGTGCGCATCCCGGCGGGCTCCCTGCTCAAGCCGCTGAAGCCCGCGGCGCTGTCCTGCCGCACGCACGCCCTCGGCCGCATCTTCGACATCCTGGCGGGCCTCCTGGGCCAGGGTAATCCGGACTTCATGTGCGGCGCCGGCTTCTCCGACAGCCCGCACTTCATGTACTCCGGCTACGACAAGAACGGCGAGTGGTACCAGCTGTACCAGATCACCTTCGGCGGCATCCCGGGCAAGCCGTTCGGCGACGGTCCGGACGGCCACTCGCTCTGGCCCTCGTTCACCAACGTGCCGAACGAGTTCCTCGAGAGCTACTTCCCGCTGCGCATCGACATCTACGAGACCATCGTCGACACCGGCGGTCCGGGCAAGAACCGCGGCGGCAACGCGCTGCGCATCGGCTACCGCTTCCTCGAACCGGGCGAGATCTCGATCCACGACGACCGCTGG
>CAZXQD010000214.1:0-2326 GCA_964643405.1 uncultured Hyphomonas sp. | reverse complement strand
TCCCCTCGATCTGGGACGAGAGCAGCGCTTCCTTGCGCACATACATGTAGAGGAAAAGCGAGGTGTCGGGCGCCACGCTGCGAACGCCGTCCAGCCGGCCAAGGGCGAGCATGGCCTCGCTCGTGAGCGCCGAGAGCCCCGCCAGTTCGATTGGAGGCAACGGAGGCAAACCGGGTGGCAGGAAGGCGCGCACCGTCTCTCCGGTGACGGTACTGGTCACCCATTGGCCCTTGCGGCCCGAATCATTCGAACTTGCCATCCTGTATCCTTTAATAGCATTGAAGCGTTATTAAAAGATATCCGCACTCACTTTAATAGATTGCGGAGCCAGTTAAAGGCTCGCACCGCCACCCGCAGCCAGTGCGCTCGATAGGAGCCAAGCGCTGCGCAATGTCCCGCTTCAGGACCCACGCCGCCCGGCACGATCACGTAAAGACTCGCGCCCCTCGCCCGAATCTTTCCATGATTTTCCTATTATGGCGCTGCACATCCGAGATTTCCGTCAAAGCGACACGGCAGAGCTGTTGAGGCTCTGCGAGACCGGTCGATTGATCGGCGCCCTGCCCCGAGATGGGGACGGCGCCCGCATCCTCTCGGGCCTGCGCGAAGACCGTCTTGCGGCAGCTATCTGGTTCAAGCTTGAAGGCCAGACCGGCATTATCCTCGGCCTTGCAACAGCCCCGACTGCGCACTGGCTATCCGACGCCCGGGAGCTCATCGCAGAGGCCAGCCTCTGGCTCACATCACGCGGTGCAGCCCATATCGAACTGAGCCCGATCCCTGAACAGAGCGACCTGCTCGCTGCCCTGGTCGATCTGGACTTTCTGCCGGATGAATGCGCAGGCGTATTGCGCCGGCTCAAACAAGCCCGCAGCGCCGCCTGAACGGGGTATTCAATCGAGCGCCCGAGACCCCTCTGGCCGCAATCACCCAGGACGCTCTCGATTCACAAGACACCTGCGGACAGTGGGAAGCGCGCGGCGGCCGGTCCGCCGGCGAGTCCCAGACACAGGCCTGAAGACAGGCAACCGGATCCTCATTGAGCCTCGCCGGGCAGGCCGTCAGGCCGGACAAACCCGCGCGCCCGCGCGGGCGGGCGGCGAAGAAGCTGGGCCGCTCAGGCCAGAATTCGTTGCGGCCCCACATTGGCGCCAAGTAGTTCCATGAGGTAGCCTCCGTCTTTTAAGCCTTCGGCCTTCCGTATCAGATACTTGAGCGTGTCCTTCATCGAGCCCCGGTCGTCATTCCATTGCTGCGCGACCTTTTCACGGCCGTAGATCGTCTCGGCGATTTCTCGCCGGTTCATCCCGCAGGCGATGCCATCGAGCGCAACGAGACCGTCGCGCAGGATCTGCGTCGTCTTGGTCCAGAGGGGCTTTGAAAGATCTGGCCCTTCGCCATAAATTTCGAGCGCCGCCTTTTGAACCTTGAGCTTGCGCTCGTAAGCCGTGATGTCGGAGATTGTCAGTTTCATGCGCACAGGCTCGATCCCGATCAGCGACATACCCGTGCACCTCACTTGCACAACGCAGCCCTTACCGCGCGTGAGCAAGAACTCCCGGCCTTGCAGATCGGTGATATGGGTCATCTTGCAGAAGGGCATGCTCCGCTCCCAGATATCACATGTCTGATCCGGCCCGCGCGGACTGCAGTGGATTTCCACCTGATCCGGGAACGCCGTCCGGTTCCAGACAACATCGGCGTCAAAGCCATTCTTGTTGGGATCCGGCATCAGGACCAGCCCCCAGCGCTCGGCCAGTGTCTGGCTCTTGCGGGCCTTCAGCATACGGATGGGTGCACACGGCGCCATGCGCTCGGAAATGTCGTCCTTGCCACGCACTGAGGCGTCCCTGCGAAACTCTTCGTTGCGCCGCAGGTATTCCCAGGCCCACCGGTCCATGGATAGCCGCGAGAGATAGTCGTAGTCCGCTAGAATTCCTGAGGATTCGAGAGTGAAAGTTTTCATCGGCATTGCCTCCACGGCGTATGCCACGCAAATATGATTCCACTTAAGCGATTTACTATTGCGCCCCAAAGAAGTTAACATCGATTGCTGATTTGTTTAGGTTTGAGCCGTTGGAGCTCATCTTCGCCCCTCGGTGTTCACCAACACAACCATTTTGCACCCGTATTCCGCGCATAGCGCCCGGCTGCATAATATGGCCCGCGCTCCAACTCCCCAAAAGCGTCCGTTCCCGGAACAATAGAGCCTGAAATTGAAGCCAGGGTTTGATCCAATGACGGACACATATGAGACAGAAAGCACCCGGCGCCGCCTGAGCGCGATGCTGCGAACGGCTTTCTGCCCTGTCGTGCGCGCAGCTCT
>CAZXQD010000213.1:0-2327 GCA_964643405.1 uncultured Hyphomonas sp. | reverse complement strand
CAGGTCGCGCATCATGCCATAGCGCAGCACGGCGACGCCGCCGGCATTGGTGGAGATGAGGCCGCCGAGCGTGGCGGTGCCCTGCGAGCCGAGCGCGAGGGGGAAAAGGCGGTTGGCGGAGTCGGCGGTTTCCTGCGCGGCGACGAGTGTGGCGCCGGCTTCGATGGTCATGGAATTGTTGAAGGGGTCAACTTCGCGCACGGCGTTCATTCGCGTCATCGATACGCAGACTTCGCCGTGCGGCGTACCGCCATCGACGAGGCCGGTATTGCCGCCCTGCGGGGTTATCGCGACGCGGTGCTGCGCGCAGAGTTTCACCAGGGCGGCGGCTTCCTGCGTGGAGGCAGGGCGCGCGATGAAGGGCGTTTCGCCCTGGTAGGTGCCGCGCCAGGGCGTGGACGCCGCGCTGAGTTTTTCAGGATCGTCCGTCCAGCCTTTGGGGCCGAGCAGGTCCTTGGCGGCGGCGAGGAAGGCGGTGGGCGGGGGCGTGGTCATCCCTGCAGTTTACGCATTTCCTCGGCAATGGCGAGGCCACGGGAGGTCGCAGAGAGGCCTTCGATGACGCCTTCGCGGGCCTCGCTCGTCTTGTTCTGGCTGAGCTTGGTGATGCCTTCGAAGCGAACCGGGGTCAGCTCGAAGGCGCGGATGCCGCGTAGCATCAGCTCGAAAGAGCCGGGGGCCATCTTGGCGCGGGTCCAGGGCGGTTTCGGCAGAAGGAGCGTTTCGAAATGGGCCGAGACATCGTCAAGGAATTGCGCCGCGTCCGTGGGCTCGGCGCTGCCTTCGGCCTCGACGGACAGATAGTTCCAGGTGGGCACCTGGTTGGGCACCGGGCCGTACCAGTCTGGCGAGATGTAAGCGTCCGGGCCGGTGAAGACGATCAGCGCCGAAGCGCCGGCCTCGAGACGGCGGGTGACGGGATTGTGCGCAGACAGATGAAAGCGCAGGCGCGGCTTTCCGTTATCGATTTGCGCAAGGACGGGCGCGTGGACGGCGAGCGGTGCGATCTCGCCATTGACGCAGACAAGACCGAGCGGGTGCGCACGGATGCGGTCGAGCAGCGTTTCCGGATCAGATTCTCGAAAGTAGGGTGCCGGGTGCATGGGCTAGAACAGGCTGCCTTGCTCGCCGGGCTTGCGGTGTGGAACTTTTGGCTTCGGCGGCGTGCCGCCGATCGGGGCGGCGGCGACGTCACCGTCCGCGAATGACACCTTGAATTCGTCTGTACGCGCTGCAATGTCCGCCGAGCGGATGAGTCGGCCTTCGGTATCGCGCACCAGCGCGTAGCCGCGCTTGAGCGTCGCCTGATAGGACAGCGTCTCCAGCATCTTGGCTTCGGTGTTCAGCGCTGCGGCGCGCTTGTCGATCAGGCGCATCAGGGCGGGCCGGGCGCGCACAGCGACGTCGCGCAGGCGCTGGCGGCTGGTGCGGATCTCGGATTTCAGCAGGGCAGGCGAAAGCTGCAGCCGCGAAAGCTTGAGGCGCGCCTTTTGCGTCAGCGCGAGGGCCGCCTTCGGCAGGTTGGCGCTGGCGAAGTCCAGTCTCTGCCGGGCGGGTTGGAGCAGCATTTCCGGGCGCGGCAGGCGCGCGGCGGCGAGCTTGTCGCGGCTGCGGGAGAGGGTGCGCGTCAGGGCGCGCTTCAGGCGTTCGCCGCTTTCTCCGGTGGAGAGAAGCAGTTCCGTCCGTACCGGGACGGCCATTTCGGCGGCGCCGGTCGGCGTCGGCGCGCGGCGGTCGGAGACATAGTCGATCAGTGTCGTGTCGGTCTCGTGGCCGACAGCGGAGATCAGCGGAATCTCGCTTTCGAAGGCCGCGCGCACAACAATCTCTTCATTGAAAGGCCAGAGGTCTTCGATGGAGCCGCCGCCGCGCGCGACGATCAGCACGTCCGGCCGGTCCGGCCCGGTCATCGCGTTGAAGCCGCGAATGCCGGCGGTTACCTGCGCGGCTGCCTGCTCTCCCTGCACGAGGGCGGGCCAGACAATGACGCGCACCGGGAAACGCTCGCGGATACGGTGGAGAATGTCGCGGATGACGGCCCCGGTTGGCGACGTGACCACGCCGATGGTGCGCGGCATGAAGGGCAGCTTCTTCTTGTGCTTCGGGTCGAACAGGCCTTCGGCGGCGAGCTTCTTCTTACGCTCCTCGAGCAGCTGCATCAGCGCGCCGGCGCCGGCGGGGCGCATGGACGAGGCAATCAGCTGGTAGGCGGAGCGGCCTTCATAGGTAGAGAGGCGCCCTGTGGCGATGACTTCGAGGCCTTCTTCCGGGCGGAAGGGCAGCCGCTCGACCTGACCGCGCCACATGATCGTGTTGAGCACGGCCTT
>CAZXQD010000212.1:0-2377 GCA_964643405.1 uncultured Hyphomonas sp. | reverse complement strand
GGCGCACCTTTGCCATTATCTCGCACCCGGACGCCGGCAAGACGACGCTGACCGAAAACCTGCTGCTGGCAGGTGGCGCCATCCGGGCGGCCGGCGAGGTCGCTGCGCGCGGCGAGGCGCGGCGGACCCGGTCTGACTGGATGAAGATCGAGCGCGACAGGGGCATCTCGGTTTCGGCCTCGGTGATGACGTTCGAGTTCGACGGCTTCATGTTCAACCTGCTCGATACGCCGGGCCACGAAGACTTCTCCGAAGATACCTACCGTACACTGACGGCGGCGGACTGCGCCGTCATGGTGCTCGACGCTGCCAAGGGTATCGAGCCGCAAACACTGAAACTGTTCGAAGTTTGCCGGATGCGGGATATCCCGATCGTCACGTTCATCAACAAGATGGACCGCGAGGCGCTGGAGCCGATCGCGCTTCTGGACGAGGTTCAGGACAAGCTGCAGTTGGACACAGCGCCGCTCTATTGGCCCGCTGCCAGCGGCCAGCGCTTTGCCGGCATGCTGGACCTTGCGCGTGACAGGTTCCTGCAGTTCGAGCGCCTGCCGGGCCAGCCCGCTCGGATCGGCCCGGCCACGGAAATTGCGGCCGACGAGGCGAGCCTGAAGGCGAACCTTGACCCATATGTGTTTGCGGAGCTGACCGAAGGCGTCGAGATGGCCCGCAGCCTGCTGCCCGCTTTTGATGCCGAAGCCTTCCGCTCAGGCAACATGACGCCGGTCGTGTTCGGTTCGGCGCTGCGTTACTTTGGCGTCGCGGAACTCCTCCGTACCCTGCACACCTATGCGCCCGCGCCCCGCGACCAGAAAGCCGTGAAGAAGAACGAGCCGATCCGCGTGCATGCGTCCGACAACACGGTCAGCGGGTTCGTGTTCAAGATCCAGGCGAACATGGACCCGAACCACCGCGACCGCGTTGCCTTCGTGCGCCTCTGCTCAGGAGAGTTCCGGCGGGGCATGCGCCTGAAGACTGCCGGCGGCAAGCAGCTGAATATCCATAACCCCATGATGTTCATGGCGCAGGACCGCGAGATTGCCGAAACCGCCTATGCGGGCGATGTGATCGGCGTGTCGAACCATGGCCAGCTGCGCGTCGGCGATTCATTGTCGGAAAGCGGAGAAATCCAGTTCGGGGGCATCCCGAACTTCGCGCCGGAACTCCTGCGCCGCGCCCGCGTGAAGGACCCGATGAAAGCCAAGCACCTGCGCAAGGCGCTCGAAAGCCTTGCCGAAGAAGGCGTGACGCAACTCTTCACGCCGCAGATCGGATCGGACATGATCGTCGGCGCCGTCGGCCAGCTGCAGTTCGAAGTGATGATCGAGCGGATGACGGCTGAGTATAGCCTCGAAGTGTTTTTCGAGCCTGCGCCCTACAACGTCGCGCGCTGGATTTCGTCGGATGATCCGAAAAAACTCGAGGAGTTCCTTGAGAAGAACAAGTCGGCGTCAGGCACCGACCTCGATGGCGCGCCGGTCTATCTGGCGAAAAACGCCTGGGATGTCGGCTACGCGCAGGAAAAGAACCCGGGGATCCGGTTTACGGCCACCAAGGAACGGTCGATCTAGTTTCCGGAAATTTCCGGGGCCGGATCATCGGCGCCGCGTAGCGTGGTGGCCGAGGCGACGGGCGCCGTGCGGGACTCGCCCCAGTAGCTGGCGTCCACGCGCGGAGAGACACCGGACGTAGCCAGCAGGTTTTCCTCGGATTTGCCGCTGCCGCGTTTCAGCTCGCAGCGCGCTCCGGCGCTCCCGTAGGCTTCGACGAAGGACCAGGATTGGCAGATGCTGTCCTCGCCGCAGGCGGCCTGGCAGGCATCTGCGGTGGAGCCGGCGTTGACCTTGTAGGTCGAGCCATGGCGGTAGCGGTGGATTTCGTGTCCGGGCGAGTGCGGGCCGTTCCAGGCCGAGCCGCCGGTCGCGGTCAGTGGATCAATGCCGGGCGAGGAGACGGCCTTCCGGGACACACCGTCCGCGCTGGCGGCAAGTCCGATCAGGGCGGTGGCAGCGAGCAGAATGGCGAAACGCATGGGGACACTCCTCCCGGGAATATAGCAGGCGGAACCCTAGCCGAGGCCCGTTAACGAAGCGTTTGCCTTGCGCGCGGGCCTTCAGTTCGTCAGGCTTGACCGCTTTTCCTCGATTTCGAGCCATTCCAGCTCGATAGTTTCAAGCTGCTGACGGGCTGCGGCGATTCGAGTGGACTTCTTGGTGAAGGCGGCTGCATCGCGCGCGTAGAGGCCCGGATCGGCAAGGTCTTTCTCCAGCGCCGCAATCTCGGCCTGCAGTGTTTGGATGAGCCCGTCGATCTCTTTCTGCCGGTGCTCGTCCTTGAACGATAGCTTGGCAGCCGGTGCCTTGGGCTTCGCGGCGGG
>CAZXQD010000211.1:0-2393 GCA_964643405.1 uncultured Hyphomonas sp. | reverse complement strand
CGTCATCGCCGGTCATGCGGACCGAGGCGAACACGGTGTTTTTGCCCTGCCTCAGCACTTGCGGCGTGCATGTCACCTTGCCGTTGACCGGGCCGACAAAGGCAACCTGGACGGCGCGGACGGGCAGGCCGCCGCCAAGCGGAAGCGCGGCCTTGAGGCAGAGTGCCGCCGAGAGGCCACCATAGGCCGTGCGGCCCTGCATCCATGTTTCCGGAATGAGCGCAGAGCGGGCATCGCCATCGGCGGGCGTGACGGAAGCGAGTAGGTCAGTGAATTCCATGCGAAGGCTCCTGGGAGGGACCCGAGCGTCCTACACCGTTCCGAAACAGAACCCAAACCGTCACCATGCGTCAAACGAAAACGCCCCGGCCATCAAGCCGGGGCGCGGACCGGTTTGATCCGGAGGGGACGTGTCAGTGCTGGCTTTCCGGCGTCGTTACGCGCAGGCCGTCCAGCGCATCAGTGACCTTGATCTGGCACGAGAGGCGCGAGTTCGGGCGCACGTTCTCGGCAAAGTCGAGCATCGACTTTTCCATCTCCTGCTGCTCGCCAGCGGCAGCGAGGAAGGCTGGATCGACATAGACGTGGCAGGTTGCGCACGCGCAGGCGCCGCCGCAATCCGCATCGATGCCCGGCACCGAGTTGTTCACGGCGACTTCCATGACCGACATGCCGTTCTTCGCTTCGAGCGTGCGTTCGGTTCCGTCATGCGCAACAAATGTGATCTTTGCCATTGGTGATTCCGTCTCCTTCAGGCGGCAGCTTGGGCCGCGATATCCTTCATCGGGGTTGATGTATCGCTAAGCGTGTGGGGCGCAAGCTTCGCCCCTGACATGATGAGTTTTTTTGACGCCAGGAATTCGGGCGGGCTGTTGACCGAATCGACCGCGATCAGCGTTCCGTTCTTCAGGTAGAAGACTGCAAACTTCCGGCTCGCCGGATCGCCGCGGATCACATGCGTGTCGTAACCCTGGCTTAGCCCGGCAATCTGCAGTTTGAGATCGTACTGGTCAGACCAGAACCATGGGCAATCTTCTGCCGGGCGCGGCAGGCCGAGGATGGCCGCGGCCGCGAGCTTGCCTTGCTCGATGGCATTATGGACGCTTTCCAGCCGGCCTGTGCGGCCGAAGTGGACGAGCGGCCGGCTGGCGCAGTCGCCGGCGGCGAACACGCGCGGGTCCGACGTGCGCGCATCCCGGTCAACCAGGATGCCGTTCGAGCAGGCGATACCGGCGTCCCTTGCGAGCTCTTCGTTCGGCAGGATGCCGATGCCGGACAGGACGATGTTGGCGGGCAGACGCGTGCCGTCGGCCAGCACGGCGTCGGTGACATGGCCATCGGCGCCCTCGAGATGCGACAGCTGCGCGCCGGTGAGAATCGTAACGCCCTGTCGGCGATGCTCCTCGGCGTAGAAGGCGCTGAGCACTTCGCTGGTCACCCGCGCGAGGACACGTGGCGCCATCTCGAGAACCGTGACCTCAAGTCCCATCTGCCGGGCGACCGCCGCTGCTTCGAGACCGATATAGCCCGCGCCGACGATCACGAGGCGCTGCCCGGCAAACATGCCGGGCCGCAAGCGTTCGACATCGGCGAGGGTACGCAGGTCGTGGACGCCGCTCAGATTCGCACCCTTGACCGGCAGCGGACGCGGGCGCGACCCGGTGGCTAGGATCAGGTAATCATAGGAAAGATGACCGCCATGACCGAGCTGGACCTCGCGCTGTGCACGGTCGATTTTCGGGACGTGTGTGCCGAGCAGAAGCTCAACCTTCTGATCCTGGTACCAGGCCGCGGGCTTGAAATAGAGGCGTTCCTCATCGAACTCGCCCTTCATGTACGCCTTTGAGAGGGGCGGGCGCTGGTAGGGCAGTGCGGTTTCGTCGCCCACCACCGTCAACTGGCCGTCAAAGCCTCCCTGGCGCAGGGACTGGACAGCTTGCGCGGCGGCCTGTCCGGCGCCGATCACAACGATCTCCCTGGCCTCTCCCAGCGACATGCTGGCTCCCCGCGCGTATTCGTGACGGATGCGTCACTTTCGTCTCTAATCGCTTGTGCACGCTGTCGCAACTGCGTGTGAACAGGGCAGACCGTCACAGGTTTACGCGCGTTGCGTCAACGGCTGGCGCGGCTAGTGTGCCCCGCCAGATGAAGATTCTCAGCCTCGCCTCGGACAAAGACACCCGCCTGCTCGGCGCACGCCTTGCGCCGCTCCTTCGGGCGGGGGATGTGATTGCGTTGCACGGCGGTCTCGGTGCCGGGAAGACGACGCTCGTGCGCGGGCTGATCCAGTCCCGGCTGGGGCTGGATGAAGACGTGCCGAGTCCGACCTACACGCTTGTTCAAACGTATTATTTCGACGGATTGCCAGTCTGGCATTTCGATCTCTACCGGCT
>CAZXQD010000210.1:0-2432 GCA_964643405.1 uncultured Hyphomonas sp. | reverse complement strand
GGCCTACAACGGCAGTGTGTCCTCGCAGTCAAAAGAGGAGAAGGCGCGCACTCAGGGCTGGATCGTACGACTTGAGTCGTGCGAGGGTTTGAAGGCGCTCGTTCAGCCCCTGGAGTTGCGCGCGGTCTACCTCTCAGGCAAGGCCGCGCAAGGTGTTCGCCTGCAGCCTGGAGACGCCGTTCGCCTTCTGGTGGACAAGGAAGTGACTCCGCAATTGATATTCGAGCTCGGGTTGCTGCAGCGCACGGCAACCAAGCTGCTCAAGCTCGAAGAGGGCTTGCGCGTGGATGTGGTGCATGTCGCTCAGGCGAGGGAAGCACGCGATAGCTACCTCGAACTGAATCTGCAGGCTTGAGCGCTGACGGAGGCGGCGTTGGCAAAAGGCTACTTTGCGACCCTGCACGCGGAAGGCAGGTGCGACCAGGCAGAGGTCGAAGCATTCAGCGGCTTGCGCTGGAACTGGTCCGCTTGGAGGTGCAACTTCGCGATCTTCTGACGAGCAGGCGTGACGACAAAGGGGCAGTCCCCCAGAACCCGAATAGCTATTTATCTATGGGCGAGAGCCCTTCATTTGGAGAAGCTGAAAATGATCTTGAATTGCAAACTGAACCCGCGCGGTGAGCGCTTGAGCCTGCAGATGTGCGTCGTGCGAGACGAGCTTGCGGCCGCCTACAACGGTGGCTGCGATCGGACCTTCGAGGCGCCCCTGATGAGCGTGATGGAGGAACTCATGCAAGAGCACGCGAGCCGAGCTGGAGCGCAATGCATTGTTGCGAGCGACGCCGGCCTGGATTTTGTGTCAGATCCTGAAGGGCTTCAGCGATACCTTTCCCGACAGACGATCACCGACGGCCTGGACTACTCGCTGGTGACGAACCTGCTGCTGGTGTGCGGGGAGCTCGACATGCTCGATGTCATCCTGGAAGCGCAAATGCAGCAGGAAGTCGAACCCGGTGAGTCGGTGGATGAACTCGAAGACGTGGATGTGTTCGCATTCAAGTGGGGGCTCTTGTTTGAGACGGTCCGAGATGTCCGCATCATGGTTCATGCGATCTCGAAAGAGGAGGAGCGCTACGAGTTGGGGTACTGGCTCGTTCGCGACTACAATAAATACGTGATGCCCAAGATGCTCGCGTTCGCCAAGGCGGCTGGCTTCGACGTCGAAATGATGGGCGAGATCGGGAAGTGCCGGGTCTCGCTGGAATCCGCGATTCTGCATTTCGACGTCCCCTATTGCGAGGCCGAGGGTGCCTGGACGGTGTTTCGCGATTGGCTCGAAAAGGAGCTCCTGCCCAATGAGCTTGCGCAGATGGTGCAGCGGGTGCTGACTCGAAAACCGCGCGATTCGCGGCACTGAGCACGACCGAGTGTGAGCGCACGCGGCGCGCCGCGAAGTCAATAGGGGGACTGCACCGCGGGCCCCCTTTTTTACTATGGAGTGCAGCGTGCGAAGCCGCGCAGGCCGAATCAAAAGGCCAGGGCCAGGCAAGGAGGGGGCGATGCAAGCGCCAAGTGGTCTATTCTTGGATGATGATGCTATATACTAACGCCGTATACATCGCTATCCAGGGGTTTACCGATGTCCATCGGCACTGTGTTCATCAACAACCGCACGCAAGCTGTGCGTCTGCCGCTGGACGTGCGTCTGCCGGAAGGTGTCCACAAGGTAGAGGTGCGTGTCAGGGGCCACGAGCGGATCATTTCGCCCGTGGGCCAGACCTGGGACAGCTTCTTCCTGAACGGGCCAGCCGTCAGCGATGACTTCCTGGCCGAGCGGGCCAGCCAACAGCAAGGTGAGCGGGAAGCCCTCTGATGCTGCGCTTCCTGCTGGACACCAACATCGTCATCTACGTGCTCAAGCGGCGCCCGATCGAGGTGCTCTCGGTCTTCAATGCGAACGCCAGCCGCATGGCGATTTCCTCGATTACGCTGGCGGAACTCATGCACGGCGCCGAGAAGAGTTCCCGCGTGGCCGAGAACCTGGCCGTGATCGAGGACTTCTGCAGCCGCCTCGAGGTCTTGCCATATGGACCGAAAGCCGCCCAACATTACGGCGCCATCCGAGCAGCCCTGGAGAAGCTGGGTCGTCCGATCGGTGTCAATGACTTGCACAGCGCGGCTCATGCCCGTAGTGAGGGACTGGTGCTGGTCACGAACAACACCGCGGAGTTCGATCGAGTGCCTGCCCTCGAGCTTGAGAACTGGGTAGGCAACGGCCCGTGAAGCCTTGTTCCCGCACGTGAAGACCGCGGGCAATGCTGGGAGTCCTGAATGACTATCCCCGTGTGAAAGAGGTGAACGCGGTGCCCTTGACGATGTGGGGTTCTCCGGTACGTTGGTCACAAGACCATTCACGTACCTCCCCATGTTCAAAGATTTCATCTACGCGATCGAATACCAGGCGTCATTGCGCGCGGCCCAGCTGACCGCCA
>CAZXQD010000209.1:0-2453 GCA_964643405.1 uncultured Hyphomonas sp. | reverse complement strand
GATTTGGCATCGGTAAAATTCTAGAGAAGCTGAAGATCAAGCATTGAGGTAAATGCAAATGACCACACCAAAACTCAAAGGCGTCCACCACGTCGCCTATCGCTGCAAGGATGCGAAGGAGACGGTGGAGTTTTACCAGAAGACGCTCGGCATGGATTTCCAGCTGGCGATTGCCGAGGACCATGTGCCCTCGACCGGCGCCTATGATCCGTACATGCACATCTTCCTCGATGCCGGGAATGGCAACGTGCTCGCCTTCTTCGAGCTGCCCGAGCAGCCCGAAATGGGCCGCGACCCGAACACACCCGTTTGGGTCCAGCACATCGCCCTGCGCGTCGGCAGCCTCGACGAACTCCTCGCCGCCAAGGCGCATCTTGAGTCCCTCGGCCTCGACGTGCTCGGGCCCACGCATCATGGCATCTTCAAGTCGATCTACTTCTTCGACCCGAACGGCCACCGCCTCGAACTCACCGCCGACATCTCGACGCCCGAACAGCTCGCCCAGCTGAAATCCGTCGCCCAGCCGATGATCGACGAATGGACCGCCACGAAGAAGGCGCCAAGGCACGCCGCCTGGCTGCATGAGAAGATCCGGGAAGAGACGAAGTAGCATTCGCTAATTCTGAACCCCTCTCCCCCGTGGGGGAGAGGGGCAGGGGTGAGGGGGCGCCGCACATGCCAACGCCCGAAATATTTGCACTTCACCGTTGACACCCTCACCCCCAACCCCCTCTCCCTATGAGGGAGAGGGGGCTTTGAAGCCTCCCCAAGGGAGAAGGATACAAAATGAAACTCGCCACCCTCCGGAACGGCACGCGTGATGGCCGCCTCGTTGTCGTCAGCCGCGATCTGACGCGCGCCACCGATGCCGCCCGTATCGCGCCGACGCTGCAGGCCGCGCTCGACAAGTGGAGCATCTACGGGCCGGAGCTGGAAATGCTGGCGGGGCAGGTGGAGCTCGGCTCGGTCCCGACCTTCCGCTTCCACGAGCATGACTGCGAGAGCCCGCTGCCGCGCGCCTATCAGTGGGCGGACGGTTCGGCCTATATCAATCATGTCGAGCTCGTCCGCGCCGCGCGCGGCGACAAGGTGCCCGAGAGTTTCTACTACGATCCCCTGATGTACCAGGGCGGCTCCGACGGCTTCCTCGGCCCGCGCGACGCGATCCCGCTCGGCGACGCCGCCTGGGGCTGTGACATGGAAGGCGAGATCGCGGTTATCACCGACGACGTGCCGATGGGCGTCAGCGAGGAAGAGGCCGGCCACCACATCAAGCTCATCATGCTCTGCAACGACGTCTCCCTGCGCGGCCTCATCCCCGGCGAACTCGCCAAGGGCTTTGGCTTCTTCCAGTCCAAACCCGCCAGCGCCTTTTCTCCGGTCGCCGTCACGCCGGACGAGCTCGGCCCGAACTGGCAGGACGGCCTCGTCCACCTGCCGCTGCGCGTGGACCTCAACGGCGCCCCCTTCGGCCGCGCCAATGCCGCCATCGACGCAACCTTCAATCTCCCGCGCCTCGTCGCCCACGCCGCCAAAACGCGCCGCCTCTCTGCCGGAACGATCATCGGCTCGGGCACGGTGTCCAACAAGGGCAAGGATGGCGGCCCGGGCAAGCCGGTCAGCGAAGGTGGCCTCGGCTATTCGTGCATCGCCGAAATCCGCATGATCGAAACGATCCGCGACGGCGCCGCCAAAACGCCCTTCATGAAGCCCGGCGACATTGTGCGCATCGAGATGCATGACGCCTCCGGCCACTCCATCTTCGGCGCCATCGAACAGACGGTCGAAGCCGCCTGAATCTCTTCAACAACTGTTGAATTTTTCGGCGCACTAGGGCATTCAGGCGCCGCAGTTTATGCTAGTGCAGGGCAGCAGCGGCAACGCGGACCAGGGAGTGACAGGCCGGATGGCAAGCAAGGTCTACAAATCGGCGAAGGAGGCCCTCGAAGGCCTCACCTTCGATGGCATGACGGTGATGGCCGGCGGCTTCGGCCTCTGCGGCATCCCGGAAAACCTGATCCTCGCGCTGCGCGATAGCGGCGTGAAAAACATCACCGCCATTTCCAACAATGCCGGCGTCGATGATTTCGGCCTCGGCCTCCTCCTGAAAACGCGGCAGATCAAAAAGATGATCTCGTCCTATGTCGGCGAGAACAAGGAGTTCGAGCGCCAGTATCTCTCCGGCGAACTCGAGCTGGAATTCAACCCGCAGGGCACGCTCGCCGAGCGTTGCCGCGCCGGCGGCGCCGGTATCCCCGGCTTCTACACGAAAACCGGCGTCGGCACGCTCGTTGCCGAGGGCAAGGAACACCGCGAATTCAACGGCGAAACCTACATCCTCGAAACCGGCCTCGTCGCGGACCTGTCCATCGTGAAGGCCGAGAAGGCCGACACCCAAGGCAACCTGATCTTCAACAAGACCGCCCGCAACTTCAATCCGCCGATGGCGATGG
>CAZXQD010000208.1:1206-2503 GCA_964643405.1 uncultured Hyphomonas sp. | reverse complement strand
GTCGAGAACTGGTACCGGGCGCTGATGAAGGCGGCGGGGCTTGAAGGCCGCGTGGCCTATGCGCGCTGGGCGGGGGACGATGCGCGTTTTGCCTGGGAGATCGGGGTCGGCAAGGGCCTCGATGGCAAGCCGATTACTGGCGTATGATCATCTGTCCCTGGCGCACTTCATAGGAATGAAGTTCGCCGAGGAAGGTCATGCCGAGCAGGGATTGTTCGAGTTCCGTGCGCAGGATGACGGCGTTGACGTTCTCGATCTCGACCTTGCCGATGCGGATGCTCTCAAGCGTCACCGGCGCGCCATAGGTGAGGCCGCCGGCGGTGCGGATTTCGGAGTCGAAGTCCAGCTCTTCAGGCTTCAGGCCCAGGCGCTGGGCATCGAAATAGGTGAGGGCGACGATGCTCGCGCCGGTGTCGACCATGAACTTGACCTGCGTGCCGCTGACATCGGCATGGGTCCAGAAATGCCCGTCATTCTCTTTGTCGATGAAGGCCGCCCGGTCGCCCGGCAATGCAGAAGGTTGCGGGGTCGCCGCGGCGACAGTGGCCGGCGCGGGCGTGCTCGTCTGGTGCTGGAACCGCGGTGCGACCACGAACGCGATGACCAGCGCGATGGCAACGGCGGTCATCATGACAAGGAAAAGACTGCGTATCGGCATGTCTCAGCGCTTTCCGAGTTGTTCGAGCCGGGCGATCCGGTCCGGGAGGCTGGCGATGACCGCATCCCGGCCTTCCGGCCCCATTTGGACCCAGCGTCCGATTTCCGGCAGCGTCCGGCCACAGCCAAGGCAAAAGCCGGTCTGGCCGTCGACGGCGCAAACCTTGATGCACGGGGACTTTATTGGCTCAAGCGGCATGTCTATAGCAAATACGGGTTGGGTGAGTCCGGCAAGTGTCGCACAAACGGCGTAATAAATCCTTGCCGGACAAGGCCCGGAATCTTTGATATTTGAAAGGCTGCGCAATCAATCTGCGCAGGGAGACCCCTCTCGTGAGTGACCCAGCCGCCCAGAAGTCTCCCTTGTCGGACGTCCGCGACCTGATCCTGAAGCCGGTTGCCCCCGATGCGGAGGCCGGCAAGCGCGTGCACCAGGCCCTGTTGGGCATGGGCCGGGAAGGGGATTTCGGCCGTCTGGGCGAGGCGGCGGAATGGCTCGCGTCCTGGCAGCGCCGTTTCCCGCCCCGGATCGAGAAGCCGACGCTGGCGATCTTCGCAGGCGCACACGGTATCGTGGATGCCGGCGTTTCGTTGTCCAGCAACTCGGATACGCGGGCCCACATTGCGGCCCTGACGGAGG
>CAZXQD010000208.1:0-1196 GCA_964643405.1 uncultured Hyphomonas sp. | reverse complement strand
ACGGAGGGAAGGGCGCCGCTGTCGGCTATCGCAACACAGGCCGGAGCGACGGTACGGGTGTTCGAACTGGCGCTTGACCGGCCGACACCGAGCATCGCCCGGGAAGCTGCCATGACCGAGCGCGAATGCGCCGCGACCATCGCTTACGGGTTCGAGGCAGTCGAGGACCAGCCGGACCTGCTGGCGATTGCCGTCTCAGGCGCCGGGGTCGGGACAGCTGCGGCGGCTGTGGCCTGCGCTCTGTATGGTGGGTCTCCGGACTATTGGGTGCGCCCGAGCGCCCAGACGCCGGCCAGCCTTTCGACCAAGCGCAGCGAGCTGGTGTCTGCCGCCTTGCGGCTTCACCGCGGGCACCTATCGGATCCTCTCGAGGCGCTGCGCTGCCTTGGCGGACGGGAACTTGCGGCCTGCGTCGGCGCGATCATCGCTGCGCGCCACCAGAACATCCCGGTAGTGCTGGACGGCTTTGCCACAACCATCGCCGCCGGTGTCGTGCACGAGGTGTCGGCCTCGGCGGTCAGCCATTGCCTGGCCTCGCACATCACCCAGCGACCGGCGCATGAAGCGGCGTTGGAGCGCATCGGGCTGGCACCCTTGCTCCAACTCCAGTTCCAGACGGGCGGCGGTCTGGGCTCTGCAACCGCCATTGGTGTGCTGAAGACCGCCTGCGCACCTTTCATAGCCAAACCGGCAGCGGCCTGACGTAAGGTCCGCTGCGGCAATGTTTACGCTGACGTTCGCGTCACCTTGCCAGTAGACGAATTTCACTGACATACAGGCTGCCGATAGGCATCCAGTTCACCGGAGGACCAGCCGCCATGAATCTCGAATTTTCACCTGAAGAGATCGCTTTCCGCGATGAAGTGCGCGCGTTCATCCGCGACAACTATCCCAAGGAACTGATCGGGATGGGCAATCGCGAAGACCTGACCCGCGAGCAGTTCGTCGCCTGGCACAAGATCCTGGGCAAGAAGGGTTGGTCTGCGCCGGCCTGGCCGAAGAAGTATGGCGGCACCGGCTGGACCTCGACACAGCGCTACATCTGGTCCGAGGAAAACGCCCGCGTTGACGCGCTGATGCCGCTTCCGTTCGGCGTCTCGATGGTCGGCCCCGTGATCTACACCTTCGGCAGCGAAGAGCAAAAAGCGAAGCACCTGCCGGGCATCCTGTCCGGTGAAGTCTGGTGGGCGCAGGGC
>CAZXQD010000207.1:0-2530 GCA_964643405.1 uncultured Hyphomonas sp. | reverse complement strand
GCCCGCGTGCTGATGCAGGACTTCACCGGCGTGCCCGCCGTGGTCGACCTCGCCGCCATGCGCGACGGCATCATGGGCCTCGGCGGCAATGCCAAGAAGATCAACCCGCTGGTCCCGGTCGACCTCGTGATCGACCACTCGGTGATGATCGATGAGTTCGGCACCCCGCGCGCCTTCCAGGCGAACGTCGACCTTGAATACGAGCGCAACATGGAGCGCTACACATTCCTCAAGTGGGGCCAGAAGGCCTTCAACAATTTCCGCGTCGTGCCGCCCGGCACCGGCATCTGCCACCAGGTGAACCTCGAATATCTCGCCCAGACTGTCTGGACCGATACGGACACGGACGGTTCGGTTGTGGCCTATCCGGACACGCTGGTGGGCACCGACTCGCATACGACGATGGTCAACGGCCTTGCCGTGCTCGGCTGGGGCGTCGGCGGTATCGAAGCCGAAGCTGCCATGCTCGGCCAGCCGGTCTCGATGCTGATCCCGGAAGTCGTCGGCTTCAAGATCACCGGCGCGCTGAAGGAAGGCGTCACCGCGACCGACCTCGTGCTGAAAGTCGTTCAGATGCTGCGCAAGCACGGCGTCGTGAACAAGTTCGTCGAATTCTATGGCCACGGCCTCGACAACATGCCGCTCGCCGACCGCGCCACCATCGCCAACATGGCGCCGGAATACGGTGCGACCTGCGGCTTCTTCCCGATCGATGACGAAACGCTGCGTTACCTGCGCCAAACCGGCAGAGAGGAGGCCCGCATTGCGCTGGTTGAGACCTATGCCAAGGCTAACGGCTTCTGGCGCGGCGCCGACTATGCGCCGGTGTATTCGTCCACGCTGCACCTTGACCTCGGCGACGTTGTCCCCGCCATCTCCGGCCCGAAACGTCCGCAGGACCACGTTGCGCTCGACAAGGCTGCGAAAGTCTTCGGCGAATATATCGACGGCGTACGCAAACCCGCCAAGGCGCCTGAACTGCAGAAGTCCGAAATGACGGAAGAGGGCGGCCCGCCCGCGCCGAAAACGATCCCCGGCGATCATCCGGGTCCAAGCTTCGCCAAAGTTGATGGCCGTGACTGGACGCTGCGCGATGGCTCGGTCGTGATCGCCTCGATTACTTCGTGCACCAACACCTCGAACCCTTATGTCCTGATCGGCGCCGGTCTCGTTGCCCGCAAGGCGCGCGCGCTGGGCCTCACGCGAAAGCCCTGGGTCAAGACCTCGCTCGCGCCCGGCTCGCAGGTCGTCTCCGAATACCTAAACGCTGCTGGCCTGCAGGAGGACCTCGACGCCCTCGGTTTCAACCTCGTCGGCTACGGTTGCACCACCTGTATCGGCAACTCCGGTCCGCTCGATCCGGAAATCTCGAAGGCGATCAACGAGAATGACCTCGTCGCTGTCTCGGTCCTCTCCGGCAACCGAAACTTCGAAGGTCGGATCAGCCCTGATGTGCGCGCGAACTATCTCGCCTCGCCGCCGCTGGTCGTCGCCTATGCCATCGCCGGCGACATGAACATCGACATTACGAAGGATCCGATCGGCACGTCGAAAGATGGCGCGCCGGTCTACCTGAAGGACATCTGGCCGACGACGAAGGAAATCGCCGACATGGTCCACCGCGTCGTCACGCGCGAGATGTTCATCTCGAAGTATGCGGATGTCTTCAAGGGCGACAAGAAATGGCAGGGCGTGCAGACGACCGACGCCGAAACCTATGACTGGCCGGTCTCCTCGACCTATATCCAGAACCCGCCCTACTTCCAGGGCATGTCGCCGCAGAAAGGCGACATCAACCCGATCAAGGGTGCCCGTGTGCTCGCCGTCCTCGGTGACATGATCACCACGGATCACATTTCGCCGGCTGGTTCCTTCAAGGCCAACAGTCCGGCGGGCAAATACCTGACCGAGCGCCAGGTGCCGGTGAAGGATTTCAATTCGTACGGCTCGCGCCGCGGCAACCATGAAATCATGATGCGCGGCACGTTTGCGAACATCCGTATCAAGAACGAAATGCTCGACGGTGTTGAAGGTGGCTACACGATTGGCCCGGACGGCAAGCAGACCTCCATCTATGATGCGGCCATGGCCTGGATCGACAAGGGCGTCCCGCTCGTCATCTTCGGCGGCATCGAGTATGGCGCCGGCTCGTCGCGCGACTGGGCGGCGAAGGGCACGAACCTGCTCGGCGTGAAAGCCGTGATCGCCGAGAGCTTCGAGCGTATCCACCGCTCCAACCTGGTCGGCATGGGCGTCATCCCGTTCGAGTTCATGCCGGGCGAGAACCGCAAGACGCTCGGCCTCAAAGGCACAGAAACGGTCGATATCGAAGGCCTCGGCAACGATATCCGCCCGCTCTCGACCGTACCTTGCCGCATCACCTATGCTGACGGCACGGTGAAGACGATCCAGATCAAGTGCCGGATCGATACCGAGATCGAAGTCGATTACGTCAAGCATGGCGGCGTGCTGCACTACGTGCTGCGCGACCTCGCCCGTTCGGGCGCCTGACGCTGCGTAAATTACGGAA
>CAZXQD010000206.1:0-2637 GCA_964643405.1 uncultured Hyphomonas sp. | reverse complement strand
ATTGCACGTCGTCAACTCAACTGGAAATCCGGAGTTGAGACCGAACGTCAGCGGCTGGTTGGTCTAATACTGGACAAAGTCGAGCTGAGTGACGAGCGCGAAAAAGAACTTGCAAAAATTTTGGTAGGCCAATCGGCCGATAGCTTAAACTCGGTTAGGGTGCTCGTAGTACAAGCGTTGGCAAAAAATGCGAAGTCGAAGCCTCAAAACGCATTATACTTGTCGTTTGCAAGTCAGTTTGACCGGTCCAAAGCTGTCCGGGAAAAAGCAAAACGCGTGATGCGACAGTACGGCCTCGCATACGTCGCCGTTGAAGACACCGAACTCGAAGTTGCATGATCGCGTGATTCCTACGCGGCTTTGGGGCCGTCCGCTTCGAGTTGTTCGACGAGGAGGGCGCGGGCGCGGCTGACGCGGCTTTTCATGGTGCCGGGGGCGCAGTCGCAGAGGGCGGCGGCTTCCTCGTAGGAGAAGCCCTGGCCGAGGACGAGGCCGATGGCGTCGGCCATGTCGGGCGGCAGGCGGGCGATCTGCGCGAGGAGGCTGGCGCCTTCGGCGGCGTCTTCGGGCGTGCGCTCGTCGATCAGCAGGTCGCTGATCGCCTCGTCGGTCATCTGTGTCAGGCGGCGGTCGCGGCGCAGGCGCTGCAGCCACTCATTGCGCAGTATACGGAAGATCCAGGGGCGGAACGGGCGGGCCGCGTCATAGCCGGCAAAGGCGCCGAGGGCGCGCACGCAGGCATCCTGCACGCAGTCATCGGCCATGTGCGGATCGCCGGTGAGGTTGCGGGCATAGGCGCGCAGGGCGGGCAGACATTCGGCGACGAGATTGGCGAAGAGGTCGCTGCGGGCGCGCGCGTGTGCGGCGGCGAGACGCGTGACGGCGTCTTCGGCGGGGTCGTGCGGGGCGCGCAGCGGGCTGGCCATGCGGGAGTCACCGGGGGCTTGGGTTAACCGCGAGAATGCAACCTGAGGGATTAACAAAGGGTTGGGTAAAAGTCCTATTGTTACCGCGGAACAGGCGGGGCGGCGGCCGGGGCGGGCGGTGCGGACCTGTTGCGGCGGCAGCAGGCCGGGGCGCGCGGCGGCGGCCGGCCCTGGGCGCAGCGGAGGTTAACGCGGGCCCCGGGGGGAATCGATCAAATTTCAAGCTTCCGGCAAACCCTAACCTCATCCCTTTGTGTCAGAACGGGTCGTAACGATGTGGCACGGGCGCGGTTTTCCGCGTCCGTACACGGACCAGTCCTGAAGGGTGATACCATGGCCAAGACAATCCTCGTGATCGATGATGATCCGACGCAGCGCCGCCTGTTGCAGGCCGCCGTGGAGAAGGCAGGTTTTGCCTGCCGCACCGCGCCGGATGGCGAAGCGGGACTGGCGATGGCCTGCGACGCGCGCGAAGGCGTCGACGTCGTGCTGCTCGACCTGACGATGCCGGGCCTTTCGGGCATGGAGACGCTGGACCGCCTCGCCGAGCGCCGGGCTGACCTGCCGGTGATCATGCTGACCGCGACCAGCGGCATCGACACGATCGTGCAGACGATGCGTCGCGGGGCGGTGGATTTCATCGTCAAGCCGGCCAATCCGGAGCGCGTGGTCGTCAGTATCCGGAACGCCCTGAAGATGCAGAGCCTGACCGGCGAAGTGAAACGCCTGTCGCGCAAGGCCGAAGGCGGCATGCGCTTCGAGGACATGATTGCCTCGGCGCCCACGATGCGCGGTGTGCTGCGCATGGCGGAGCGGGCGGCGGCGTCGGATATCCCGGTGCTGATCCTCGGCGAGAGCGGCGTGGGTAAAGAAGTGATGGCGCGCTGCATCCAGGGCGCCTCGACCCGCGCCGGCAGGCCGTTCGTGACGGTGAACTGCGGCGCTATCCCGGAAAACCTTGTCGAGTCGATCCTGTTCGGCCACGAGAAGGGCGCCTTCACTGGCGCCGTGACGAAATCGCTCGGCAAGTTTGTCGAGGCCGATGGCGGCACGCTGTTCCTCGACGAAGTGGGTGAGCTGCCGCTGGACGCGCAGGTGAAACTGCTCCGTGTGCTGCAGGAAGGGGAGGTGGATGCCGTTGGCTCGCGCCGCCCGACCAAGGTCAACGTGCGCATCATCTCGGCGACCAACCGCGACCTTGCGGCCCAGGTGAAAGCGGGCACGTTCCGCGAAGACCTGTTCTACCGCCTCAACGTGTTCCCGCTCGACATGCCGTCGCTGCGCGAGCGCCGTGAAGACATCCCGGCCCTGGTCGAGCATTTCGTCGCGCGTTTCAATGCGAGCGAAGGCGCCAAGATTGCCGGCGCTGCGCCTGACACAATGAAAATGCTCGGCGCGTATCCGTGGCCGGGTAACGTCCGCCAACTCGAGAACGCGGTGTTCCGCGCAGTCGTGCTGTGCGACGGCGACCTGCTGCGCCCGCAGGACTTCCCGCAGATTTCCGGCCAGATGCCGGATGTCACCAGCCTGCCGCCCTTGGCGGACACGCGCGCCCCGGTTCCGGTGGCGGCGAATGATGCCGGCCCGGTCGATACGGCGAGCCCCGTCGCGATCAAGGACAAGGACGGCGAACTTCGCAGCCTGACGGATATCGAGCGCGACCTTCTTCAGTATGCGATCGAATTCTATGATGGCCACATGAGCGAAGTCT
>CAZXQD010000205.1:0-2720 GCA_964643405.1 uncultured Hyphomonas sp. | reverse complement strand
ATGACCCTCACCACCGCCACCCTCATCCCCGGCCTGATCCTTGCCGTCATCGGCACGCTGCTGCTGCTGGGCAACTCGGCGATTGTCTCCATGTTCAAGGCCTTCCCGCGCTCGCGCGTGGCGGCGGCGGCGCTGTTTGGCGTCGGGGCGGGCTGGTTCCTGTTCAACATCCGCCACCTCTCGGAGGCGGATTTCGGCCAGTTCCGCGGCATCCTCTTCGTCTTCTTCCTGATCATCGCTGTGGCCTCGTTCTTCCTCGTGCCGGATTTCCTCTCCGTGCGCGGCCTTGCGATCCTTATCCTGCTGGGCGCGATGCCGCTGCTCGATGCGGCCTACATGGAATTCGACCACCCGCAGCGGCTGTTCATGGTCACGGCGGTCTTCGTTGCCGTGGCCCTGGCGATCTACCTGGGTGCGGCGCCGTACCGGCTGCGTGATTTCTTTGAGTGGCTGTTCCGGCAGCCGGCGCGCGCGCGCCTGCTGGGCGGCGCCTGCACCGTCTATGGCCTGCTGCTCGTCGTGGTCGCTTTCACGTACTGAACGCCCCATGGCTGCCGCGACTGTGACGCCTCTTCCCGTCCTGCTGGTGCTCGCCGGTCCCGCCGGCTCGGGCAAGACCACCCTGTGCGAGCGCATGGTGGCCGAGGTGCCGGGATTCTCGCGGGTGGTCACGACCACCACCCGGCCGCCGCGGCCGGGCGAGGTCAACGGGGTGCACTACCATTTCTTCTCGCCGGAGGAGTTCGACGCCAAGGTGGCGGCCGGCGCGTTTCTCGAATGGGCCTGGGTGCACCAGAAGAACCGGTACGGCACGCTGGCTTCGTCGGTGCTCGATCCGCTCGCGCAGGGACGGAACCTCATCATCAACGTCGACGTGCAGGGCGTGGACAACTTCCGGCGGGCGGCGGCCGCAAACCCGCTGCTCGCGCGCCACATGGGCACCGTGTTCATCCATGTGCCGCTGTCGGTCCTGCGCGAACGCATGGAGGCGCGCGGCCAGGACAGCGCGGCCGAGATCGCTCACCGGCTGCGCACGGCCGAGGGCGAGCTGCGTGAGGCGGACAAGTTCGATTTCCAGATCCACAGCCGGTCCCGCGACGAGGACTTTGCCGCGCTCCAGCGCATCTGGCACGCCGTGCAGGCGCGCGCAGCGCGCTGAGAGAGCCTGCTCTTCTTCTGGCCGCCTGCCTTGAGCTTGTCGAAAGGCTGGAAAACGCCGCCTCTGACCCCGACGGGGAACCACCGCCACGGATGGCTTGCGAACCGCATTGCCGCATTGCAGCATTGCGGCATGACTACGCTCCTTCTCTCCAAACGCGGCAGCCTGACCCTGCCGCCCGAAATCCGCCGTAAGCTGGGTCTCGATAAAGTCAGCAATCCCATGGTGCTCGTCGAAGAGCGCGACGGCGGGCTGTTCCTGCAACCTGCGGCGGCTCTGCCCGTGCGCGATCTCCCCAAGGCACAGCTCAAGGCATGGATCGCCCGCGACGAAGCGGACATGAAGGCGTTCCAAGCCGCCGGTAAGGCAAAAAAGAAGTGAGGCTCTTCCTCGACTCCAGCGTCCTGCTTGCCGCTTCCGGTTCGTCGAAAGGCGCATCTCGCTTCCTCTTGCAGGAGGCCGCCACGCTCGGATGGGAACTTATCTCTTCCGATTACTGCGAGGAGGAGACGCGCCGCAACCTCTCCAAACTCGGCCGCTCTGCCTCGACTGCTTGGAAAAATGCCATCGCCCCGAAGGTGCGCTTCGTGCGCGCAGACTACGCCCTCGATAAGCCCTTAGTCTTCCCTAAAGCGAAGGATCGGCCAGTGGTCATCACGGCACTGGCGGCACGCGCTGCCTGGCTCGTGACACTGGACGAAGGCGACTTCCACACGAAGCTTGGCATCGAGGTTTACGGCTTGCGCATCGCCACGCCGGGCGAGTTTTTGCTGGAGCAACGGGCCAAGGGCCTGATCTAAGCAGCTCACGTATTTGGTCGCTGAATACGCGGCTTGCGCTGTTGTCATGGGCGGCGGTTTGTTTTGATCTGGGAGCTGCTCGCCGGACGCTACGACGCGGCCGTAACCGCGAACGGAACTGTGAGCTCCTTGGTAGGGTCATGCCGTTGCACGTTACAAGCCGAGGCGCTCCAGTCTCTGATGTAACGCTTAACAGCATGACCTCCTCCGTACGTGTTTCAGCACGGCTCGTTTCGTCCCGGACAGAGTGAAGTGGATCCCGAAAGTTGGACTCTGGGGGAAGGTCATCCAAAACAAAGTAAAAGGAACCGTCCGCCATGTCCCGAAAACGACGCAGCATAGTCCAGCGCCGAACACCCGCAGGGCCACGGCAGACATTCGTCCGTCTCGAACGTCTCGCTCGGAACCACTGACCGGGAGACTGCTTCAACTCAAAGCCACGCCGCCAAGGATGCGGTTGCCTCAGGGCTGGCGCATGGGATGGTCGTGGGACGCCTTCACTGCGTTGCCCGGACCGAGCAGCACGACGCGCGAGCGATGGGTCTCGATCTCGCCCGGTTCGAGGGCGACGTAGGCGGCGATGATGATCAGGTCGCCGGGTCGGACCAGTTGGGCCGCCGCGCCGTTGACCTGCACCTGACCGGGTTCGCCGTAGATCACGTAGGTCGTGAACCGCTGGCCGTTGGTGATATCGTACACGTCGACTTGTTCGAACTCCAGCAACCCGGCCGCCCGGCAAAGCGCGCGGTCGATCGAGACCG
>CAZXQD010000204.1:0-2765 GCA_964643405.1 uncultured Hyphomonas sp. | reverse complement strand
CCTGCGACGGATGAAATCGTAATGGTGTCCGGTGTGCCGCCTGTGCGTGCAAGGAAGCTTCGATACTTTGAGGACGCCAACTTCACTCGTCGTGTATTGCCGCCCGCTCCAATTGCTCGTGAAGCGGCTACGGCAAGCCACGACTGGAGAGAGACCGTTGCCTGTAAAGTCGGGACTTGGAGAGCTGTGCAAGGCGCCGACATCGAATGCGACGGCGGAGTTGAGTTGCAGCCGGAACTCGACCTGCCGGAAGCCAGGCTGCCAGTAGACCTTGCGACGGACGACGCGCCGGATATCGAGGACGCGAACGTGTCAGAGCAGGATGCGCATTTGCGAAACCTGCGCCGGGCCGTTGCGATCGACCAAGGCGACAAAGACTTCCTGCCGGATTTTTAGCATGGGTAAGCCGCGTTTGAACCTGCGCCTCCGGGCAGACCTCCTCCGCAAGCTCGAGGACGCGACGCGCCGTCCCGGTTTGACCAAGAACGCAGTGATCGAGCAGGCGCTCGAAGAATATTTCGAGCCTGCTATCCGGTATGGCCTCGAAGAGAGGTTGCTGCGAAGGCTGGACGATTTCGAGGTTCGGCAGGGCGAGATCGAACGCGATGTTGCAACGTCGTTGGAAGCCCTTGGCCAGTTCATACTCTACTGGCTGACGAGAACAGATCCTATTCCGGCAGGCGAACGCGAGATCGCTCATGCGCTGGGGCAGAAGCGGTTCGACCATTTCATCGCACAAGTGGCGCGCAAGCTGATCGACGGAGACGGCCTTTCCAAAAGAATCATCGATTCGGACGAAACGAAAGACAGTCTCCTTTGATTGCGTAAGCGTAAATCTAGGGTTGTGAAGATCGGCGTCTTCTGATTCACTGGCGTCAGTATTCAATCGCGTAAACGCAGATGCAGATCGCCGGGGACGCAGGTGAGCGCGGGTCGCCTGAGCCTCGGTCGGCGGGGGCGCAACAGCAACAATCAATCAATGGAAAACACCGATGACCGAAACGAAATCCTCTTCAGTTCAAGACAAAACCTTTCCGGTTAGAACAAGCGACGAAGTCTCGGCGCTCGTCCAGGATGCTCTGGTTCACCTTGATGGTACTATCGTTGCCGCCCAGGCAGTTGTTCAACTTTGCTTGTCCGAAAACAGCTCCATGAAGTGGAAAACCGTAATGCAGCGATACAATGCCCTGGACGTCCTCATGCAGAATGCTGCGAAGGCCGGAGACCAAGTCTGGTCTGCCATCGACTGCGAAGTGAAGCCCTCAGAAGACCAATGACTGGTCCTGCACTTCTCAACTCAGTGAAGTCGGCCCTATTACCAGGCGGCAAATTTCATCACTTCTGCCGCCCACCATTCCGCCATGCGGACGCGTTCGTCCCAATAGGTTGCTCTGTGATAGGCCTTGCGGACATGATTGTCGCCGACATGGGCAAGTTCGGCTTCGATAGCGTCTGGGTGCCATTTCCCACTCTCGTTGAGCAGACTTGAGGCGCTCGCTCTGAACCGGTCACAGCTTTGCGAGTGCCTCAATGATCCGGCAGTCGCGCGCGGCTCCACCTTCGCAGCTGACCAGAATTTGTTGCAGTTCCCGCTCGAGCGAACGCAGCGCAGCAATCCGCAACTTCACGATTTGAAGATTGTCCTGTGCGATTGTTCGCGCATCCTCGCACGTGCTCGCGGGCCTGCTGGACAGATCAAGAAGTGCGCGGATCTGGTCAAGACCGAAACCAAGCTGCCTGGCGTTCTGAATAAAAGCGAGCCGCGAGATCTCGGTCTCGCCGTAGACGCGTCGCCCGTTTGGAGCTCGCCGCGGCGCTGGCAGCAGACCGATCTCCTCATAAAAACGTATGGTTGGAATCTTGAGTTTCGTACGGCGCGCCACCTCGCCGATAGGGAGATGCAACATTGAGCTTGATCCTCTAGTTACTTGAGGATGTACCAGTAAAACTGAACTGGAGGAATACACCATGAGCGGATGCGAAGATGGATGCGGAGCGAAGGCAGTCGAAGCGGCGACCACGCCCGCTTATGTGCGCACGTTATGGCTCGTCGTCTTCCTGAATGCGGGCATGTTCCTGATCGGTTTGGTCATCACTGTTACCGGCGGGTCGGTGTCCGTCCGTGCGGATTTGCTGGATTTTCTAGGCGATGCGCTCGCAACCAGCATTGGCCTGCTGCTGGTGGGCCGTTCGCGCCGCGTGCGCTCGTTGGCCAGCCTTTGGCAAGGGTTCGCTCTCGGTGCATTGGGACTGTTCGTGCTGGGCACTGCGTTGTCCCGAATGGCGGGCGGCGTTGCGCCTGAACCATTCGGAATGAGCGTCTACGGGGTGCTCGGGCTTTGCGTAAACATCGGTGCCGCCTTGTTGCTGCTGAAGCACCGCAATGGCGACGCAAGCGTGCGCGCCGTCTGGCTGTATAGCCGCAATGACGCGATCGGTAACTTGATTGTCTTGGCTGCTGCGGCACTCGTGGTTGTTTCGGGGTCGTATTGGCCCGACCTTATTGCGGGCGCAGCCATTGCATTCCTTTTCCTGCACTCGTCGGTACAGATCATCCGGGATTCACGCCGTGAACTCCGTGAGGTGGCGGAATGAACAGGCTATTGGGCGCAACTGCATTCCTCGCCGTTCCGGCACTCGACCTCGGGACGAAGGCTTGGGCGCGATCGCGCTTGCACGAAGCACAACCGTTGGAGTTGCTACCGTTTTTCGACCTGACACTAAGCTTTAATCGCGGCGTATCTTTCGGGCTCTTCGGAACTGCA
>CAZXQD010000203.1:0-2768 GCA_964643405.1 uncultured Hyphomonas sp. | reverse complement strand
CCGCGTGACCTACGACGTGAGCTCCAAGCCGCCGGCGACGATCGAGTGGGAGTGATTTGGCGTCTGGCATCGGCTGGCACCGAGTAGCACGAAAACACACCTAAGCCCGCGTCACTGCGGGCTTTTTTGTGATTTCTTCCGGCACTGGCTGGCAATCTTTGGTATCGCCAAGCACCGTTTTTTCATGGCATGATGAATGGCATTGAATGCTTCGATGCCATGAGATGCCGCCGATGCCATGTAACCGCCTTTCTGGTGATCATGGTATTGATATAGCGTAGTGCAATGATTTCATTGTGTTTTTACGCCAAGGTGGGGTTGGTTCCAGATCATGGTATTTAAGCCGAATCAGGGCGAGAACCATGCTGACCGATACCAAGCTGCGTAACCTCAAGCCGAGGGACAAGCTCTACAAGGAAAATGACCGTGACGGCCTCTATGTGGCCGTCACGCCCGCTGGGGCGATCTCGTTCCGCTACAACTACTCGATCCACGGTCGGCAGGAGACCATCACCTTCGGCCGCTATGGCGTCGGCGGCATCACCCTTGCGGAAGCCCGCGAGCGGTTGGGAGAGGCTAAGAAGATGATCGCAGCCGGGAAGTCGCCGGCCAAAGAGAAGGCTCGGGACAAGGCCCGCGTCAAGGATGCGGAGACGTTCGGGGCGTGGGCGGAAAAGTGGCTGCGCGGCTACCAAATGGCTGACTCCACCCGCGACATGCGCCGTTCAGTCTACGAGCGCGAGCTGAAGCCGAAATTCGGCAATCAGAAACTGGGAGAGATCACCCACGAGGACTTGCGGGCGCTGACCGATGCCATCGTGGAGCGCGGTGCACCGGCGACCGCAGTGCATGCTCGCGAGGTGATGTTGCAGGTCTTTCGCTGGGCCATCGAGCGCGGCCAGAAGGTCGAGAACCCGGCAGAGCTGGTGCGGCCGACGACTATCGCCAAGTTCGAGCCGCGCGACCGTGCGCTGACGCCCGACGAGATCGGTCTGATGTATCAGTACATGGAGCGCATCGGCACAACGCCATCCATTCGGGCTGCCGCCAAGTTGTTGCTGCTGACGATGGTGCGCAAGAGCGAGCTGACCAACGCGACCTGGAGCGAGATCAACTTCAGCGAGGCGCTTTGGACCATCCCGAAGGAGCGGATGAAGCGACGCAATCCGCACCTGGTGTTCCTGTCCCGGCAGGCGTTGGACATCTTCATTGCCCTCAAGACCTTTGCCGGCGGATCGGACTACGTGTTGCCGTCGCGGTACGACTCGGACTTGCCCATGAGCAGCGCCACGCTCAACCAGGTGCTGACGCTGACGTATCGGCTGGCGCAGAAGGAAGGGAAGTCGCTCGCCAAGTTCGGGCCACATGACTTGCGGCGCACGGCCAGCACGTTGTTGCATGAGGCCGGCTACAACACGGACTGGATTGAGAAGTGCCTTGCGCACGAGCAGCGAGGCGTCAGGGCCGTCTACAACAAGGCCGAGTACCGCGAGCAGCGGACGGCGATGTTGCAAGACTGGGCGGACATGATCGACGAATGGACACTGAAGCGGCCGAAGGCGTAAGCCAGAAGATTACAGTTCGCTCGCCTGCCCGAACATCGAGGCATGGCCCCGGGTTTCATTGACACTTGAGGGGCGTAGCGTTTTAGCCGCTAAAAAGTGGCTGCTGCGACCGACGGGGTGAAGCCGGGACGCATGGCCTGAGTGCCCGATGCCTTGCGCGCCTCGATCCATTCCTCGACCTCGGCCAAGTCCCAGGCGACGTTTCGGCTGGTGAGCGCAATGCGACGCGGAAACTCCCCCCGCTGCTCCATATTGAAAATCGTGCGCTCAGACAGCGGGATCATCGCCAGTAGCTTCTTGCGGTTGATGAGCGTCTTACTTGTCGTTGTCTGCATCCCTTGGCCTCTTTCAGTCACTTGCGAACATGTGCCTGATGGTGCCTGTGAATGCGGATTGTTTCGTCCTATTAGTTGGTCAATTTGGTTGACGCCGCGAGCGCGACTTTGAACTCAAGTGGAACATCGCAGGGATCGACGTCAGTGCCTTCGATACGGCTTGGCGTTCTATACCTAGCTTTCGCGCAATCTCCGACTGGTTGAGTCCAGACCGCTGGAGCATCAGCATCTGCTTTTTGCGATCCGATAGCTTTGAGTCCACCATCAGCCGTGCTTGATTGCGCAGCTCTGCCTTGTCCGCCGGCTGTAAGGTCTGGCCTGCGACATAGTGGAAGAAGTAGCTGTCAACCAGTTGATCGCCCGATTTCACTTGGGCAGTGGCCGGCTTCGCGCATTGCTGGTTGAGTCTCGCCAGTTCGAGGTCGAATTGCGCGAGGGATCGCCTTGCTTGTCTGTAGACAGGGTTCCATGCGCCGCTCGGCAATTTAGGCCGGTGATCCAGGCAATACAGGCTGCTTAGTCGAAGCCTTTCCTCTGGATCGTCCGCCTTCGGATCATCGCTCCCGCCGGCGAATGAGGTCAGCTCGGCGAGTGATCCGCAGAACCGGCAGAACCCCTGGAGGCGTTCGCCATTCAGTCGGGTGTCGCGCACCTTTGACTTCGTCGGCCGTTTGCAGGCGCAGTCCCATACAAGCCCGATCAACGATTCGAGTGTTGCAACAAACCGCCGATCTCTTGGCGTCTGCCTATCCTCCGTTTTGATGAACTGGCGCAGCAACTGCCGCTGCATGCGAACCATCGCATCAAGTCCAACCAGTCGAATGATTCCGCTGAAGCTCACCCCTGTTCCTGCTCCGGGGATATGGCC
>CAZXQD010000202.1:0-2879 GCA_964643405.1 uncultured Hyphomonas sp. | reverse complement strand
TCACGGGCATGATCGCGCTTACATTGCTTACGGGCTGTGGGCAGAAAGACAAGGCAGGCGGAGACGCGACTCCCGCCTCGGTTGTATTCAGCGCAAGCGAATTGCCGGAAGTCTCGGTCCGCAAAGGGGACGCAGCGACCGCCGGAGCGGCCCTGTCCACCCTGTCGCTGGCTGAGTCCGGCGCCGGCCGCATCACCTTCGCCGGCAGCAACATCGATGGCGACAAGGCGGTCTTCAACGACATCACGCTGCTCGCCCCGGAACTCGCCAGCGAAGGCACCGAGGCCAGCCCCACCGAAGCCGAACTCGCCGAAATGTTCAGCTTCATGGATATGGACGGCGACGGCAACGCCGATGACGGCTCGGGCACCACGATCGACTCGCTGCGCGCCGAACTGCAGGCGCCTGCGACCCCGCCGTCGGCGCCGCCGGTCATCAAGGCTGCCAAGCTTGAATTCGACGGTCTCGGCGTGTTCGAGGGCGCGGCCAATTTCGGCCTGATGAAGCTCACCGACATCACCATCACCCCGGCCGAAGGTTCGGAAGACCAGAGCACCGGCAAGATCAACTCGATTGAACTGATCAACCCCTCGCCGGAAACTGCCGCCTGGGTCGCCAGCCTCCTCGGCAAGGGCGAGCCTGCCCCGATGCCGGAAGGCAAGGCGCTTTCGTTTGACCGCTGGCTCGTCAACGGCGTCAGCCTCAACATGGCCGATGCCAGCGGCACCGGCGTCTTCACGATCGACTCCCTGCACGTCTCCGACCTCAAGGAAGAGAAAGCCGGCCTCATGGGCCTGTCGAACCTGAAGTTCGATTTTGCCGAAGCGGCCGGTTCCGACATCAAGATCTCGCTCGAAGGTTTCGGCGTGAAGGGCATCAACTATGGCCTCTTCAGTGAAGCCGTCAGCGCCGGCGCAGGTGCTGCCACTGATCCGACCGCGCTGACCTCGGCCCTCCAGTCCGATCCGGCCAACCCCGGCTATGACGCGCTCAGCCTCAAGGCCCTGAAGGCCGACATCGTCGGCGCCAGCGTCGACATGCCGGCGCTCACGTCTTCGGTCAGCCGCGACAAGCAGGGCCGCGCCACGAAGGTCGTCACCGATCCCTTCACCGTCACGGTCAAGGCCCGCGACAATGCCGACGGCGAAGAGTTCGCCGGCGCGCTGGCGACCATGGGCTTCGAAACGCTGGCCTTCACGGCTGCCGGCGAGTCCCTCTATGATCCGGATGCGGACATTGTGACCCTCGAGAAAGGCAAGAACTACTGGCGCCTGCAGGACGGCTTCAAGCTGGACTTCTCGGCCAAGTATGCTGGCACGAAGGCCATCGCCGCCGCCCAGACGGCTTCGCTCGACGAGAATGCCGATCCGGAAGCGATGCTGAACTCGGTCCTCCAGAACGTTGTCATCCACCAGTTCGAATTCGCGCTGGACGATGATGGCATGCTGGACCGCGCCCTGAACGCCTATGCCGCCCAGTCGGGCGAAGATCCGGCCGCCGTGCGCAGCCAGCTCTCGGGCATGTTCGCCATGGCTCCGATGTTTGCCTCCGGCACCGGCATTGACACGCCGGTCGTCACCGAACTCGCCACTGCCCTGTCGAGCTTCGTCACCGAGCCGAAGACGCTGACCATCTCTCTGGCCCCCAAGACGCCGATCGCGGCGCAGGCCTTCGCCGATGCCGCAGCCGATCCGTCGAAGAAGCTGACCAAGGACACGCTCGGCTTCTCGGCTGGCAACAAGTAAGTCCTGACGGCTCATACCAGACCAGAGGGCGCGGCGGCTTCGGCTTCCGCGCCCTTTTCTTTGCGCCTGTCTGCAGGCATACGCTTGCGCCCATGAAACTCGCCTTCTTCGGAGATGTCGTCGGAAAGCCGGGCCGCAGCGCAGTGCAGTCGCATCTGCCCGGCCTGAAGGCGCGCCTGCGGCTGGATTTCGTCGTGGTGAACGGCGAGAACGCGGCGGGCGGCTTCGGCCTCACCAGCCAGATCGCCGAGGAATTCTTCGCCGCCGGCGCGGACTGCCTTACGCTGGGCGACCATGCCTGGGACCAGCGCGAGGCCCTGACCTATATCGAGCGTGAGCCGCGCCTCCTCCGTCCGCTGAACTATCCACCCGCCGCCCGCGCGCCGGGGAAGGGGGCAGAGCTTTATACTCTGCCCGATGGCCGCCGCGTCGGCGTCGTCCAGCTGCAGGGCAATGTCTTCATGCGCCAGTCGCTTGCCTGTCCCTTTGCGGCGGCCGATCAGGCGCTGGACCAGATGCCCCTCGGCGCGGTCGCCGATGCCATCATCGTCGACATGCACTGCGAGGCCACCAGCGAGAAGATGGCAATGGGCCATCACTGCGATGGCCGCGCCAGCCTCGTCGTCGGCAGTCACACGCACGTGCCCACCGCCGACACGATGATCCTTTCCGGCGGCACCGCCTACCAGACGGATGCCGGCATGTGCGGCGACTATGACTCGGTCATCGGCATGCAGAAGGAAGGCTCGCTCTACCGCTTCCAGTCGCAATTGCCGGGCGAGCGCTACCAGCCCGCCCTCGGCGAAGGCACCCTCTGCGGCACCTATATCGAAACCGACGACCGCACCGGCCTCGCCGTGCGCATCGAACCCATCCGCATCGGCGGCCGCCTCAGCCCGCAGGTCCCGACCGGCTGAGGCCGGCGAGCCTTGTGCAACACCTCGCGCCGCTTCCGGAAACAAAATCCGTAGACGCATCAACGCGCTGAAAAATTCAGTGTCCGAACTTGCGCCACATCCCGCCGCTTCGGGTCACACTCGGCCTCACCCCCGCCACATCCATACGCCGACATTCACGCGCCCAGAGAACCCGCGATAAAAAGTGATAATCAATGAGAACCGATGAGAATGGATG
>CAZXQD010000201.1:0-2905 GCA_964643405.1 uncultured Hyphomonas sp. | reverse complement strand
CGGGCCGCAAGGCGCATGACAAGCGCGAGAACGAAGCCAAGCGCGACTGGGCGCGGGACAAGGCTCGGATTCTCAAGTCGCGCTAGAGAGCCAAGTCAAACACCATCTTCATGGCGCCCTCGGCCCGGCGGTCGAAGAGGTCGTAGGCGCGCACACCGTCCGAGAGCGGAAGGTTGTGGGTGATGTATTTTTGCGGCTTGATGCGGCCGGACTGGACCAGCGGGATCAGTTCCGGCCATTCCTGCGGGACGGAACATGTGCCGATACGGAAGGTCAGGCCCATGCCGAAGGCTTTCGACATCGGGAATTCAAACGTGCGGTCCTGCGCGACGCCGACGACTGAGACTGTGCCCCGCTTGCCGGAGAGGCCGAGCGCGGCGCGGATGGTGGCAGAGTGGCCAACCGCCTCGATGACGCTGTCGCACATCCTGCCTTGCGTGGCTTCCTGAATGATGGCGCGGGCATCGGCGGGATCAGGCGTCTCAAGGCCGATGGCGCGGCCCGCAGCGCGGCGATCCTCCACAAGGTCGATGCCAAACACGCGCGCGGCGCCCATGATGAAGGCCGCTTCCGCCGCAAGGAGGCCGATGGGGCCGAGGCCGACGACTGCGACCGTGGAGCCACGCTGGATATCGGCATTGCGCGCCCCGAACCAGGCAGTGGCGAGCGCGTCGGTCATCATCAGGGCCTGATCAGCGGTGATGCCGTCCGGGATTTTCTGGGCGTTGAAGTCAGCGGCGGGTACACGGACGAATTCGGCCTGGCAGCCCTGAAGCTTAGAGGAGAGACCGTAGCAGCTGGCGGCATTGTTGGCGCATTTGTTGACGACCCCGGCAAGGCAGGCGCGGCACTGGCCGCAGCCAACGGCCGCCGAGATCATCACCTTGTCGCCGGCTTTCAGCTGGCGAACGCCGCGCCCCGCCTCGACGACTTCGCCGACCGCTTCATGGCCAACGCAATAGCCGGTGTCTTCGGAGAAGGTTTCGCCATGATAGATGTGCAGGTCGCTGCCGCAGATCGCGCACTTGTCGACCTTGATGATCGCATCGCGGTCATCGTGCAGGCCGGGGTCTTTCATCGTTTCATAGGCGATGTCGCGCGGGCCGCGATAGACGAGAGCTTTCATGGGGCGGGTCCTTTGTACAGGGCTTAACTGATCCAGCGATTGGCGCGTTCGAGCAGGCCGATGGTGCTGGCATGGAGTTGGTCGCCGGTGGCTTTTGGCGCCTTTCCGGCGCAGGCGCGCGCATAGGTGCCCTCGAGAATGATGCCGAGCTTGTAGCAGGCGAGCACGCCGTACCAGTGGATATGCGAGAGGTCGCGCGTCGTCTGCGCTGCATAGTGGGCGACGAGTTCATCCGCAGACGGAAAACCTTCCCACGGGGTGACAGAGACTGTGCCGGTATTGCCTTCCGGCCAGGTGGCAAGCAACCATCCGAGATCGAGCAGCGGGTCGCCGATCGTGGTCAGTTCCCAGTCGACAATCGCGGCGAGGCGCGGGGCATCGAAGCGGTACATGACGTTGGCGAGGTGGTAGTCGCCGTGAATGATGCCGGGCTGGAACGTTTGCGGACGGTTCTCCTCCAGCCAGCGGCTGACGCCGGCAATATCCGGCAGGTCTTTCAGCCCGTCCCATTCCGGAAACTCGGCATAGGATTCGAGCTGGGCCTTCCAGCGGCTGACCTGGCGCTCGAGGTAATTGTCCGGCTTGCCGAGGCCTTTGAGGCCGAGAGCGACATAGTCCTGCGCGCCCAGAGCGGCGATCCCGTCCACGAGGGAGAGGCCCATCTGGTGGCGCAGCTGCGGCGAAGAGGCGAAGGGTTCCGGCAGGCCGGTGGTGGCGTTGTAGCCGTCGATGGGTTCCATCAGGTAGAAGGCGGCGCCGAGGACGGTCTCGTCCGGACAGGCAGCGATCAGTTCCGGGTGCGGAACATTCGTGCCCTTGAGGGCGGCGAGCACGCGGGCTTCGCGGCGCATCGTCTCGTTGGAGTTTGCACGCAGGACCGGCGGCGGGCGGCGCAGCACATAGGCGCGGCCCGAACGGGAGAATTTCAACAGAATGTTCTGCGTGCCGCCCGCGAGGCGGACGATGTCTGTCAGCGGGCCGTGGCCGAGGCCCTGACGGTCCATCCAGCTTGAGAGCGCGGCAAGATCAACGAGCGTTTCCATGGCGCCAGAGTGACCAATGCGCCGGGTTTAGCCAAGGGCTTCCTTCGCGGAAGCGAACACGGCCTCGAACATCTCTGCTGTCAGCCGGCCCGTATTCGTATTGTAGCGCGAGCAGTGATAGGATGAAAGCAGCGTGACGGGCCGTCCGTTGACGGACACTTGATAGCGCGTGCCGTGGCCGAAGGGATGGGGCCCCAGTTTCACGCCGAGCGCGCGCAGCGTGGAATCATGGCTGATCTTGCCGAGACAGACGATGACCTTGAGCTTTGGCAGTGCGGCGAGGCGCGCCTGCAGGAAGGGACGGCAGGTGTTGATTTCCTCGCCGACCGGCTTGTTCTCCGGCGGCACGCAGCGCACGGCGTTGGTGATCATGGCGCCGTCAAGTGTCAGGCCGTCGCCGGGATCGGCGGCATAGGTGCCCTTGGAGAAGCCGAATTTGTCGAGCGTGGCGTAGAGCAGGTCGCCGGCCCAGTCGCCTGTGAAGGGGCGGCCGGTGCGGTTGGCGCCGGTCACGCCGGGCGCGAGGCCGACGATGAGAAGCTGTGCGGTGTCAGTGCCGAAGCTCGGCACCGCGCCGTTGAACCATGCGGGTTCCTTGGCGCGCACGGCCTCGCGGTAAGCAACAAGGCGCGGGCAGAGCGGGCAATCGCGAGGGGCTTCGGGGAGCGCAGTGAGGGTCTCAGTACCCATCCGCGCTGCCGTCCTTGCGCATTTCGGTCGCTGCGATCCAGGCGCC
>CAZXQD010000200.1:0-2910 GCA_964643405.1 uncultured Hyphomonas sp. | reverse complement strand
GATCGCCGCGCAGTGTTGCGCATCAGATTCGATCGCTGTCCGAACCGTTCTCATGGTACGCATCCGGCGAGCACCGCCTTGCGGGTTTCGCGGGCCTGGTGATGATCGGCTGCTAAGGACTGGTCTTGAGACATGGTCTGAGACTATCCGCAGACGTTCGGTGACACATGGATCTGATACTTGGCGCCCCGCGTCGGCGCTGGGCGCACGGTGAGAAGCTGGCTGCGGTGGCGGCAACTTTTTCGCCGGGGGTGACGGTTACGGCGGTCGCACGCGAGTTCGGGATCAGCCGCAGCATGCTGTTTGCCTGGCGCAAGACTCTGCGGGCGGAGGCAGGCTTTCCAGAGGCGTCGCGCATGCCAACGTTTGTCCCGGTGACGGTGAACCCGGATCCGGTTGGATGTGTCAGCGCATCGCCGGCGGTGTTGACGGGCCCGGGGATGATCGAGATCTCCTTCACGCACGCGCCGCAGATGCGGATCACGGGCGGTGTTGATCCGGTACTTGCGACTGCGCTCGTGACGGCGCTTGCCCCGCGATGATCCCGGTGCCGGCGGGTACGCGCGTATGGCTTGCAAGCGGCGTCACTGATATGCGCAAGGGCTGGAGCAGTCTCAGCCTGCTCGTGCAGGAACAGATGAAGCTTGATCCGCACACGGGGCATCTGTTTGTGTTCCGGGGGCGACAGGGCGGGTTGATCAAGGTGATCTGGTATGATGGCCAGGGCGCCTGCCTGTTCACGAAGAAGCTGGAACAGGGCCGGTTCATCTGGCCCTCGAGCGCCGGCGATCCGGTCTCACTGTCGCCCGCCCAGCTCGGTTACCTTCTCGAAGGTATCGACTGGCGGGCACCGCAGCAGGCATGGCGACCGCAGTCCGCGGGATAATCGTCCCGGCGGCGCCATCAGGCCTCTCGCCTTGATCTGCAAATCGTGATTCTTTTTCCGTCATGCTGACGACGGATGAGCTCCCGGATGATGTTGAAGCGTTGAAGGCGCTGGTGCTGGAGGAACGTGCGGCACGTCTCGCAATCGATGCGGCCCTTCTGGCCTCCCATGCAGAGCGCGCTGCGCTGGAAGCCGTGCGCAAGGACCGTGACGCCACCATCGCCTATCTTCAGCTGCAGATTCAGAAGATGCAGCGCGACAAGTTCGGCCGGTCCTCTGAGCGCACAAAGCATCTGCTCGAGCAGTTCCAGCTGGCATTGGAAGATATCGACGGCGATCTCGCCGAAGCCGAAGAGAAGGTCGACGCAGCGGCAACGAAGGTGGGGCCGCACACGCGCCGCCAGCCGAAGCGTGGGCCGCTGCCCGAGCATCTGCCACGTGAGCGGGTCGTCATCCCGGCGCCGCAGGCCTGTCCTTGCTGCGGCTCGGACAAGCTCTCCAAGTTGGGAGAGGATGTCACCGAGACGCTGGATATCATTCCTCGTCAGTTCATTGTGCGCCAGACCGTGCGCGAGCGCTTCTCTTGCCGGGCGTGCGAGACCATCACCCAGCCGCCTGCGCCGTTCCACGTCATCGCCCGCGGACGGGCCGGGCCATCGCTTTTGGCGATGATCCTGTGGTCCAAGTATGTCATGCACCTGCCGCTGACGCGGCAGGCGGAGGCCTTCCAGCATGAAGGCATTCCGCTTGAGGTCTCGACCATGGCGGACTGGGTTGGCGCATGCGCCGCCGCGCTTGAGCCGCTGACAGAACTGATCCGTGCGGAGGGGTTCACGGCGTCGCGGCTGCATGGTGATGACACAACCGTGCCGGTCCTCGCCCGCGGCAAGACGCGCACGGGTCGATTGTGGGTGTATGTGCGTGATGATCTGCCATTTGGCGGAACAGGCCCGCCCTTGGCGCTGTATTTCTACTCCCCCGACAGGCGCGGCGAGCATCCGCAGGGCCATCTCAAAAACTGGAGCGGCATCCTTCAGGCCGATGCCTATGGCGGGTTCAATGCGCTCTACGGCGAAGCGCGTCTGCCGGGCCTGATCCGGGAAGCGGCTTGCTGGGCACATGCACGGCGCAAGTTCTTCGAACTCGCCGACATTGAAGCTGCCGCCCGAAAGAAAGCAGCCGGTAAGCCCCAAAAGGCGATTTCGCCGCTCGCGCTTGAAGCGGTCAAACGCATTGACGCGGTCTTTGACATCGAACGCGCCATCAATGGTCAGATGGCGGACGACCGGCTCCGCGCGCGCCAGGACAGCATCAAGCCGCTCATCGATGAACTCTGCGACTGGATGACCACGCAGCGTGCCCGCATCTCCGGCAAGGGCGATCTCGCCAAGGCCTTCGACTACATGCTGAAGCGCTGGCCCTCGTTCACGGCGTTCCTTGAGGATGGCCGCATCTGTCTCACGAACAATGCCGCCGAACGCATGATCCGCCCGCTCACCCTCGGCCGGCGCAACTGGACGTTCGCGGGCTCTGACCGCGGCGGTGAACGCGCCGCCGCCATCTACACCCTCCTGCAGACCGCCAAGCTCAACGATGTCGATCCCCAGGCCTGGCTCGCCGACGTGCTCGCCAGGATCGCCTCCCACCCCGCAGCACGTCTCAGCGAACTCCTGCCGTGGAACTGGAAACGAGCCCAGCAAGCGCCGGAGGTGGGTGTATGCAACTGAACAAGATCTCGGCAATCTGGACGCTTGCCCATGTCGCCGCCGAACTGGGCGAGGATGAAGACTGGCTGTTCGACATCATCGGCGAAATGGAACCCGAAGATGGCGTCATCTGGGTCTACGGTCCGCCGCTCGGCGAAGACGGAACCATCGCGTTCTCAGCGTTCGGTGTCGAAAACCTCAGAAACCTGGTCGACATCCACAAAGCGGGTCGCAGCTAACCGCGTCCCTGGCCGGATGCTTACTTCTCATGCCAGCCTCCCGCAAGAATACTCAAGGTATTCGCAACGTACGGCCAAT
>CAZXQD010000199.1:0-2988 GCA_964643405.1 uncultured Hyphomonas sp. | reverse complement strand
TAGGAAATATAATGGTCAGGACAGCGAAATCAGCGCCTTACTTGGGAAATGTGGGTTCAAGGCTAGCGAACCCGTCTCTGACGTCAATGAAGAGCGGGTCTCGGGTCGCGATCAGCTCGCGCAATTCAAGAACGGCGGTACGGCTTTGAATCGGTGTCAGCGAAAGACGCCAGCACATCCAGTAAAATCAATGCGAAGGTGCGCCGATCAACATCGCAACTCCACGCCGATCTACTGAAGCTTCGCGGTCGCCTCGAACTCAGTGCCGGGCGTGCAGGCTAACCGGGCCCGGCAACGGCGAGGAGTCGGTCGAGCCCGCCTGCAGCGTCGAGCTTATGGATATCATCTGAGCCGCCAACGTGCGTATCGCCGATGAAAATCTGCGGCACTGTCCGGCGCCCGCCTGAGCGCAGCTCCATTTCCGTGCGTTTTTCAGGAACCTGTTCGAGATCGAACTCGGTCCAATCCGACACGCCCTTGCGCTTGAGCAGCGCCTTGGCGCGCGCGCAGTAGGGGCAATGTCCCATAGTGTAGAGCGTGATGGGGGGCATGTGCCGTGTCCTTCCGGGAACAATTGAGGGGTGACGCATTAAAGATGCAAGGTTCGTTGGACGAAGGAGGCGCCCGGCCTGTGCCGGGGTGCCCTGGCCGGGCGCCTTCCGGTAGCCGGATCAGCCGAGAGCAGAAACGCGGTGGGCGGACGGATCGACTTCGGGAAAGTCAATGACGGTCTGCGCGACATGGTTGATATAGTTGGTCAGAAGGTTTGCGGCGACATTGGCAACCGTTTCCACGATTTCACCGTCCGATGCACCAGCTGAACGCACCGCTGCGATATCGGCGCCGGATACTTCGCCTCTTGTCGCAACGACTTGGCGGGAAAATTTCAAAAGGGCCTCGAGTTTGGGATCAGATGACCGGCCGGCGAGGCGCGAGGCGATCTCATCCTGCGGTACCTTGAGCCCGATTGAGATAGCGGCATGGGCCGAGGCGCAGTAGCCGCAAGCATTGGCTCCGGCCGTTGCCAGAGCGATTGCGTGGCGGGTGGAGGGGTTGAAGCTGCCCTTGCCGAGCGCCTGCCCAAGCTGGAGATAGGCGTCAAGAACTGCGGGCTCCTGCGCCATCACCCGCATCAGGTTGGGAGTCACACCAAGGCTCTTGTTGACGGTGTCGAGGAGTTCCCTGGCGCGGCCGGTGGCAGTGGCGGGATCTACGGTGGGGATTCGCGACATATCGGTTTTCCTGTAAAATTCTGGTTTGTTGAAGAGGATGTGGCCACCGCGGCTGCGAATGCCGGAGAGCGACAGAACGCATATGGAAGTTAGGAACCGATTGGGCTACTATTAAGAGATCACATTGGTGTGAATTAGAGATCGCCTGGTCCACAACAGGCAGCGAGCTACAAGGAAAAGACCATTGGCCCGGCCCCGAGCGTTCAACATTGACGATGCAACGGCCCGGGCGATGAACCTGTTTTGGGAGCGCGGCTATGAGGAGAGTGCGCTGTCTGAGTTGCTCCAGCGCATGGGAATTGTCCGGGGCAGCTTCTACAAGGCCTATGGCGACAAGCGGTCGGTATGGCTCGCCGCCCTTGATTGCTATGACCGAACTGTTGTGCAGCCCGCAGCAGCGGCGTTGGCGGATCACGCGCGAGGTGACGGGCTTGAGCGCCTGGCCGCGTTTCTAAACGCACCTGCGGCGGCCGTGCGTGACAGCGGCGACAAACGCGGCTGCTTTCTTTGCAGTGCGGCAGTCGACAGTGCGGCTAATGACACCGAGAGCCGCCAGCGAATATTGGCCATGTTCGCACGATTGGAAGCAGGTTTGTTCGACGCACTCAAAACCTTGAACATAAACGCAGGGGCGTCCGCTGATGCGCTTTCCGCGCAGGCCAAATTATTACTTACCTGCTATATCGGTCTGCGCGTTCTCGCCCGTGCGGGCTCATCGGTCGAAGCGCTTGAGGCTGCAGCTCAGGCACAAATTGCGGCACTCGCGACAGCCTAGCGACTTAACAGCCCGGCCCCGGCTGAAACCAAAGCTGCGTTACATCGTAGAATACTCTTGCGACGACACGATCGGACTGATCCGAAGCGGCCCCTCCCGTATGATCATCGGGAGGCAATCGCTTTGGTCGAGCGACCTTTTCCGAACTGCTGTCTTTTGTGGGCCCGGCTTCCTGGTCACCAGACTGACGTGGGCCTGCCGGTCGCGAGTATCGAAGATCCCGGATCACGAGAATGTCAGTCCTCTATCCGCAGAAAAACTTTAAAGAGATAGGGAACTGAACAGACCCCAGTCGGAGACGATCAATATGAATTCCCTCCTTGCCGCAGCTGCAATTCTACTTGCCTCGATTGCTCCACTTTCCGCCTGTGCCGATCCAGACCGCTCGGCAGGTGAGGCGAGCCGTCCGGTGGCTGCATCGCAGGTTGCAGCCATCCGTGTGTATGCTGATTGGTGTCCAAATTGCCGTGCGCTCGATCCGAAGCTTGAAGCGGTGGCTGCGTCACAAGACTGGGGCGGCGTTAGCTTCGTGCGGATAGACTACACGAACCGGGACAAGGAAGCCGCGTTTTCTGAGGCAGACCGTCTCGGTGTGGGGGAAGCCGTTCGGACGCATTTTGCAAACGGGATCAAGACCGGCCTGCTTCTCCTGGTCGATGTAGAAACTCAAACCGTCATCGATCTCGTGACCCACCAAGAGACTGAAGCGGAAATTTCCGACCGAATTCGCGCGGCCCAGGCAGGCGCGTGATTTTTTCGAGGGTGCCAGTCCCATCGCTAGGGTCGCTATAGCCGAAACCCGTGGCAACAGTCTGGTGTTCGGCGAACTCCAGCCCGGCGGCGGCGAGGGCTCCGGATGGCACGATTGGATCGACACTGCCAGTCCGGCAATCTGCCGGTGGGAGCCGACTTGGCCCGAAGTGGACATTGGCCGTACGTTGCGAATACCTTGAGTATTCTTGCGGGAGGCTGGCATGAGAA
>CAZXQD010000198.1:0-2995 GCA_964643405.1 uncultured Hyphomonas sp. | reverse complement strand
ACGTGTTCCGCGACGGCCCGCCGCCCACCGGCGAGCGCTGGTGCATCAATGGCGCCGTTCTGGATTTCCGCCCCAAGGAATAACGCTGGACAGCCGCCTGCGGCGCAGGCCACTATCGCGTTTATCGATAAGCGGAGCTGCTCATGCGCCTTGTTGTCAAATTCGCCGGCCTGGTGGCCGCAACTGCCCTGTTCTCGGGATGCACGATGACCAAAGACACTGTGGAACCTGCAACCCTGGCCAGCGCGGAGGCGGCCCTGCCGCAGCCGCCGGTCGCTGCACGGGTTGATCACGAAATCACCCAGCTCGGTCGGACGCGGAATGATCCGTACAACTGGCTGAAGGACGACAACTGGCAGGAGGTGATGCGCGATCCCTCCCTGCTGAAGCCGGAAATCCGCGGCTATCTCGAAGCCGAGAACGCCTACACCAAGGCCCGCCTCGAAGATCCGACGACCGCGCTGCGCGACGAACTCTTCAACGAGATGCGCGGCCGCATCAAGGAAGACGACAGCTCCGTGCCCGCCATCGATGGCGACTGGGCCTATTACACGCGCTTCCGCGAAGGCGGCGAATACATGGTTTACGCCCGCCGTCCGGCGGCACAGGCGTTCGACGCCTCAGCGCCCGAAACCATCATCCTCGATGGCGATGCGCTCGGCGAAGGCCAGGACTATTTTGCCTTCAACGACATCGAAGTCTCGCCCGACCACAAGTACGTGGCCTACGCGACCGACATCAAGGGCAGCGAGTTCTACACCATCCGTGTAAAGAACATCGAGACCGGCGAGCTGACCTCCACGGTCATCGAGAACGCCTATGGCGCCTTCGAGTGGAGCAAGACCGGCAAGGCCATCTTCTGGGTACACCGCGATGCCAACAGCCGCCCGGACGCTGTCTACCAGCGCAACCTCGAAACCGGCGAAGACACGCTGATCTATGAGGAAAAGGACCCCGGCTTTTTCGTCGGCCTCGAAACCAGCGAAAGCGAAGAAGTGATCTTCGTCTCCGCCGGCGGGCATACGACCTCCGAAGTCTACTGGTTCCCCGCCGATGAGCTGAACCCGACCCTTCGCCTTGTCGCGCCCCGCGTGACCGACCAGGAATACTCCGTCACCCACTGGGACGGCCAGTTCTACATCGTCACCAATGCCGATGGCGCGGTCGACTTCAAGATGGTGAAGGCCCCGATGTCGTCCACCTCCCGCGAGGCCTGGACCGACGTCATCCCGCATCGCCCCGGCACGCTGCTCCTCGGCGTCAGCGCTCAGAAGGACTATCTCGCCATCATGGAGCGCGAGAACGCGCTGCCGCGCATCGTCATCCGCGCCCGCGCCGATGGCAGCTCGCATTCCATCAGCTTCGATGAAGCCGCCTACAGCCTCGGCCTCGAAGGTGGGCACAACTACGATGTGCCGGTGCTGCGCTTCGACTATGCTTCGCCCACCACGCCCGATCAGGTCTTCGATTATGACCTGAACACGCGCGAGAAAGTGCTCCGCAAGACGCGCGAAGTCCCCTCGGGTCACAACCCGGCGGACTATGTCGCCGAGCGCATCATGGCCCCCTCGTGGGACGGCGCGCTGGTGCCGGTCACGCTGCTGCGCCACAAGGATACGCCGGTCGATGGCACCGCCCCGGTCCTGCTCTACGGCTACGGCTCCTATGGCATCTCGATGCCGGCAGACTTCCGTACCGGCCGCCTCAGCCTCGTGGACCGCGGCTTTATCTACGCCATCGTGCACATGCGCGGCGGCATGGAGAAAGGTTATCAGTGGTATCTGGACGGCAAGCTCGACAAGAAGACGAACACGTTCAAGGACTATATCGCGGCGGGCCAATACCTTGTCGACAAGGGCTACACCCAGCGCGGCAAGCTTGTGGCACATGGCGGCTCGGCCGGCGGCCTGCTGGTCGGTGCGGCGGTCAACATGGACCCGACGCTGTTTGGCGGTGTCATAGCGGCCGTGCCCTTCGTCGATGTGCTCAACACGATGTCGGACGAAAGCCTGCCGCTCACCCCGCCGGAATGGCCGGAATGGGGCAATCCGCTCACGGACGAAAAGGCGTATGACACGATCCTCGCCTACAGCCCGTATGACAACGTGACGGCCATGGCCTATCCGCCGATGCTGATCACAGGCGGCGTCACCGATCCGCGCGTCACCTATTGGGAGCCCGCAAAATGGGCCGCCAAGCTGCGCCACGAAGCGCCGGAAGCCGGTCCCTATTTCCTACGCATCAACATGGATGCCGGCCATGGCGGAGCCTCCGGCCGTTTCGAAGGCCTCAAGGAAGTCGCCACCGAATATGCCTTCGCGCTTGGCGCGGTCGGCAAGACAGACACGCTTGATCTCGTAAAGGGAAAATAGGGCCCTTGCTCTATTTTCTCGACTGCGAATTCAACGGCTTCGGCGGGGAGCTCATCAGCCTGGCGCTTTCGGGCGAGGCCGGTGAGCTTTACCTCGCGCGGCCGGATGCCGAGCTGGACAGCCTGCAGGCCCATCCCTGGGTCGAGGAACACGTCCTGCCTTACCTCTCCCTGAAGGACGCGCGCCCCGATATTCAGCCGCTGGCGAATTTCGGCCGCGTGATCCAGTCCTTCCTGGCGGCAGACGAGGTGCCCGTCATCGTCGCCGACTGGCCGGAAGACCTGATGCACCTGATGCAATGCCTGATCGTGGGGCCCGGCCAGATGGTCCGCATCCCGGACCTCACCCTGCGCCTGTTGCACACCTCCGCCTACCCCACGGACATGACGGAAGCCGTCCAGCACAATGCCCTGTGGGACGCACGGGCCTTGCGGCACGCTGTAAAGGGCTGAACTCAGCCCGCAAAAACGCCCCCGAAGCCACGGGATTATCCCGGTTGCAGCGGGCGGAGCCTTTGCCTATACAGCCCGTTCGGTCGGAGCGTGGCGCAGCCCGGTTAGCGCACTAGTCTGGGGGACTAGGGGTCGTGGGTTCGAATCCCGCCGCTCCGACCATTAAATCCC
>CAZXQD010000197.1:0-3002 GCA_964643405.1 uncultured Hyphomonas sp. | reverse complement strand
CGCTCGACCATCCGATGGTGCCGGTGACCTGGCTCGCCAACGAGCTGTCGCGCACGGGCATCGGCCTCAGGGCCGGCCAGACGATCAGCACCGGCACGCTGACCGGCATGCTGCGGCCCAAGGCGGGCGAGACCTATGTCGCGGACTTCGGGCCGTTCGGGAGTGTGACGGCGACGTATGTTGAATAGCGCGCATTTCAACTGCTGCGAGTACAATCCCCAAGCCGACTGCAGTACTATGTTGGATAACCTGATGGATCTCGAAGGGACCCTTTAGCGACCCTGATGGATCGCAACCTGCAATCGGAAGCGCGCGATGATCAAGACAGAGATGACGTGCATTCGCGGCAAGAATGGCGATGAAGACAAGTACATGTACAACTGCGGGATTTGCAGCCGGCTATTCCGATATGGTCCGCATGTTTACTTGGGTCAGCCAGTGAAAGACTGGGATATTATGGCATGCCGCAGTTGCATCAAAAGCAACCACGATGGAATTGTTGCCGCCACACATCCCGAACTTGTCGAGCATCTGAAAGATTGTGGCGTTGAAATTAGATTCTATGCGAATGGCCACATCGCATGGCCAGAGAATAGCGGCTTAAGATTTTTCTAAGGCGGCCTAACTGCCGTAAGTCCGCCTAGACGCGGGCATCGATCGCTCCTCGCCTGTGGCACCAGCTGGATACTTCGATCTACATGGAGAGTGCTCAAGCCTACAGTGGCATTTTCTCGCCAACCGAGTTTCCGGGCGGTGGTCATCTGATCATTGCCGGAGAAAGGAGTTGGCTAAAGTTAGTCGCGAAAAACGACGTTTCGATCGGAGCCAAAGAGTTTCAAGATTTTCACGGGCTATTAGCTGATGGGCGGAAGGCGTCGGTCCTGCAGAGCATCTGGCGTGGCAGCAAATATCCAAGCAGCAAGCAGGCGCCCTATGAAATTAACTTCTTCCCGCACTACGTCGTTCTGGGCAAAAGCCACATCAGAACAAACGATACTATCATCAGCGCTATTCACTACTCTTTCGAGAATGCCCACTGCCTCGTAAGCGGTAACGAGACGTTTCGCTCCCTGTATCCAACGCGCGAGGAAGCACAAACACTTCTCGAAGCTGAGCACCGCCGCATGGAAGAAATGGCGAAGAAGTACGGCTGGGGCACGAAGCCGTTCGCACCTGAAATCAGCGAACACCCGCATCTGCTCTACTACAGCGGCGCATGGGAGATTGCGAGCGCGGCGGCCGACATTGGCACGGTGTCGCTTCACAACAGACCGTCTTTCAATTCAGGAAGTTCAGAAGGCATATGGATTAAGAACGAAGTATCGGTAACCTTTCGATTCCACGAGCTTAAGGCGTTACCGGAAACGACGCGCGCACTGACGCGCTTGCACAAGTTCTTTGAGCTTGTATTGGGTCGGCGCCAGCGTCTGTTGCGGATAGAATTGGAAACCACGCACGCGGAGAAAAGGGCCGACAACGAGCCCGCCTTTCCTTGGCATGAACTGCACTGGAGCTACTGCAATGAAGGCTTCCAGGGGGAAACGCGGCCTACGAGCCTACTGAACGTAGCTATCCGCCCAGATAGTCAACCAGAACAGTTTTCAACGGTCGTGTCGGCCTGGCTGAACACTGCCACTGAAATGGGTGAAGCACGCGGCCGATTTGCAACAGCGTTCTTTCGTGGCAGCTACGACGTCGATCGACTCGTAGGAGCGGCCAATATGTTTGACCTACTCCCCGAGAGCCACACGCCAAAGGCGCGAGATGTGGATCCGGTAACGAGGGATGCAGTCGAAAGCTGCCGCAAGATCTTCGAAGAACTTCCTCACGATTTCGTTCGTCAAGAAGTCCTTTCTGCTCTCGGCCGAGTTGGGAAATCGAGTTTACGCGACAAGGTGTTGCACCGCGCTAAGCTGATCCAATCTCACGTCCCTGACCGTTTCGAGGGCATTGAGCTTCCGTGCATTCAGGCCGTTAAATGCCGAAATCATTTTGTCCACGGTAGCGGAGCTGAATTCGACTATCGACAACACTTCGGCGCGTTTGCTTTCCTCACAAACACGCTTGAGTTCGTATTCGCAATTTCAGACTTGATTGATCTCGGTTGGAGCTTCGCCAATTGGCGTGAGAATGGCTTCTCTATAGGCGACACTGAACTCGCCGACTATGTCATTAACTACAGTCATGACCTGGCAAGCTTGAAGGCCCTCTTGCAGTAGGGCGATTACAGAATTACGGCAGCCTTTCGGCCTCCGTCTTCGCTTCAGATGGGAACGGAACTACTCGCGGGCGGCGGGGCTGCTTCGACGGGCTTGTTCGAGATATCCTCGCCAGTGGCTTGGTCGACCGCCTTCATCGAGAGGCGGACCTTGCCGCGATCGTCGACGCCGCGGACCTCGATCATCAATTGGTCACCGCAACATCGCCGCGACGCCATGCTCACCGACACCTCACCGTGACGTTGAACTCGCGGCCCGTCGTGCCGGCGCGGCCGGCGGCGGTCAGGACGCCGTTCGCGACCTTGCCGGACAGTTGCGCGACGAAGCGCTGGTTCACATGGGTCTGCGCGCCGATGCCGTCGAGCTGCAGCGTGACGTTGCCGGCGCCGTCGATGCGGCCGGTCACGACGTTGCGCCGGCCGGAGTCGCCGGAGGACACCCAGCCGTCGCTGACCTCGCCGTTGCGCACGGTCATGCTTCCCGGCCAGCAGCTCGGCGGAAAGCCCTGGTAGGCGGCGCGGCACCATTGCGAGCGGAACGTGCCCTCGCATTGGCCGCCGCCCGGTGAGGGAGAGGTCGTTACCGGAGACGTCGCGGACGGCGTGGCAGACGGTGCGGCCTGGACCAGCTTCCGCTGCTCCTCGTCGTAGCGCGCCAGCGCGGGCGCGGCCTCGCGCAGCAGCGCGGCCTGCTGGTCCTGCGTGAGATAGCCGGTCGCGGCGCGGCCCGCCTTCTTCTGCCAGGCCGCGATCATCTCGCGCGAGCGGGCGCCGAACACGCCGT
>CAZXQD010000196.1:0-3072 GCA_964643405.1 uncultured Hyphomonas sp. | reverse complement strand
TTGCCGAAACGGGCAAGCTTGACCTCTTCCTCATGCTCGAGGGCGGCGCCGATCACGAGTGCCCGGTTGAACAACCCCTGTTTCAGCATCGAATCGGCAGTGGCGAGCGCAAACAGGAAACCGGAGCAGACTGCCTGCACATCAAACGCCGCGCCGCCGGAAATACCGAGCTTGGCCTGCACGGCAGTGGCCGTTGCCGGAAACGTCCGGTCCGGCGTGGTGGTCGCCAGCACGATCAGGTCAATGTCCTTCGCCTCGATCCCCGCGGCCGCAAGGGCCCGGCGCGCGGCAGCAGTGGCAATGTCGGAGGTCAGTTCCCCATCGGCTGCAATGTGGCGCTGGCGGATGCCGGTGCGCTCCTGGATCCATTCGTCGGAGGTCTCGACCATGGCGGCGAGATCGGCATTCCGGAGAACACGCTCTGGAAGGTAGCTTCCGGTTCCGCGAATGAAACTGCGTCGCGCCATGCTGGACACTTCCTTTTCGACAAGCCGGTGCCGCCCTCAGGCTGCGACACCGCCGGTTCCGATCTTTGCGAGGTTGGCGGCGATTTCGCCCTGGTAGTCACTGGCGGCAAGGTCTGCCGCCATTTCACAGGCACGTGCAAACCCGCGTGCATCGGCGCTGCCATGGCTCTTCACGGAAATTCCGCCGAGCCCGAGCAGCACGCCGCCATTGACGTTGCTGGGGTCCATCAGCGCCTTCAGGCGCTTCAGGCCGTTCATGGCCAGCACTGCCCCCGCCTTGGACATCAGGCTCTCGGTGAAGGCATCGCGCATATGGCTCGCCAGCATGCGGGCAACGCCCTCTCCGGTCTTGAGGGCCACGTTGCCGGTAAAGCCGTCCGTCACCACCACGTCAGCCGCGCCGGCAGAGATATCGTCGCCCTCGACGAAGCCGCGATAGTCGAGGTCCAGCTTTGCGGCGCGCAGCCATTCATGCGCCTCGCGCACTTCCTCACCGCCCTTCATCTCTTCAGAGCCGATGTTGAGCAGGGCCACGGTGGGCCGCGCGATACCGAGCGTGGCCCGCGCGAAGGCTTCTCCCATGATCGCGAAGGTGACGAGCTGCTGGGCATCCGCCTCGACGTTCGCGCCGACATCCAGCACCACCGTGCGCCCGCGCAGAGTTGGCCACACAGCCGTCATGGCGGGGCGGTGAACGCCGTCCATCTTGCGCAGGATCAGCATGGAAATCGCCATCAGCGCGCCGGTATTGCCGGCCGAAACCGACGCCCCGGCCCGGCCCTCGCGGACCGCCTCGACGGCGTTCCACATCGACGTGCCCTTGCCCCGGCGCAGCGCCTGGCTGGGCTTCATGTCACTGGTGATCTTGTCGACGACAGCATGCACGATCGTGGCGCGCGCCTGAAGCACAGGATGGCCTGCCACGAGCGGCGCGAGTTTCGCCTCGTCACCATGCAGAAGGGCCCGCATCGCCGGGCGGCTTTCCAGGAAGCTCGCCACGCCGTCGATCACAATGCCAGGGGCATTGTCTCCGCCCATGGCGTCTATCGAAATCGTCTGCGCGGGGTTCATCCGGTCCTGTGCCTGCGTGAGTGGCCAGATTCTACGTAATTTCGCGTGGTTTAAGCGGCGCCGGGGAGCAAGGCAACGGGCCAGATGCGGCAGGTTCAGTGCTGAAAGGCCGGCCCGCCGGCGGCAGCGGCCATCCAGTCGAACCGGCCCTGCAGGATTTCAGCGTCCGGCTGGGCGGCAAGCTGCACCTGCAGCGCCAGCAGGCGCGCGGCAAGTGCCCGCGCCCGGTCAGGCGCAACGGCCCCGTTCCGGCGCAGGATTTCCGCCAGCTGCTCTTCTTTGCCGCTGTCATCAGGGGCGGTCAGGGCTGCAAACAGGGCCTTGCCGAACCCGGCATGCACCTCGGCCAGCTTGCGCACCTTGCGGGCAATCGAGGCGTCCCCCACGCCCTTCTCGCGGAAGGCGGCATCAAACCCGTCCAGCACCAGATCGTTCAGGCGGGCCGTTACGGCGGCGGTGTCCGGTCCCTGGAGGCGGCTCAGCCGGGCAATCGCGAGACTGGTCAGCATTGTCACCATGCCTGCGCGGCCCTCGAACGTGTCCGGTACGCCGCCCGACATGTACCAGTCCGGCTGCAAGGCCTGATGCAGCAGGCGGCGATACGCCTCCCCCGCCGCCTTGCGGCGGGCGCCGCGACGCTGAAACCAGTTTCCTGAAAATGCCATCAAGGGTGCACTCCCATGCTTGCCAAGCCCGGTTACCTGCCGCTACTTCGTTGGTCAAAGCCCATCTGGAGGGACTCCATGCGTAAAACTGCCATCCTGGTGGCCAGCCTGCTCGCGTTGCCCCTGACGGCATGCGTGACCCCGGCGCGCGATTTTCACGGCTACATTCCGGACGAAGTCCAGCCTTACGACATAAAGCCGGGCGAAGACACCCGTTCGACCGTATCGGCACAGCTCGGCTCTCCCTCGACGGAAGGCCTCTTCGACACCAATACCTGGTTCTATGTCTCGGACGTGCAGGAGCGCTTTGCGTTCTACAAGCCGAAGGTCGCCGACCGCAGCATCACCGCGATCCGCTTTGGCGAAGATGACAAGGTGGACGAAGTGCTGCGCTACACCGCCAAGGATGGCCAGGTGATCAGCTATGCCGCACGCGAAACTCCCACGCGCGGCCGCGAGCTTGGCCTGTGGGAGCAGATCTTCGGCACCGTCGGCGCCGTGCGCCTCCCGAACACCGACGAGTACACGCCGGACAACCCGACCGGCCGCCAGCAATAGGCTTCCGCCTCATTCAAACAGCAGACAACAAAAAAGCCCCGGAACCGAAGTTCCGGGGCTTTCGTTTGATCCGTATCCGGACTTAGTGGCCAGCCAGCACGGCGAGCATCAGCAGCGCCACGATGTTGGTGATCTTGATCATCGGGTTCACGGCCGGGCCCGAAGTGTCCTTGTAGGGGTCACCCACGGTGTCACCGGTCACGGCAGCCTTGTGGGCTTCTGAGCCCTTGCCGCCATGGTGGCCGTCTTCGATGTACTTCTTGGCGTTGTCCCATGCGCCGCCGCCCGAGGTCATCGAGATGGCGACGAAG
>CAZXQD010000195.1:0-3090 GCA_964643405.1 uncultured Hyphomonas sp. | reverse complement strand
GCGTAAGCTCGGCCGCATGGTGGAATACACCGTGTACGGACCGACCTGCGATTCCGCGGACATGCTTCCGGGCAAGGTCTGGCTTCCGGCCGGCATGACCGAAGGCGACTATGTCGAGATCGGCAATATCGGCGCCTATGGCCGCTCGATGTCGACCCAGTTCAACGGGTTCGGCGAGACCGAGGTTGCGGAAGTCCAGGATGCGCCCTGGCCTTCGCTCTATACTTCGGCGGACGGCGCTGAAGTCATCTCGATCGGCTCGATCGCCACGAACTGAACGTCGGGAAATCCGTAACGTCTGAGGACGCGCGTAATGCCGTCCGTCTCGTCCGGCGGGCGGGTGAGGGAGGCTGTTCCTCCCTGCCCGCCGGTATGAGTATCTGCCGGCAGCACACGGATGGTCTGGCGGGCAATCGCGGCACCTGAATCGATGTAGGAGACGGCGCGCGGCGCGGTCGCGATCAACTGGCCGCGCACCAGAGGGAAGTGCGTACAAGCCAGCACGATCGTGTCGATCTCGCCGCCACCTTCAGCCTTGAAGAGCGGCGCCTGCGCAGCGGCATAGGCTTCGGGCGGCACATCCTCACCGCGCGCGTGCGCCTCGGCGAGTTTCACAAGCTCGAGGCTGCCATGCAGGATGACGCGCTTGCCGGCGGCAAACTCTTCGATCAGGCGCGCAGTATAGGCCCGACGGATCGTGCCCGGCGTCGCGAGCAGGCCGATGGTGCCAGTCTCGGTGAGCCGCGCAGCGGGCTTGATAGCGGGCACGGTGCCGACCACCGGTATCGGCAGCGCGGCGCGCACTTCAGCGAGCGCGAGCGTGCTGGCGGTGTTGCAGGCGATCACGAAAACATCCGGCTGGACCGCCTCGACGAGCGCCCGGGCGACCTTCGGCAAGCGGTCCCGAAGCGCCTCATCCGACTTGTCCCCATACGGGAAAAAACCGGTATCGGCGGCATAGTGGACCGAAAGCCGGGGCCCGAGGGCGCGAATCTCGCTCGCCACCGTCAGCCCGCCGACCCCCGAATCGAAGACCAGGACGCGGCCCCGGGCGGGCGAGGGCTCGAAAGGATAGGCCAGCGTTTCGGGCATGATGGGCGGAATCTACGCACATTCTCCGGTGGCGCAATCGTGGCCGGGCCGCGGCGTCAGGCAGGCCTGTGGCACAAAACTTGTTGTGCACTGCACAATCGCGGACTAGCGTCGGAGGCGGTACGGATGGGAAACCGGGATATGATGGACTTCTGGATGACATCGTGGCGCGCTTACACGGCGATGTCGGTGGCTTCGCTCGACTCCCTGCTGACGATGCAGAAGAGCCTGATGAACCTCTCCTCAATCACCCTCAGCGACGGCTGGGACAGCCAGGACGAGAACTACATGCGTGAGGCTTTCCAGCGCGCTGCCGATGCGAATGTGCGCCGCTGGTCCGACACGGCCGACATGCTGAAGGGCCTGCCAAGCTGGGTTCAGACGATGAATTCCCTGCCTGGCACGACACTGACCGATCTGTTCGATAAAGCCCAGCGCGGCCGGGGCTGACCCTTTCGCCGCGGCCAGCCTTCCCGGAACCGGGAAGACTTAGACCACCCGTCAACCGGGAGTTTACTTCCCCCGGCTATAGACACGCGTGCGTATTTTACTATCGTCCCTGCTACAGAAGACGCCGGTCCGGCTCGCGCTGGTTGCCGCCACCTTTGCAGGAACGCTGACACTGTTCGCGCCGCTCGCCGCCGCCCTGCCGCCCGCGCTTGACCTCGGAACGTTCGAACGTACCACAGCAGCGCCGGTTCCCGTCGAACTGGCCGCCAATGTGGACCCTTCGCTCAACCCCGCGGACGTCATCTCGGGCGCGGCTCCGCTCGCCTTCGAGGCGCCGGCATCCCGGGTGCCGCAACCGCGCTCGCCGGACGGCGATGTCTGGATGCGCTACCAGCTGGTCAACACGTCGGATGAACCGCGGGCTGCAAAATTCGTGATCCGCTTTTCGTTCCTCGAACGCGTCGATCTGTTTGAAGTCCTGCCGGGCGGCGGTCTTCGCCGTAGCACGACCGGCTCCGCTACGCCGGTGAGCGGTGCGGCCATCTCGACAGGCTACCCTACTTTTCAGATGCTGCTGGGTCCCGACGAGCGGCGGACCTATTATATCCGTGTCCGGAGTGATGCGGTCATGCTGTTCCCGATGAGCCTGGTGTCGGAGAGCCGCCATTCCCACGCAGTGACGCGCGACACGTTGATCTGGAGCCTGATCATCGGAACAGCGATTGCGTTTGCGTCCTATGCGGCGTTCGCGGCCTTCGGCAGATCCAAGGCCACCTACCGCGCCTTTCTCTGCTTCAGCCTGTCGGCTGCAGCCTACATCTTCATTTCATCCGGCCTGCTGAACGCACTGCTTGGTTCCGGCACGTCTATCAACTTCAATACGGCGGTCTACGCGGCGCAGGCGCTCGTGATCGCCTTCGGCACACTGTTCATCACGCGCTTTCTGGAAATGCGCCACCGCGCGCCGCGACTCTACGGCGTGTTCATGACTCTCGCCGGAATTTCGGCCCTGACCGGCATCAGCTTCCTGCTGCCGGCATGGCTCGGCCGGCTGAGTTACCTCATTGCGACCGGCTTCGGCCCTGTCATCCTGCTGTCGGGACTCGCCTGGTTGACCTACCGGGGCGTGAAGGACGCGCGCAGCCTGCTCGCCGCCTGGACGCCCTGCTTCCTCGCAACGCTGTGGATCTACCTGCGCGTCTTCAACCTGACCCCTTACCTGCCGATCAACCACTATGTCGTGGCGCTGTCGTTCGCGTTCACGCTGGCGCACCTGTCCGCCATGCTGGGCAGCAAGTCGCGCGAGGCCGAACTCTGGGCCAATAACGACGCGCTGACGGGCCTCGGCAACCGGCGCTTATTGTCCGCGGTAATCGAGCTTGAAACGCGCGAGCCTTCAAAGCGCTATGGCGCTGCGATTGCGATCGACCTGGACGACTTCAAGCCGGTGAACGACCGCTTCGGCCATGCCGCCGGAGACGCAGTGCTGATGGCCGTGGGCGACCGGTTGCGGGCGGTCTTCAAGGGCAAGGGCGATGTGTTCCGGCT
>CAZXQD010000194.1:0-3147 GCA_964643405.1 uncultured Hyphomonas sp. | reverse complement strand
TCGCCGCTTCTCCCTTTGTCAACGCGGCTGCCGGGGCCATCCTGCTTTTTGGCGCAGCGGCCTGTTCCCGCAGCGAAAAGGAGCCTGAAGCCCCCCCTCAGGCTGCCCCAATTGCTGCAGGATTGGAGCTTCCGGCCGTCTGGTCAACCCGCCCGCTTTCCGGTCCTGTCCGGGATGTGGCGATGTCGACGGGCGGCGGCGCCGTGCTGGCGGTCGCTTATGATGGCGGTGGGCTCGAATTCTTCGACATGGAAGGCGAGCGCATCGGCGAACCGGCCCTTTTCCGGCTGAAAGCCATAGCGGACGGGCGCTCCACCACGATCGGCGACTCCTCGGTAACCCTGTTTCCGGGCATCACCGAGGCTGGCGAGATCAAGGGCTATATCTACAGCCCCGGCCTGATGGCGCCCACCCAGATCGACCTGCCGATCAACGAGGAACGCGCCATCCAGGGTCTCTGCAGCGGCGATTCCAGTGCGGGCGGTCTGATCCGGATTGCCTACTGGACGCTGGCCAACTCGATGTCGCTGACAACCGGCGTCCTGTCGGAAGTGAATGGTGACCTGACCTGGACGCCGGAGGCCGCTACCCGGACCGATTTCCCGGTCACTTCCTGCGTCTTTGCCTACGATACGCTGGTCGCCTCGCCCCGCTCCGCCGATTCGGCCTCTCTCACACGCGGCGAGCTGTCTGCCCTGCTGTCGCTCGAGGCGGGCAAGCCGATCCAGATCTCGACAGACTATGGCCTGACGACGACTGACGTCTCCGTCCGCGACGGCATCACCATCGAGGCCCCCCGCAACCCGACCGCCATCACCGCCCTCGGCACGTTGCCGGCTGGCGGCTTCCCCGGCGGGGTGGTGGTCGTCGCGGGTGAAAATGCCTCAGGCCAGCATCAGGTCGTGTTCATCGACCCGAGCGAGATCACTCTTGAGCCGGTGACGGAGTAACCGGCGCGGCGGCGCGCCAGGCAAGGTAAACGGCCGCCAGCGTCACGATCACGCCCAGCCCCTGATGCACCAGCGCGAGCGTCAGGGGCGCGGCATTGAGCAGCGTCAGGATACCCCAGACTGCCTGCGCACTGACCAGCGCTGCCAGCACAGCGAACGGGCGCGCCAATGCCCCGCCCCGGTAGCGCCAGGCCGCCCACAGGCTCAGCCCCCAGAGCACATAAGCGAGGAAGCGGTGATTGAACTGTGTCGCCGCGCGCCCCTCGAAGAAACTGCGGATGCCGAGATCGGCCTGGATATAATGAGAGGGCACGAGTTCCCCCGCCATCAGCGGCCAGTCATTGTAGCTGCGCCCGGCATCCAGCCCCGCGACAAGAGCACCAGCCGCCATTTGCAAAAAGACCAGCCCGAGGAGCAGGATCGCTGTCCGGCGTCCCTCTGTCACCGGCGGGCGTGGCGCGTTCCTGAGTGACAGCCACAGCCAGGTGATCACGCAGAGGATCAAGAGCGCCAGCGAGAAATGCGCCATCAGCCGGTACGGTGCGACCGAAACCCGGTCCGTATCGCCGATCCCGCTGGAGACCATCCACCAGCCGATCGCGCCCTGAAGGCCGCCGAGGGCCACAAGGCCAAGAAGCTTCCAGCCGAGCCCGCCGCCCAGCCAGCGCCGCGCCGCAAACACGGCAAGACCGGCTACGGCCACCAGGCCGATGAACCGCCCCAGTTGCCGGTGGCCCCACTCCCACCAGTAAATGAACTGGAATTCGGCCAGCGACATGCCCTTGTTCTGGAGCTTGTACTGGGTCGTCTCCCGGTATTTGTCGAACTCCGACAGCCATGTGGCTTCGTCCATCGGCGGTAAGGCGCCCTTCACGGGCTGCCATTCGGTGATGGAAAGGCCTGAATCGGTCAGCCGGGTTGCGCCGCCCACAAGGATCGTCGCATAGACCAGAAGTCCCAGAAGGATCAGCCACGCGCGGATCCAGCGTGCGGCAACGGGTGAAATTGCGTTTGCAGCCATGCCGCCTAAATCACCCGGACGCGGGCGCAATCAAGGGGCGCCAACGTCGCATCAGCCTCAGGAGCCTTTCCGCCCCATGCGCAAACCCATCGCCGTCGTGCTGATGCTCATCTTCATCGCGTTTTGGATCTGGGGCGCTGGCACCGTCGGCACGATGATCGCCGGCAGCTCGGCGTGGCTGCAGCTCATCTACTATATTGTCGCGGGTTTCGGCTGGATCCTGCCGCTACGCCCCCTCCTGCTCTGGATGAACGCGAACGAGCCTCCGGAAGAGGACTGACCCGGGCACCCCCGGAGAGCGCGATAATCCTGCGCGACAAAGTGATAGAAAATGAGACTGGATGAGAAACAATCGCCATCCGGAATACACGGATTTCAACGCGGAAAAGGCGCTTAGTGCGCTTTAGGGCCAGACTTGCGCCTACAGGAAACGCGCTTGCTGCAACATAAAATCCATATCGATCAATTCGTTGCAGAATCCCTGACCATTCGCTGCGCAACACCTCCGCCCACGGAGCTATACTTCGTGAATGATTTTACCTGATCATTTTCGAGAAGAGCATACACCAATGGGCAGAACCGCCCGGCGAGATGCTCAGTCGCTTTCGCCGTGCTTGCGAGCTGCTTCGCGCAGGCGAGCAAAAATCGCAGCGGGGTCTTCCGGTGCTTCGACTTCATCCGGCTCCGGATAGTCGTCGAAGACCTCTTCTTCCTCGGCAACCATATCCGGTGTCGCAACCGGTGCGGCAGCGACGGGTGCCGGCCGTGCTTCAGGCACGACGGCCTCGGCAATGTCGATGATCTGGTCATCATTGAACTCCGCGCGCAGACGTCCGATCACGGTCTCGCCACCGATCAGCGTCTGACCCGGCCAGACCTGCACCGCCATGCTCCCCGGCACGTAGAGGTCGCACCAGCCGCCGAGGCGGCGTGTCCCGAACGCGCGCCCGAGCCGCACGACGTCGCCGGTTTCAACCGCGAGTTCGATGCGCGGGCCAAGACCGCCGCTGGCGAGGGCGATGCCTGCCTGTTCGCCGGCGCTCTCGAACGTGATGTAGGCGCGGGTCAGCCCGTCATCGTCCGGACGGAAAGCCAAGGGGACGTTCGTCTCACCCTGGGCGAGGCTGATGAGGTCCACCCCGCCGGCAATTGGCGTGTAGAGTTTGTTGGTGGAAT
>CAZXQD010000193.1:0-3165 GCA_964643405.1 uncultured Hyphomonas sp. | reverse complement strand
CCTGCAGGTCGCAGTCCATAACGACGACCCAGTCGCTGTCGCAGTAGTCGAGGCCGGCGGTGATGCCATAGTGCTGGCCGAAATTACGGCTGAACTGAAGGCCCTTCACCCGCGGGTCGCGCGCGGCTAGCTGAACGATCATCGGCCAAGATCCGTCACCGCCGCAATCTTCGATCAGCAGAATTTCGAAATCGTCTGTTATCGTCTCCAACGCGACCTTCAGACGTAGATAGAGCTCTTCCAAGCAGGCTTCGGCCTTATAGACGGGAATCACGACGCCGATCTGTGGCATTGCTCGCTGGTTCCTGGAACCTGGGACACTGACCGTCACGCTACATTCGCGACAATTGCCGCAAGCATCCATAATAAAGCGTCGCGCGGATTGAAGCCAAGGAAGCTGCGGCAGCAACTCTGAACACAATTGACGCTCGTAGGCCCTGCCGATATCTACATCAATTCATGAGTACAGCATTCGCGGCACTTGTCGCCGGCAGCCTCAAGGAGGACCGCTTTACTTTTGTCGATATTGGCTGTTCGGGGGGTATCGATCCTGCCTGGCGTGTATTCGGGGATCGATTACAAGTAGTAGCATTTGACGCCAGTGTTGACGAATGCGAGCGTCTCACGGCGGCTGAGATGCATCCGAACATCAAGTATATTGCTGGTTTTGTGGGGCTATTGCCAGACCATCCATTTGCACGGCAAGTGGCGGGAAAACCACGACACATGCGCAACTTCTTTTCACGAACCAGCGCTAGCCGCATCGCCATGTTGCAGGAGGAACGCCTTAAGTCAGCCTCCCTCGAAGAAAAGCTGCGACACAATGCCTGGGGAATGACGAATCTCGCCGACCCACAGAAGGTGGTTGTTGTCCCGGCCGTCCTGAACGAGCTCGGCTGGCCGGACGTCGACCTGATGAAGATCGACATCGACGGCCCCGATTTTGAGGTTCTGCACTCGTTCGATGGGCAGTTCGACGAGCTCGGGCTGCTTGCGGCCCGTCTCGAGGTCAATCTGTATGGCAACTCCGACGCATGGGAACACACTTTTCACAACACCGACCGGTTCATGCGCGCACGGGGATTCGAGCTGTTTGCGCTCGACGTCCGCACCTACTCAATGTCCGCGCTGCCGTCGCCGTTCGCCATCACCACTCCAGCGCAATCGGTCACCGGTCGGCCGTTCCAGGCAGAGGCTTTCTATGCACGCGATCCAGCTGCTCCGGAATGGTCAGACCTGGCCACGACGATGAGTCCGGAGAAACTAGCGAAGCTTGCCGCGATCTTCTCGGTGTGGAGCCAACCAGACGCCGCAGCAGAGATTCTGCTCTCCTACCGCGAAAGATTCGGAGGCCTGTTCGACGCCGACGTTGGAATCGAGCTCCTCGCCGGCCAAGCCCAAGCCCAGATGAAGGCCGCGACCGCCGTGCCCTACCGGGATTATATTTCAGCTTTCGAAGCCGGGGCCCCGAGCTTCTACCCTCCACCATGGCGGCCGGCGTCCCCGCCCACGGGCCGGGGGAGATTTGCTGCGGCATTCAGAGCATTTCTCGATCCAGGCTCGGTCGCGAAGTAACGCTCATACCGAAGAACGCCTGCGAAACTTCAGGATACTGCCCTTCGCTGACCAATCCTCCCGGGGAACGCCCGCCAGCACCTGGGTGCAGAAGGGATTGATGTTGGCCCCGACATAGTCGGTAAACAGCGGCCAGAACTTGTTGTAAATGACGTTGATACCGATGAAGCGGCGCGGCAGACGCCGGTGCGGCGGCCGCGTTTCGGCTTCAGTCGATGCAGCTTTGCGGAATAGCTTCGCGATAACCTTAAGAACCTCTTCGTCACTAGGCGAGCGCGTGCGCCCTATGCGTACAGGCTCGTCACGCCGCTGGCTCGCTAAACCGAACTCGAAGATGAACAGGTCCGCCTTTGCCAAGAGATCGGCAAAGTGCCCCCTTTCGACACCCAATTGGATGCCTGACAAGCTGTTGCATTCATCAGGTACGAGCACCGCTCCGGTGAATCCCATTGCTCGCCATGCAGTAACAAAGCGCTCAGCAAGTTCGGCACGCGCCGCAACCAACATGACAGATGTAGAGCGTGGAAAGGTCAGTATCTGATCACACACGAAGGGCAGCGTGTGCGGAATGTCGTAGGTCAGATCTTCGTAAAGATGCCACTCGAGGCTAGTGGAGGTGTAAGGGTACTCCGCGGGTTTTAATGTGGCGTCCAACCCCGCAGTAAATCGCTTGTATGAAGTATCGCGGTCCAACCTGATTTCCTCGATCTCTATGTCTGGCCAGCCCCATGTCTTCGCCTGCTCGGGAACGTATGGGCTCGAAACATCCCAGATGTATCGATCCTGGTCGTTCATCCGCGTACGCCGACCCTTATTATTTGCCGCGGCCACACGGGTATGGTCGCAGTGATAGCCAAACACCTTGTCGATCAACGTCTCGACCTTACCGCGATAGAGCGCGAGGCGGGCCGCCAAGTTCGAATCGCAGTGCCATCCGAGTAGCATCGACTCGTCGAAGCCATGAATGGCAAACATATCCTCACGCAAAGCCGCCTGAAAATCTCCCAGCGCGTCATACTTCATAGGCATGAAGTTATGGACCACCTGATTGAGGTGATAGCGTCTCGACCAATCCCGCAGCTTTGCGAGATTGCCAGCCGGATCGCGCCGATCGAAGGCGGCCTCCCACAGCATCTCGGGCAATTCAAAGCGAGGGATCTCGTAAAAGCCGTCCGGAACACCTCCGAGAATCTCACTGAGCGATTCACCTTCCACACGAGGGACAAGCAGCATGTCCGTGTTCGTGTAAAGGATCCAACGATTGTTCGGATTGGATCGCCGAAGCGCTACGTTACGCGACTGACACTCCAGCGCGACCAGGTGGGTCTTGGACTTGAGATGCACATGCTGCTCCGGACGAATCCTTAGAATGCGCAGCACCTGCTTGGCCTTGTCGGTCAGCGTATCGTGAATCGCCTCGGGAAAAGTCGGATGATCGTCCGGTGAATTATAGTCGACGAACAAGATCTCGTCGTTGGGATCGGACATTACCTCAGCCAGAGCGTTAAAGCTTATCGCCGCACGCTTATGAAGGTTGTATCCATGGCTGTCGTTGCGGCCATAGAGAATCACAGAAAACATCAGACCTCG
>CAZXQD010000192.1:0-3219 GCA_964643405.1 uncultured Hyphomonas sp. | reverse complement strand
TGCGCGTCGGCGTGAAGAATGGCGGCTGCGCGGGCATGGAATATGTCATGGACTATGCCGCCGCGCCCGCGCCGCTGGACGAAGTGGTCGAGGACAATGGCGTCACCATCGTGATCGATGCGAAGGCCGTGCTGTTCCTGCTCGGCAGCGAGCTCGATTACGAAACGACGCTGCTGCACGAGAAGTTCGTGTTCCGCAATCCGAACCAGACGGACGCCTGCGGCTGCGGCGAGAGCGTCACGATCGTCCCCGCCGCGGCGGAATGATCGTCCGCAGTTTCGCGCCGATTGCGGCGCCGGACGCGAGAATCCTCATCCTCGGCAGCATGCCCGGCATCGCCTCGCTTGAGGCGGGCCAATACTATGCCCATCCCCGCAACGCCTTCTGGCCCATCATGGGCGCGCTGTTCGGTGCCGGGCCAGACCTGCCGTATGCGGAGCGTGTAGTACGACTGACGGCGCGCGGCGTCGCGGTCTGGGATGTCCTGCAGGCCTGCGAGCGCGAAGGCAGCCTTGATTCAAATATTCGCAGCGAAGTCCCGAACGACTTCGCGGCCTTCTTCACGGCCCATCCGGCGATCCGCCGCATCGGCCTCAACGGCGGCAAGGCAGCGGCCAGCTTTCGCAGGCACGCCGCGCGCCATCTGCCGGAAGGCGCCGCGCTCCACACCTTGCCCTCCACCAGTCCCGCCTATGCGGCGCGCAGCTTCGCGGCAAAGTGCGAAATCTGGCGCGCCGCGCTGGCCGGATAGTCAGGCCGCGTCGCCCGACAGCTTCATAAGGATGATGCCGCCGGCAATCAGCAAGGCCGCCAGCACACGCAGCGCCGTCGCGCTTTCGCCCAGCCACAGCACGCCCACGGTGAACGCCCCGATGGCACCGATCCCAGTCCACACCATGTAGGCGGTGCCAAGCGGCAGGCTGCGCATGGCGAGCGCCAGCAGGAAGAAGCTCGCGGGCATCGCGGCGGCCATCAGCAGGGTGGGCGCAAGGCGCGTGAAACCGGCGGACTGTTTCATGGCCACTGCCCAGACAATTTCGAGCAGGCCGGCAAGGATGAGGTAAACCCAGGACATGGGACACTCCCGTAAGTCGGGCCGTCCCGTCATGTTCCCGAACTGGGGGAGGTCGTCCTCCTGAGTGTGAGGCGCACATAGGGATGTTTTCGGAAGTTTCCAGAGGGGGGAGTTGGCTGCGCCCGCTCAAGCCTTCTTGAAAGCTCCCAGATCACTCACGGTGGGTGCCGCTTCAAAGCCGTTCGGCGGATCGGGGATCAGCGTCGCGCGCTTCACAGGCTCGCCCGTCGCTTCGGCCACCAGTTCGGCGGTGCGCGCTTCGACCGCTTCGGTAAGCCGCGCAATGAATTCCTCCTTCGGCAGGCCCGGCGGGATCGGCTCAAGGAATTCGATTACGGCCGTGCCGGTGCGGCGCGGTGTTTCCTGCTGCTGCCAGAACACGCCGATATTGGTCGCCACCGGTACAACCGGCACGCCCATCGCTTCGGCCATGTGCCAGACGCCGGACTTGTAGCGGAAATGGTAGCCGACCGGGGCGAGGTGGCCTTCCGGATAGATCAGCACGCGGCGCCCGTCTTCCTTCGCTTTCTCCATGCCGTTGGCGAGCGAGGAGGCCTTCTTCTCGCCGCCGCCGCAGGTGTCGATGACGATCGCGCCGAGTTTTTTCAGGATGCCGCTGACCAGCGGGAAACGCTCAAGGTGATCGCCGGTGACGAAGGCAAGATTGTGGACTTCCGGATAAACGAGAAACCCATCGCCCCAGCTCTGGTGCTTGGCAGCGATCACGAAAGCGCCGTCGGGCAGGTTTGCACGCCCGCGCACCTCCTTGCGGATGCCGGCGATCAGGCGCAGCGCCCAGTTCATCGCCCGCGTATAGCTTTTGATGATGGCACGCACCGGCCCGTGCCCTGGCCAGGCAAGGAAGGGCAGTGAAGCCAGAACATAGAGGATTGACAGAAGCCAATAGGCGATCTGGAAGAGAGTGCCGCGCATGGGGGTGTGAGGCTCCGTAGGCGAAGGATCAGGCTGACTTGAGCACAGCCAGCACGGCGCGGGCCATGGCGGGCGCGTGCTGGGACAGTGGGCCGGGCAGGCGGTTATAGATCTTGTTCTGGCCGGTCTGCATCACCACGCCAAGCGCCATGGCGGCTTTCAGGGCGGGGTCGCCCTTCGGAATGGCCCCGGCATCCATCAGGCTACTGATCATTTTCTCGGTGATGGAGACCGGATCGTCGTCGCGCCGTTTGTCATAGGGCAGGTAACGGTTCAGCGAGACGAGATGGAAGGAGAAGAGCAGGAAATCCTCATCTGCAAGGGCGCAATAGGCCGTGACGGCGGCATGCACCTTGGCATCCAGGCTGCCCTTGCCAGACAGCGCTTCGGTCAGCATCTGCGACAGGCGCTGGTGCGTCGCCTGGAAGAGGGAAAGGGCAAGCTCGTCCTTGCCCTTATAGTGCCGGTAAAGCGCGCCTTCGGACACGCCGGCCTTGTCGGCAATCTCGCGCGTCGTCGCCGCGTCCACGCCTTCATGGATGAACAGCTTCAGTGCCGCGCGCTCGATCTTCGGCTTCGCATTGCGCACGCGCTGTTTCTTGTCGGGCTGCTGGGGCGGCAGGGCAGCGGATCGGGCCATGCGGAAAGTCTCCGGTTAGTGGCGCCTGATATAGCAGTCCGCTGGCCATTTTGCAAGTGATCATTCGCTCACTGAAAGGTGGATTCGTTAATGACGCATAAACCATTGGAGGCAGCGGCGCGGCACAATCCGGTGCCCGAGCTGTGCAACGGGCTCCGCCTCATCCCGGAACAAACGCCGCAGACACGTCAGGCGCTTGAGAGATTTCACACACAGACTTGCGCCGCTCCCTCTGATCGCGGTTACACTTGCTCGTTGCCTGCCGGCGAAGGTGTTACGGCTTTCTCCTGGCAAAACGATCTGGAACCTCTCGCCTCTGCTTGCGAGGGGGAAGGGAAGTGGCGAGCAGCAGGGCGTTGCGGCAACCGGCCGCTGCATATCTCGCATTTCTTGCCTTCTATGATCTGCGCTTCGACATCACGCGCCAAGATGGCGCGCCAGTTCCGGTACACGGACATTCACGACAAGATCGCCAGCAAGATTGCCTATGAGTCCATGTTCGTCGGCGGCTCGCTACCGCTCTACATGGCCGTGCGCGACGCGATGAAGCGCACCGGCGTGGACGAACTCA
>CAZXQD010000191.1:1169-3260 GCA_964643405.1 uncultured Hyphomonas sp. | reverse complement strand
GGATCGCCGGCCAGAATCGCGCCCATCTGATCGCCATCCATCATCAGCAGGCCGTAGTAAGTTTCGGGCTTGACGCCAACAGCTTTCTCGAAAGCCTTACCCAGTTTGTGGATTCGTGTCTCGTCCTCATCGTCGCCGGCGGCGTCGAAAGCCGCGAGTACCTGAGTCGCCGCACTGTTTCGCAACTTCGCCAGTTTGCGTGGCAAGGCTGGCGCGGCGTGATTGGTGTCCTTGATCAGGTCCAGCAAGTCACCCGCCTGATTGCGCTGGATCGCAGCGTCCAGGGACTCCAGTTGACCAGCCAGCGCCATGGTGTGGGTGCTGACGACGAAGCGGCCGATGTCCGGCTTGCCCAAGGCGCGCGCCACCTCCTTGGAAAACAAGGTCGGCCACAAGCGCTTCAGGGCAGACATGGCGCCCAGATGCTCACCCTTGCGTGCCCAGGCTGGATGGGTGTCGGTACGCTTGCCAGGCGGCACGCCCAGCAGATCAGCGTTGTGCGTCAACCACTCGCTCTCGCCGGTCAAGCTGTCACGCCAGCCTTTCTGACAGGTTTGCTCGAAGGGTCGGGTTGACTTCGCCGCCGCCTGCACCCGTTCGGCAAGGTCATAGACCGCCGGATACAGCACACCTGGATTCGGGGCAAAGAAGCTGATCGGTCGACCGCCGTCGCTGATCTCGATGGCCTCGGCAAGCACCTCCCAGGCCGGGGTAGCCAGAAAGCCGCAGTCTTTCTCCGTCGCGACACCGTGAAAAGGTGCCATCGCTGCGCGCAAGCCCGAAACATCGAGATCGCGTTGCTTGGCCACATCCCGGCAACGGATCAGCGAGAACGGCACCGCTGCCCAGTGCACTTCCGGGAAACCAGCCAGTTGCTTACGAAGCTGTTCGTAAGCGTGGCAGTCATCGCCGCACCGGAGATCCGCGGTCTTGAGCAGCTCCCGGACGACGTCCTTGCCACGGCTCTGGATCCACGCCCGCACCTCGTACTTGCAGCGCTCGGCCAGTTCCCGCGCGCGAGAAGCCGGAACCACGGCAACGAAGCGATTCGGGAGCGCCGCAGCAAACAGCGGGTTGGCGTCGGTGCCACCCTCCTGCCATTTGCAGTCCTTGAACAACTTTGGCGGCAAGCCCATTGCATCGCGCAGCCACAAATCAACCTGGGCAATGCCGCGCAGGCGTGGAAACAAGATGGCATCAGGACCCAATTCCTCGGCGATCGGCCGCATCACCTCCCAGGCCAGTCGCGACAACAGATGCGAGCCGGCCCAGAGGTCATCCAGCTTGCGGCCGGCAGCGATAAAGGACTGCACCGGACCAATCGACAGCGAGAGCAGCGCGGCATCGCCTTCGGGATCGCCAGCGAACGCGCCAGCAAAGGCCGAGGTCAAGTCCAGATGCTCCCAGATCGAGTGATCGGGGACCCGGGTATCCACCGGCAACAGGGGCCACAACGCACCCAGCTTGCCGTTGTCGGCGTCTTCGCTCAGTTCGGGGCCGAAGCGCCAGTAGGCGAGCGCGACCCGCCGGAAGTCGACCGGTTCACTCGAGCGGAAGCCGAGTGCAGCCAGCAAACCGGAGAAATGATCAAAAGCCCGTGCCTTGATGTCCGCGACTTCGGTATCAGCCAGCGATCCCAAATCCAAGGGATCGCCGGTCAGCGGGTGTACCAGCACGGGGGACGTGGTCCAGCGGACTTGAGCCCAGTTGGCCACCTTCAAGGTACGAAGTTCGCCGGATTTGGTGGGCACCGTGGTTTCTTCCAGCGGCCACTGCGGGCGATCCGCTGCCGCCGCCCACCAGTCCGCACGCTGCACAATCTTGTAGATCGCCCCCGGCAGGGTCTTCTTGAACAGCAGACCGGCAAGAACCTCGGCGTTGTCGTGGTCGATGTCGGCCTTCAACTGGTGATAGCCCAGTAAGCGAGCCAAGGCGAGCGAGGTGCCGTTCTCATGACCCGCCGGATCGCGCATGAGGGTCAGTGCCTTTTCGGCAGGGTCGTGCAGCCGAGCGGCGAGTTTGGTTTGCCAAATGTCGGTCATGGCATTTCCTTAAAATTTGATGCGAGCCAAAGAAAGATTACTTGGTGGG
>CAZXQD010000191.1:0-1159 GCA_964643405.1 uncultured Hyphomonas sp. | reverse complement strand
TTGTCAAGCCAATGATGTACATTGCTCCAGACGGACTGGATCTCCGTGCGGACTGGTCGAAACGCACTGGGAGGCATATGCGGCATGTGATAGATGACTCCGACCAGTTTTTTGCCACCGCCTGGTGCAGGCCGGACGCAGAAGCGCAACTGATTGGGGAGACGAAAGGATCTCCAAAATCTCACGCTGTGATTTGTAATTGGATAGGCCAACCAATGCCTCGACTCGGGATTTGGGGCATTGTTCCCGGAGGCAAAGCGAAATTCTTTGCTGGTGCGAAAGCCAATTTTGATCTTTGCCAGCTCTTGCATCAATGATGGCCAATCCGCAAAGGCCTGAGTCTGCCAAATCAAAGGGCCAGATTCGTCACTGCCAATTGCATGCGCCCAATCCCGGTCAAGACATTTTTTCCATTCGCGAACCGGCGGCCGAAAGTCGATTCCATCCTCATCAACCGACAGGAAAAATGAACCCCAACCATTTCGGCTGCGACCACCCAGCGCACCGTAGCGCCCAGCGAGTGCAAGCGCACGAATTATAGATGCCGATTCGGATTTTGGCCAAGCAATTGATAAATCAGCCATATCGCCCGCTTGTATCGCTGCGTTTGCTTTCAGTGCAGTGATCCTATCTTTTCTATCAAAAGTCAGCGGCCCGTAGCCTAGGTAAAGAGCGCTTCCCACGTTTCCTGCACTATGCTCAACTTCTGGATGTTGGACGCTTCGGTCCTTTGGCCAGTTACGCTTGCTGAGCAATCCGGACTTCCAATGTGATAAACGCAGACGCACTCGGCTCTTGCAAAAATTGTCCTTGAGCCAGGCATTGCCGAACAAGGCACCCTCCGCCTCGCGCATTTTCTGTACTCCTGCCGGACCTATCGAAAATCCGTGAGATTCGGCCCAAGCGACTCGCCACCACTCACGAAGCAGATGCTTGAAGGGCGGGGTGCGCCAGCGTGCATCCTGATTGGCATCGCCGAGGAAAGCCGGCGTCAGGAAACTGACGGTGTAGTGCGCGACGCACATGGGATCGGGCTTCGAAACAGTGTTCGTGGCCGTAGTGGCTGGCGTACTCACGCAGTAGCTCCAGATGAACGGAAGTGCAGCGACTCTACATCGCAAACTTGCGTCTGCAAGGCCGCGGAAAGTTTTCCGTGTTC
>CAZXQD010000190.1:694-3305 GCA_964643405.1 uncultured Hyphomonas sp. | reverse complement strand
ATGTGCAGCGTTGCATGAAGAGTGTCGCCTGGCGCAATCGTGATTTCATGGGCAAAAAAATCGATGTAAAACTTCTCATCAGTAACTGGTGCAGGGATTTTTACGCCCCGCCAAACGAATTCCCATTTTCGATTGCTCCTCTCTAGTATGGCTTTGATTATTTGCAACTCGACAGTTTCGGAAATAACTCTTTCATTTGGGGTTTCAATCGATCTAAGAGATGCCGCATAAAGCCTTTCCCTTGGAATAATAATTTCCGGCGGCGGAGAGTCGATTTCTGAGACAAACGCAAGGCCGCGGATTGATTCGTCTTTCGCAACAGAATCAAAGACACGAGAAACTGATTTCTGAAACTCAGGATTTTTTTCTGCCTCTCTGGTGGCATCGTAAATGTTCCTCGGCACTACAACTCGATCATCCCCTCTGTAAATAACTACTTCATCCGTATTCACCTCGATCTTCACAGAATCATCTACCGCAAAAGTCCGTTCATACACATAATTCCCAACCACTCCTAAGACAATTCCGCTCCACAGAATTTCCTTAACCAAAGCAAGCGAGCCCCTGCGATCCTTCGCGATAGCCTTTATCTTCGCTCTGAAGCTGCCCGGGCCAAGCGCTTCTACTACAACCTCAACTTCCTGGCTTGGATTGATGCACTCATTGGCAGCTTTCGCCGCATCTGCAATTGAAACTAGTGTTGAAGCAAGTGTGTATGCATTGATTCGAGACCCACTTGTCTCAAAGTGTAGAACTAACGTGTCTTCGAACTGCGCGATATTGATAACCGCCATCCTTGCATCCCCCTGCGATCTTTACCCTGTGATACGGGACTGCTGATTGAACGAGACCCCGGCGCAGCTTCACGACTTGCCTAGGGTCGCGGCCTGTTTCGGAGCTAGGCGGCATCCCGTGAGGGTGCACAGGCCATGCTGCCGGGGCGTGGATAGATTGCCCCTGTCGCCCAGGTCTGTCACTCGGGGAGTTACCCGCTGTCCTGTAGCTAAAGCCTGACGCGCTCGAAAACTGAGATTCGCCCGCCCTACGATTGGGCGCCATGTCCGAGGCCGTCATTCGCGCATTTACCTACCCCGGCGCACAGGACCGGCGACGCTGCCGCGCCCCGTCGCTGCGATCCGACGAACGGCAAGCCCCCGCGTGGGCATGATGGGGCGCGACATGGGCAGCGCCGTAAAATGTGAGTACGTTTGTGAGTACGTTTCTCTTTATTAGATGCAAATTTGCATGTAAATCAATATCTTGGATGTCTTATTTGGTTGACTCCAGGCCTTCGAAGAATCCTGCGGTCGGGATTCCCGGCCCTCGCGCTTTGCGCGAGTGCGCCCAAGCCCGCGCAAGGCATTGCCGCGCAAAGGCCGGCTTTTGCCCCTTCGGGCGCCACAAGTCGAACAAGACAGCCGCAGTTCTGCTGCGCTGGCCGGGCCACCGCCGGTTGCGCATGTTGGAGAGCGGCAGGGCCGCCTCCATGTGCGACATCGGCCGCCGCGAAGGCACCAACCACAGCGACATCGCCCGGCACATCAAGCGGACCCTGTTGGCGCCACAGATCGTCGCCGCTACTCTTGATGCGACGCTACCCGACCGTGTTCAGCTCCTGTCGCCGGCCATCAATCCACCCGTGTCCCGGGACGAGCGAAGGCATGACCGTGCGTAAAGCGGCCAGGCGAACCGGCCTTCCCCGCAACACGGGCCTCCGCTTATCGCTTGCTCCTGCATAGAGTTGCTCTTGGACGAATGCCGCGCGCAGCCGTCTCCAACCCGGGGCAGTTTTCAGTCGGCGCCAACAATGGGACCCACTCTCAGGGAACACAGGGGATGCCGGCTAGAGGATTCAAATTCGTTTTCGAGCGAGCGCATCACGCACTCGAGGCGGGTGATTTCAGCGTGGCACGCGACCGCTACCAGCGGGCCTGGCAGCAAGCTGCGTCCGTGGCGGAGCAGTTCGCCGCATTATTGGGCGCGGGGCGGGCATGTCTCGGGCTGGGAAATTTCGGCGAGGCGCTTCGACATCTCGACGCAGTGCTCGCGTTGTGCACACCGGAGACCCGTGCGCCCGATGCCGCCGTGGCCGCTGCCCACCACGCGACCGCTCAGGCGCTGCTCGGCCTGGGGCGCCTACGCGAAGCGCATCGGCACGTTGGAATGGCGCTCGCGCGTCGCGTCTCGGCGCTAGGCGAAGGGCATCGAGCCAGCCTGTCTTCGCTGTCCTTGCTGGGCGTCCTGCACCACCGCCTGGGTCATCTCCGGCGGGCAGAAGCACTACAAAGGCACTGCCTGCGGCTGCGCCGTCAGATGCTCGGACCCAATGACCCCGATGTCACAGCCAGCCTGCAGGCACTCGCGCAGGTGCACTTCGCGCGGGAGCGGTTCAAGCAGGCACTGGAGTTGCACCAGCAGGCGCTGCAGCAGGTGCTGGCACGCAGGGAGGATCGGCCAGGCCTACAGCAGCGCTTGCATGAGGCGGCGGCCTGGAACGCGGTGGGGCAGGCCTTGCATTGCAATGGACAGCATGAGGCGGCGGCGCTGCATCTCGCCCGCGCCGAGGCGGATTTCCTCGCCTGCCTCGGCCCGCGTCACCCGCAAACGGCCT
>CAZXQD010000190.1:0-632 GCA_964643405.1 uncultured Hyphomonas sp. | reverse complement strand
GCAAAACCTTGCAGCGCTGCATCTGCATCGCGCGCCGCGGCGGAGCTTGACGTGGGGACGCAAAGCGCTGCGAGTGTTCAGGGAGACACTGGGAGACGAACATCTCGAGACGGCGGCGGCCGAGGTGTTGGTAGCCACCTGTCTATATCGATGCGGTCAAATCAAGGCGGCTTGTGAGACGCTGGAGCGTGCCCTGGCCGTACAAGAACGTGAACTGCCAGGAAGACATCCGGAGCTGCGCAAGTCACGGCAATTGCGGGTTGAACTGTCTTCGGCAGCCGCCTCATTCTTGCCGTGACGGAAGTGGTGCGGTCCTGAGCCGGGAATCACCGGGTCGAATTCTTCGGTTCACATCGAAAAGCGAATGAATGGGGCCACGGCCTTGGCGGACTCAGTCGATTCCTGCGATCGCGCCCCCTTGGCGGGCATAGCGCAGGCCCTCGTCGGCGAAAGCTTGGCGCACGATGCGACGGGTATGAGCATTGGCGCCGTCTGGCAGCACCTCCCTGAAGATCCACGACGGCACCATGGTGACCACCGGCCACTCGAGTGGCCAGTGGCGGGCGTGGCCTGCGGGGTAGAGCCCGGCGTGGACCGTGGTGAACCACATGGTCTGCCACGCACCACTGCCC
>CAZXQD010000189.1:0-3347 GCA_964643405.1 uncultured Hyphomonas sp. | reverse complement strand
CTGCGGCAATTGCGCCGTCCACGGAGCGTCCCGCCGGTACGCCGCCGGCCGAGCCCGCGCCCATCGTCCTCGCCCACGTTCAGGAGTAGGCCTTGCGCCTTGCGGCCCTTTTTCTCGCTTTCTTCCTGTCCGCCTGCGGCCTCGGCAAGGCAGCGGGGCCGGACCTGAAAGTGGTCCTCGCGGAGGAGCCCGCCAAGGTTCTCTCCGCTTACGGACTGTTTGAAGACGCGGCCGCCACGCAGCCGGCAGCGGGTGTCGTGGCCTATGACCTCGTCAATCCGCTCTTCTCCGATCACGCGGTCAAGCATCGCTTCGTCTTCGTGCCGGGCGGTGAGAAAGCCGCCTATAACGCGGATGATGTCTTCGCTTTTCCTGTCGGCACTGTGCTTGTGAAAACTTTCGCCTTCGCGCCGGACATGCGCGCGCCGGGGGAGGGCGCTTACAAGGTCGAGACGCGCCTGCTGATCCACAAGGAAACCGGATGGGCTGCCTATCCCTATGTCTGGAATGCCGAAGGCACCGAGGCCGAATACGCCCCAATCGGAGCCCGCCGCGAAGTCTCGACGATTGATCCGGCAGGCCGTCCGCTCACGATCAATTATTCTGTGCCCAACCAGAACCAGTGCAAGACCTGCCATCAGGCCGGCAGCGCCATTGCGCCCATCGGCCCGAAGGCGCGCAACCTGAACCATCACGGCCAGCTGGAAGCCTGGCTGGCAAACGGCCTGCTTGATCAGCTCCCCGCCGGTGCGCCCGCTGCGCCGGAAGTCTTTGACGTGACCCTGCCTCTGGAGGCGCGCGCCCGCGCCTGGCTCGATATCAACTGCGCCCACTGTCACAAGCCGGATGGCTCCGCCTCCAATTCCGGGCTCGTGCTGTCGTCCACCGAAACCGATCCGGTGAAGGTCGGCATCGGCAAGCGTCCGGTTGCGGCGGGGCGCGGCGCGGGCACGCTGTTCCAGGTCATTGTGCCCGGCGCGCCGGACCGCTCTATCCTCGCCTATCGCATGGCCTCGGTGGAGCCAGGCATCGCGATGCCGGAACTTGGCCGCAGCGTGCATGACAAGGAAGGCCTCGCCCTGATCCGTGAGTGGATCGGCAAGATGGAGCCGCGTTGAGGCTTGCCGCACGGCGTACGGGCGCTAGCTGGCCTTTCGAAATTCTTCCGGAGACTGACAGATGAAGATGCTGATCCCGTTTGCGGCCCTCCTGCTGGCGGCATGCGCCACACCCTCCGCGCCCGCTGCGGACGTTCCGCCTCCTGCGGCCGCGACGCTCACTCCGGACCAGCTCGACGGCACCTGGGATGTCACGATGTACTGGTCGCCCACCGAGCCGCCAAGTTCGACCGTCATGGTGCTGAAGACCGGTCCGGACAACAAGATCACCGGCTCTTTCTACGAATCTGAATTCCTCGAAGGCGAGTTTTCCCTGCGCGGTGAAACCCTCGCCTTTGGCAGCGTCACAACTGATGGCACGGCGCCTTACAGCCATTCAGGCCGCTATGTGGACGGAAAGATCGAAGGCCAGACCTTGTCGCACGGGCGCGATTTCCTCATGATCTGGGTTGCCGCCCGCCGCGCGGAGTAACCGGAGACAAGGCAATGACACCCCGTATCCTTGTGGATGCCGATGCCTGCCCTGTGAAGGACGAGATCTACAAGGTCGCCCTGCGGCATCAGGTGCCGGTCGTCATCGTCGCCAACAGCTATATCCGAATCCCGGAACATCCGCTGATTTCGCGCAAGATCGTCAGTGACGGTTTCGATGCCGCCGATGACTGGATCGCGGAAGAGGCGAACGCCCTCTCGGTCGTCATCACGGCCGACATCCCGCTCGCTGACCGCGCGCTGAAAGCCGGCGCGAGGGTCCTCGGGCCGACCGGCAAACCCTTCACGCCGGACTCGATCGGCGGAGCGCTCGCGACCCGCGCGATCATGGCGGACCTGCGCGTCGGCGTGGCCGGTATCGGCGCCTCCGGCCCCGCGCCCTTCTCGAAAGCCGACCGGTCCCGCTTCCTGTCGGCGCTCGACACAGCCCTCGTCGCGGTCAAGAAAGCGGCAAGCTGAACGATCCGTACACACTTGCCCTTAACGGGCGCCGTGCTAAGGGCCGGATATGAGCCAGATCACGCTTCACAAGGGGGATCTCCCCAAAGGCCTCGATTTCGGGCCGGTCGTCGCCGTCGACACCGAGGCAATGGGCCTCAATCCGAACCGGGACTATCTGACACTCGTTCAGCTTTCGGCGGGCGATGGCACTGCGCATCTTGTGCAGCTGACCCGGGATTTCGATTGTCCGAATCTCAAGGCGTTGATGACCGATCCGCGCGTGGTGAAGCTGTTCCACTTTGCCCGGTTTGACATTGCCATGATGCGCAAATGGATGGGCGTCACGGTCTCGCCCATCTGGTGCACCAAGATCGCCTCGCGCCTTGCCCGCACCTATACCGACAAGCATGGCCTGAAGGATGTCGCCCGCGAAGTGGCCGGGATCGACATGTCGAAGGCCCAGCAAAGCTCCGACTGGGGCGCCGCGACACTGACGGATGCGCAGATCCAGTATGCCGCCTCGGATGTGCTTTACCTGCACCAGATCAAGGCCGGCCTCGAAGCCATGCTGAAGCGCGAGGGCCGGATGGCGCTTGCCGAGGCCTGCTTCGGCTTCCTGCCCGTCCGGGCCGAACTGGACCTCGCCGGCTGGTCCGAGGAAGATATCTTCGCCCATTCCTGAGGCAGAGGGGGCTGGCCCTGTCAGCCGCGCTTTCACTCCGGCTATATCGCAGCTAAAGATCAGGGCCTCGCAACGCGTGCAGGATCAGGCCTAACCGGACACATGGACTCAAGCCTCCATCAGGACCCCGCCACGCTCTGGGCGCCGCGGCGCCAGCTCACGCTGGCGCAGGCGCGCCGCCGCACGGATCGTGTGCGCTACCTGCGCTATAGCCTCGTCGGTGCCGCCGCTGTCGCGATCGGCCTGTTTGTCGGCCATGTCGTGCGCAGTGCCTTGACGCAGGATGTGCGTCCCGCCTCTGTGCGGGATGACGAAGCTGTAACGATGATCAATCCGCGCTTTACCGGGCGTGACACCAATGGCGAGGTCTTCACGATCACGGCTGACGCGGCCCAGCGCCGCCGCGCGCAGGAAGGCATCGTGGATCTCGTCAATCCGGTGATGCGCGACAGCACGGGCGCGGAGCTCAAGGCCCCCACCGGCTTCTATGACCGGGACAAGGGCGTTCTCGAACTCTACGAAGCTGTGAATATCACCGACAGCGCCGGCTATTCCTTCATCAGCCGCGGCGCCCGGCTGATCCTCGGCGAGGACCGCGTGGAGGGATTGTCACC
>CAZXQD010000188.1:0-3355 GCA_964643405.1 uncultured Hyphomonas sp. | reverse complement strand
GTCTTGAAGCCGGTGCCGGTCTTCAGCGTGTTGCCGTGCATCGGATCGCACGACCAGACGACCGTGCGGCCGGATTTCTTCACCGCGCGGGCCAGCGGCGGCAGGCCCTTCGCCACGCCTTCCGAGCCAAAGCGCGAGATCAGCGTGATGCGGCCGGGCTCGTCCTTCGGGTTCAGCGTCTCGATCAGGCGGATCAGTTCGTCCGGCTCCATGCCGGGGCCACACTTGATGCCGATCGGGTTCTTGATGCCCTTGCAGAAGTTCACATGCGCGTGATCGAGCTGGCGTGTGCGGTGGCCGATCCACAGCATGTGGGCCGAGGTATCGTACCATTCGCCGCTCGTGGAATCGATGCGCGTCATTGCTTCTTCATAGCCGAGCAGCAGCGCCTCGTGGCTTGTGTAGAATTCCACCTGCGCCATTTGCGGCACAGTCTCGGCGTTGAGGCCCACCGCCTGCATGAACCGCAGCGAGGCCGAAATCTGATCCGCCAGTTTCTGATAGCGCTCGCCCTGCGGCGAGCGATCCACGAAGCCCAGCATCCAGCGCTGGACGTTCGCAAGGCTCGCATAGCCGCCCTGGCTGAACGCGCGCAGCAGGTTCAGTGTTGCGGCAGACTGGGAATAGGCCTGCACGAGGCGCTCAGGGTCCGGAATGCGGCTCTCCGGCGTGAATTCCATGCCGTTGATATTGTCGCCGCGGTAGGAGGGCAGCGTCACGCCATTGATCGTCTCGGTCGGCTCCGAACGCGGCTTGCCGAACTGGCCCGCGATGCGGCCCACTTTCACGACCGGCTTGGCGGCGGCAAAGGTCAGCACGACCGCCATCTGCAGGATCACGCGGAACGTGTCGCGGATATTGTCCGGGTGGAATTCCTTGAAGCTTTCGGCGCAGTCCCCGCCCTGTAGCAGGAAGGCATTGCCTGCCGCCACTTCGGCGAGGCGCGTCTTCAGCCGGCGGGCCTCGCCTGCAAAAACCAGTGGCGGATAGCTCCGGAGACGGTTTTCGACAGCCGTCAGCGCGCCCGCGTCAGGATAGTCCTGCGGGATGTGCTGCGCGGGCAGTTTGCGCCAGTCGGAAGGGTGCCAGGTCATTGCGGGTAAGCTCCAATACTCGGCGGCATAAAACACATGGCGGCCCCATGCTCAAGTTTCACCATAATTTCACAGCAGAAAGCTGGCCCATAGGGGTCCCTGGCGTCTAAAAGGCTTCGGGGAATCAAGGGCCAGCGACGGGGACTGATGCGTCATGCCGCATGTCTATATCAGCCATTCCGGCGCCGATCCGGATGCCCTGCTGCAGCTGCACGAAGCGCTGCGCGTGGCCGCGATCGCCGATCGCTACGCCGTGGGCGAGCCGGACCGTGCCGAGGCTGACGAGGCGATCAGCACGGCCTTTGCAGTCATCGTGTTGGTTTCCGCAGCGTCAGTCCGGTCGAAAACCGTGCGTCAGGACGTCGAAACCGCCAAGGCCACAGGCATCCGCATCATCCCCTACCAGATCGACAAGGCGCGCCTGAACGGCTTCTTCAAGCAGGAAGTCCAGCCGCACCTGCGCCTCTCCTCCGCCATGCCGGACGGCATGGACCAGCTCGTCGCCGAAACGCAGGCCGCCTACCGGAAGAAATGCCCGGTCGTGGCCGTGATGAACCTGAAAGGCGGCGTCGGCAAAACCACTGTCACCGGCCAGCTCTCCGGCGCCTGGCAGGAAGCCTTCGGCGGGCGCGTTTTGCTGATCGACCTTGATCCGCAATACAACCTCACACAGACCTTCTTCAGCATGGAGCATGCGGATACCTCTTCCAGCATGGACCGCTCCGTCATCTCGCTGTTCGAACGCTCGCGCCTCCACGCGAAGGACGCGGTCTCGCCGGCCGAGAACTGGCTGAGCCTGACCATCGCGCCCTTCACGCCCGCTGCGCGTGACAGCTATGTCCATTCCATTCTGGGCACGGAGGGTCCACCGGGGCGCCTGGACCTGATCTCAGGCCAGTTCGAAATCTCGAAGTACGCCTTTGCGAACGACCGCGATGCGCTTGCTGCGATCAAGCAACACTTCCTGCGCTCCATCGATCACTACCGCAGCGAATACGATCTCATCGTCTTCGATACGAACCCGAACGCCACCTTCCTGACGCGCTGCGCCCTTGAGGCCGCCGACCGGGTGATTGCGCCGATGCATGCGGACATCTACTCCCTGCGCGGCGTGCGCCTCCTGAACCTCGTCATCAAGGACCAGATCGAGGAATCCAAACGCCCGGCCCTTTCGGTGCTTTTCAATGCGGTGAACCGCAACGAACAGTCGACCTTCGAGGGCGATGCGCGCAACGGCGTCTATGACGCCATCGCCGGCTTCCCGCTGTCAAAATCGCTGATGACCGCCGCCCTGCCCCGCTCAGCCCACTTCGCCGTGAAAGCGCCAGAAGACGGCCAGCCTGCCTGGCGCCAACTCCTCGCCCATGCCGGCCGCGGCGGCGGCCTCAAAGCCATCCGCGACAGCCTGAAACAGGTGGCTCTGGAACTGAAAGTCCTGAGCGAAGGCGGATCATCCGGGCACTGACCTCTAATCCCCTTCTCCTTTCGGAGATGGATTCGAGGAAAGAGAGCTAAACCACTTCCGGCACCCATTTCGTCCGTAGCGTGACCAGTTCTTCCGCCGCAGACGGGTGCACCGCGCAGGTGCGGTCAAAGTCGTCTTTCGTGGCGCCCATCTTCACGGCGATGCCCGCCATCTGGATCATCTCGGCGGCGTCCACGCCGACGATATGCACGCCCAGTACACGCTGGTCCGATGCGCGTACGACCAGCTTCATGAACGTGCGCGTCTGGTCGCCGTTCAGCATGTTCTTCATCGGACGGAACTTCGTCTTGTAGATGTCGATGGCGCCGTGGAGTTTGCGTGCTTCGGCTTCTGAAATGCCCACCGTGCCGACTTCTGGCTGCGAAAAAACTGCGGTCGCGATGTCAGAATGGTCGAAATGCCAGGGCTTGCCGCCGAACTCTGTGTCGGCAAAGGCATGGCCTTCACGTATCGCGACCGGCGTCAGGTTCACCCGGTCGGTCACATCACCCACGGCCCAGATATTCGCCGCGCTCGTGCGTGACCATTCATCGACGATCACTTCGCCATTCTTGCCGAGTTTCACGCCGGCCTTGTCGCAGCCAAGCCCATCGGTATTCGCGCGCCGGCCCACGGCCATCATTACCACATCAGTGACGATGTCATGCCCATTGGTCATTTTCACGCGCAGGCCGTCCGCCGTCTTTTCGATCCGTTCAAAGACGGTTTTCGTGATCACGCGCACGCCCGCTTCCTTCAGCCCCTCATGCACGGCGAGGCGCACGTCCTCGTCAAA
>CAZXQD010000187.1:0-3469 GCA_964643405.1 uncultured Hyphomonas sp. | reverse complement strand
GCCGCCTGAGCGCGATGCTGCGAACGGCTTTCTGCCCTGTCGTGCGCGCAGCTCTTGAATCTGATGCGACAATCGAAGTCATGGTCAATCCCGACGGGTCTGTCTGGCTTGACGAAGCGGGACGCGGCCTCATCCCGACGGCGCATGTCCTTTCGGCTGGCGACCGCGAACGCGTGATCCGGCTTGTCGCGTCCAGCCTTGGCGCTGGGACCTCGTCCATCGCTTCGATTGTCTCGGCCGAGCTTCCGAGGACCGGCGAACGCTTTGAAGGCGTCTTGCCGCCGGTATCGGCCGCGCCCTGTTATTCGATCCGTAAACTCGCCCGCACGCCGTTCACGCTGGCGGACTATGTCCGCCAGGGCGCGCTGTCGCCGGCGCTTGCGGGCGCGCTCAAGGCGCTCGTCGCGGAACGTGCCAACATCGTCATCGCGGGCGGCACATCTTCGGGCAAGACCAGCTTTGCAAACGCCCTGCTGGCGGAGGGTGGCTTTTGCGGCGAGCGGATCGTCATCCTCGAGGATACGCGCGAGCTCACCTGCCCCGCCGCCAATCTCGTTGCCCTGCGCACGCAGGAAGCCCGCGTATCGCTGCGCGACCTTGTGCGCTCGACACTTCGCCTGCGCCCCGACCGGATCATTGTCGGCGAAGTACGCGGGGCCGAAGCGCTCGATCTCCTCAAGGCGTGGAACACAGGGCACCCAGGCGGCCTCACAACGCTTCATGCAAATTCTGCCCTCGGCGCGCTCAGCCGTCTCGAACAACTGGTCAGCGAAGCGACCGCCCGCGCGCCATTCGAACTGATCGCGGAAGCGGTCGACGTCATCGTGTTCATGACCCGCGCGGGCGGCCAGCGCCGCGTCGAGGACGCCGTCCGCGTCCTTGAGTTTACCGGTGAAGGCTACCGCACCGAGCCTGTGCTTTCCCGCTCCCTTTCCCTCGTCAGCCAAGGAGATGCCTCATGACGAATTTCCATCCACCACGCCTGATCCGCAGGGGCGACCAGGCCCTTAGCCTCGCGCTTGCGCTTGGGCTTGCCCTGCCGGCGCACGCCGCAGGAACCGGCATGCCCTGGGAAGGTCCGCTGACGCAGATCCTCTCGTCGATCGAAGGGCCGGTGGCCCGTATCGTGGCGGTCATCATCATCACGATCACCGGCCTCACCCTCGCATTCGGTGAGACCTCCGGCGGCTTCCGCAAGCTGATCCAGATCGTGTTCGGTCTCTCGATCGCATTCGCGGCAACGAGCTTTTTCCTGACCTTCTTCTCGTTTGGCGGCGGGGCGGTGATCTGATGACCGAGGGGTTCGAGATTCCGCTGCACCGGTCTCTCACCGAGCCCGTCCTGATGGCCGGTGCGCCGCGTAATCTCGCGATCTCGATCGGCACGCTGGCGGCGGCTGTGGGCCTTGGCCTGCAGCTCTGGATCCCTGGCCTGCTCATCTGGCTCCTCGGGCATTCAGCGGCTGTCTTCCTCGCCCGCAGGGACCCTGACTTCATGGCGACGCTCATTCGCGCGCTCCGGCACAAGGAACATCTCTCATGCTGAACTTGCGCGAATATGCTGCTGCCCCGCGCCTTCTCGCCGATTACCTTCCCTGGGCCGCGCTGGTGGCACCCGGCGTGATCCTCAACAAGGACGGCGCGTTCCAGACAACGTTCCGCTATCGCGGTCCTGATCTTGAGAGCTCGACCGAGTCCGAACTCGTCGCCGTGATGGCCCGGGTCAATAACGTCCTGCGCCGGTTCGGATCCGGCTGGGCGCTCTTCTTTGAAGCGGTACGCGAGGAAGCCGGAGACTATTCGTCCTCCGACTTTGCAGACCCAGTCTCCTGGCTGATCGACGAGGAGCGCGCCGTTGCGGCCGAAGAAGCAGGCTCGAGGTTTGAGAGTGCATACTATCTCACCCTGCTCTGGCTGCCGCCGCCGGATACCAATGCGCGCGCCGAGAAGGCGCTGATCGAGCGCCCAGAGCGCGCCGAAGGCGCCGGCTGGCGCGAGCGCCTCCTTGTCTTCCAGCAGCAGGCCGAACGCACCTTCGATCTTCTCTCGACGGCGCTGTCTGAGATCGCACCGCTTTCGGATAGCGAGACGCTGACCTATCTGCACAGCTGCATTTCCAGCCGGCGCCACAAGGTGTCCGCCCCGGAGATTCCCGTCTTCCTGGATGCGATCCTGGCCGATGAGCCATTCACCGGCGGGCTCGAACCGATGATCGGCGACGCACACATCCGTGTCCTGACCATCCTGGGCTTTCCGGGGTCAACGGTCCCGGGGCTGCTGGACGAGCTGAACCGGCAAGGTTTCGCCTATCGCTGGGTGACGCGGTTCATCGCGATGGACAAGGCCGAAGCCGAGAAAGTCCTCGGACGCAAACGCCGGCACTGGTTTTCCAAGCGCAAGTCAGTCGCCGCGGTGCTGCGCGAGACGATGTTCAACGAGCCCTCCGCTTTGCTCGACAGCGACGCCGACAACAAGGCGCTCGATGCCGACGCCGCGCTCCAGGAACTGGGGAGCGATCTCGTGGCCTATGGTTATGTGACGACGACCATCGCGGTCGCCGATGCGGATCTGATCGTAGCCGATGAGCGTGCCCGCCACGCCGAGCGCATTATCAATGGCAAGGGCTTCACGGTCATCCGGGAATCCCTCAACGCCGTTGATGCCTGGCTCGGGACCCTCCCCGGGCATGTCTATGCCAACATCCGCCAGCCGATCCTCAACACGCTGAACCTTGCCCATATGGTGCCTCTCTCGGCGGTCTGGGCGGGCAACCGGCAGAACCGGCATCTTCGCGCGCCGGCGCTGATCGAGGCGCGCACGGACGGCACAACGCCGTTTCGTCTCAATCTCCACGTCGGCGATGTCGGCCATACGCTCATCCTCGGCCCGACCGGCGCAGGTAAGTCGGTGCTCCTCTCGATGTTCGCCCTCCAATGGCAGCGCTACGGCCGCGCGCAGGTCTTCCTGTTCGACAAGGGCCGCTCGGCCCGCGCGGCCGTCCTCGGCATGGGTGGCGCACATCTCGATCTCGGCGGCGCGCGGCGCCCCCGGCTCCAGCCGCTGAAAGACATCGACCAACCGGCAGAGGCGAGCTTTGCGGCAGACTGGCTGGCAGGTCTGATTGCCGGCGAGGGCGTCAGTCTGACGCCGGAGCTCAAGGCGCGTCTCTGGCAGGGGCTCACACGTCTTGCCTCTGCGCCGCAATCCGAACGTACACTGACGGGCCTCGTTCTCCTGCTTCAGGATGAGGCGCTGAAGACCGCGCTCCATCCGTTCACGCTGGCCGGTCCCCATGGGCACCTCCTCGACGGAGACGAGGAAGATCTCGCCCTCGCCTCCGTCACCTGTTTCGAAATGGAAGAGCTGATGCAGCAGGGCATGGCGGCAACCGCCGTACTCACCTACCTTTTCCACCGGCTCGAGGCGCGCTTTGACGGGCGCCCTACGCTGCTGATGCTGGACGAGGCCTG
>CAZXQD010000186.1:0-3515 GCA_964643405.1 uncultured Hyphomonas sp. | reverse complement strand
GATCGTATTTGTCGTCCAGCGTGACTTCACGGTGTTTCATGAACGCGCATCCTCGGTTCCAGCCCCGGTAGATTATTGGCTGAATCGCAAGAAATTGCTTGCCTAACTTGCGCAAGTTTTGCTATTTTCAGCAATAAATTTCCACAAATAACTGGATTGCCGGAAGATTGACCCAAGAATTAGATAGCGTTGATGCCCGCATCCTGGACCTGATCCAGCGTGATGCGAGCCTGTCCGTAGCCGAGATTGCCGAGCGCGTGGGCCTTTCCTCCTCGCCCTGCTGGCGCCGTATCAAGCGCATGGAAGAGGCGGGATTCATTCTCGGCCGGGTGACGCTGATCAACAACCATGCCCTTGGCCTCGACTTTGAAGTGATCGCCAGCGTGAAGCTGTCGCTGCCCAGCCGTGAGAATCTCGAAGCTTTCGAATCGATGGTGCAAGCCTGGCCGGAAGTCATCGAATGCATGACGGTCACCGGCGCGGTGGACTACATGATCCACATCGTGACGACCGACATGCACGCCTATGACAACTTCTTGCGTGACAAGCTGCTCGGTTCAAAGCTCGTGTCGGATGTGCAGTCGCGCATCGTGATCCGTGTTTCCAAGAAGACGACGGCCTTGCCCCTCGGCCTGGTGCGCCAAACCACGAAGATCAGCGACTGATCCGCAGGTCAAACGCCGAATAGTCGGATACCTTCACACCCGGCAGCACGCTGGCGCCTGACGCCTCGTGTGCCGCAATGCCGGACTGCAGCGCCGTTCCAATGTCCGTCTCCGGATCATCGGCTTTCGCCAGCACCATCGCAATCGGCCGCTGAGGTGCTGAGACTTCGGGGCAGATCGTCTTGCCGGCAGGGCAGGAGACCTCCGCGCGGCTATAACCCAAATCCAGCACGCTGGTCGGCAGCAAGCCCGTCTCGCAGGGCAGATTGCCGGCAATCGCGGCGCGCAATGCGTGGCCGCGCGTGTGGGACAGGAAGGTATTCTGCTCCGATGTGCCCTCGACCGAGGCCGCGCCAATGGCGATGACCGTGCTCAGCTCGCAGATGCCCGCGCCCAGGTTCAGTTTCTCGAAGGCCGTCTCGACCGGCTGGCTCAGGCCGGCCGCGAAGACGGCATCGGCCCGCGCATAGGTCCAGGTCTCGTCGCCCACGAGGACATAGGCCGTGAACTCTGCTGTCCGTCCGGCCGCATCAGTGCCGGTGAAGCGCGCCGTCTCTCGCCAGCGGGCATCGGAAAACAGTGGTGGCGGCTCGGCAGCGGGCTCGGCCACTGGTTCCGGTTCTACAGCAGCCGTGTCGACTGGGGCTGGTGCCACCTCCGGTTCGGGCTCCGGCGCAGTCACGGGCGCCGTCACAGGCTCGGCGCGCACCAGCGGCGCCACTGGCATCGAGGTTGCCTTGAGCATCGGGTCTTCACCGATCTCGCCGGGCTGTAGCCGCAGCGACCACCACGTTGCCCACACGCCGAGGAGGAACAGCAGCAGCAAGAGCAGGACAGCCCACCAGATGCTCGGCCGCTTCTTCTCCGGCGGTGGCAGATCATAATAGCTGGTCATGCGCCTGCTCCCCTTGCAGCCCTCTCATCATACCCCGTTTTTCCCGGAAGGCGATCAGGACTCCAACGCCTGAAGCGGCCTCAGGTTGCCACCACCTGAGTGACATGCCCGTCGGACCGCAGCAGGCGCGCCGCTCCGCCGCCGGGCCAGACGCGGAGGTAGGTAATGAAATCATTCGGGTTGATGCCCACCTGATCCGACCCCTGGAAAAAGGCACCCGGCTCAAAGCAGAGCCAGGCCAGCGGCCGCTCCGGCGTCGCAGCGGCTCCGGCTTCGAGTGTCATATCGAGAAGGGCACGGCGCACCTCGGCGGGCGGATACTGCAGGAAGACCGAATGATAGATGACCGTCAGGCCTGTGGCCGGGCGAGCAGCGAGCCTTGCGCCAAGCCAGTCGGCAGCATCCGCGGCCTCGACCCGGACGCCCGTTTCCTGCGCCAGTGCGATGGCTGCATCCAGCCGCGCCAGCCGTTCAGCCTGATCCGGCCAGGCATAGGATTTCAGTCGCAGGGTCTGCGCCGCATCGCGCACGTCGATCGGGCTCTGGTCGCAGGCCGCGCGCGAGGCGATCTGCACGCGTGCGTCCAGATGCACCGGCGGCGGAGCATTCCATTGCGTGCTTATGTCAACATTACTCGAACCTTGGCGCGTCCAGCTGGCTGTCTGATAGCTGAAGCGGTCCCAGTTCTGGTTCAGGCCCGCGCTGGCGCCGAGTTCCAGCAGATGCATCGGCCCCGGATACAGGGCCGCCAGCTTCAGGAACCCCGGGAGCAAAGCGATGGAGCGGCGCACTTCATTCGTTTGTGGCGGAGAAGTAAGAAAAGCCTGGGCAGCAGCACGGTTCCCCGCGAGCCAATCGCGCGCAATTGGCCAGATCCGTTCCATAGTCCAGTTCGCATCGCGCCCCGGATAGACGCCGGCGAGCTCTGAGGCCGCGCCGGTGAGAACACTGTGGTGGAGAAATCCTGCGATCCTCAGCGAAAGTGCATCCCGCCTCGGATTGCCCGGCCATCCATGAACGAGTTCTGCGACCGGGCCATCCTCCTCGATATCCCGCGCCATCACCTCGCACAGCGCGGCCATGAAAGGCGAGCCGAGGTCGCGGCAGAACACGCCCTGCTCGCGAAAATGGGCAATGATCTGATCCAGGGAGGGGACGGCGCTCATGCGTGCACGGAGGAATGCAGGACGGGCCGATAGCCCGCCGCCAGTGCGTCGCAGGTCAAGCGCGGCGTAAGGCGCTGCCCCGATGCATGGATGGGCCGCGCCGGACCATAGCCTCCGAATCCCCAGCGCCGCGCGGAGCCGGCGTGTTTCAGCCACGCCTCTTGGCCGACCGCGTACATCGCGCTGTCCGGTAGCGCAGCCGGGTCAACCGCCTCACGTGTTTGCCCGCCCGTGAGCACAGCCTGGATCTCTCCGGCGACCTGTTCATCAAGCGTGTCAATGCGCTCTTTCGGCGACAGGCGCCCAAGGCCGGTCAGCGCGTCCCGGAATGCAGCGGCGTCCGCGCGCCGGCACTCGAAACACGGCCGGTGCCCGCCGGCCAGCGCGGTGGCCTCATCGAGAAAAAAGAGCTCGGTGTAAAGACCTGGTTGCATCAGTTTCCTCTGCCGGTTCTTGAAGCTCAGTACACAGATTATCCAGCGTTTGCCTGTCCAGTGCCGGCTTTTAAGGGTCTTGTCGTTCCGGTGAAAGCAGCCGCCGCGATTACCCATGAACATCCCGCGTTCCGGCACGGCATGCAAAGCCCCGAAGGGATCAACGCGGTTCTGGAGCGGCATGATCGGCCTCCGAAAGAAAAAGCCCGGACAATGCGTTTCGGCATCGCCCGGGCTTGTTGTCAGCCAGTCCGGCGATACGCGGATCAGACCCGCTCGACCGCCATCGCGATGCCTTCACCGCCGCCGATGCAGAGCGAGGCGACGCCCTTCTTGGCGCCGCGGTCTTCCATCG
>CAZXQD010000185.1:0-3522 GCA_964643405.1 uncultured Hyphomonas sp. | reverse complement strand
CGCGCGTATCTTCGACCTGGTAGCCGACGCGGCGGACCGGCGAATAGATCGCGTCAATCGGGATATAACCGATCGGGGCATCTTCCGGACGGTGAGAATCGGCAGCCACATAGCCTTTGCCGGTCGCAATCGTGAATTCCATGCGGACTTCAGAGTTGCCATCCAGCGTACAGATCACGTGGTCGGGGTTCAGGATTTTCACGTCGCCGGAGGTTTCGATCTGGCCGGCTTTGACTTCGCCCGGGCCTTTCGCACGAAGCACCATGCGCTTCGGCGTTTCCGATTCCATGAAGATGGCGACCTGTTTCAGGTTCAGAACGATCGTCGTGACGTCTTCGCGCACGCCCGGGATAGCCGAGAACTCGTGGACAACGCCATCGATCTGCACACCGATGATGGCAGCGCCCTGCAGCGAGGAGAGCAGCACGCGGCGCAGCGCGTTGCCGAGCGTCGTGCCATAGCCGCGCTCAAGCGGCTCGACGACGAGCTTCGCCTTGCGCTTCGAGTCGTATCCGGCCTGAACCACAGGGCGGTTCGGGCGGATCAGGACTTTCCAGTTGCGGTCATTCACGTTGGTCATCTGGTTTCCTCAGAAAAGGAATGGCCGCGCCATGGGCAGGCGCAGCCGGGAGGTATTCGGTACTAAACGCGGCGGCGCTTCGGCGGGCGGCAGCCATTGTGCGGAATCGGCGTCGTGTCGTTGATCGCCGTGACCGTCAGGCCGGCGGCCTGCAGGGCGCGCAGCGCGCTCTCACGGCCCGAACCCGGACCACGCACGCGCACTTCAACCGTCTGGAGGCCGTGCTCCTTGGCTTTCTTTGCAGCGTCTTCGGCAGCCATCTGGGCAGCATAGGGGGTCGACTTGCGCGAGCCCTTGAAGTCCATGACGCCCGACGACGACCAGGAGATGGTGTTGCCTTGTGCGTCGGTGATGGTGACCATCGTGTTGTTGAAGCTCGAGTTCACGTGAACAACACCCGAGGTGATGTTCTTGCGTTCGCGGCGGCGGATACGGTTAGCTTCGCGGGCCATGGAATCTCAGTCCTATTTCTTCTTGCCGGCGATCGGCTTCGCCGGGCCCTTGCGGGTGCGGGCGTTGGTGTGGGTACGCTGTCCGCGGACCGGCAGCTTCTTGCGGTGACGCAGGCCGCGGTAGCAACCGAGGTCCATCAGGCGCTTGATGTTCATCGACGTTTCGCGGCGCAGGTCGCCCTCGACGAGGTAGCCGGCATCGATCGTTTCACGGATCCTGATGACTTCCGCGTCGGTCAGCTGGTTCACCCGGCGCGATTCTTCGACGCCGACCTTATCGCAGATTTCCTTCGCAAAGGCCGGGCCGATGCCATGGATGTAGCGCAGCGCGATGATGACGCGCTTATTCGTCGGGATGTTGACGCCTGCAATACGGGCCAAAGCCGTTTCTCCTCAAGCGGGTTGTTCAAACATGAAATGCGCGCCAGCCGGGCAAAGCACCCGTCGCGCGCACCGGCGGTTAAGCCTGAAGCTAAGAAACGAGGCTTATAGCCACGCTTTTTCGCCCGTCAACAGAAGAACTGCGCGGTTCAGGCCGATTGTTTCAGGGCCGCATCAATCGATGCGGCCACAGCTTCGATCGTGCCCATCCCGTCGACTTCAACGAGAACGCCGCGTTCTGCATAAAGCGGAACCAGCGGGGCCGTATCTTCATAGTAGCGCTCAAGTCGGCGGGAGAAGGTGGCCGGGTTGTCGTCCGCCCTTCCCTGTTCCTCGAAACGCTTCGTAACGCGCGCCAGCAGACGTTCGTCGTCCACCCGCATGCGGATGACAAGGTTAACCTGTTCGCCGCGCGACTGCAGCAGGCGGTCCAGGGCGTCAGCCTGCCCGATGGTTCTCGGGAAGCCGTCAAAAATGAAGCCCGGCGCACCGGCGCGGGCTGTCAGTTGCTCATCGATCAGGTCGATGACGATCTCGTCGGAGACAAGGCCGCCTTCATCCATGATTCGGGCGACCCGTTTTCCGAGTTCGGAACCGGAGGCCCGGGCGGCGCGGAGCATGTCACCCGTGGAAAGCTGGATAAATCCGCGCTGTTCGACCAGCCGTTTGGCCTGCGTGCCTTTGCCGGCCGCCGGCGGTCCAAATAGGATGAGATTCACTTACGCTTGCCCCCGAGCTTCGACTTCTTGATCATCCCCTCGTACTGGTGGGCGATCAGGTGCGACTGTATCTGCGTCACCGTATCCATTGTCACGGAAACGACAATAAGGAGCGACGTTCCCCCGATATAGAACGGTATCTGCGGAAAGTAACGGCGCAGGAGTTCGGGAAGGATACAAATGAAGACCAGGTAGAGCGAACCGATGGTGGTCAGCCGGGTCAGGACATAGTCGATGTAGGCGGCTGTATTCGAGCCGGGACGGATACCCGGAATGAAACCGCCATACTTGCGCAGGTTATCCGCGGTTTCCTGCGGGTTGAACATGATCGACGTGTAGAAAAACGCAAAGAAAACAACCAGCACCGCGTAAGTGATGATGTACGCCCACGAACCCGGCGAGAAGTTCGCGGCCAGCCAGCCGAGGAACCCGGTCGAGGCGGTCGGGTCTGCGCCTGCCCCGAGGAAGCCCACGGCGGTCATCGGCAGCATCAGAAGCGCGGTGGCGAAGATCGCCGGAATCACGCCTGCGGTGTTGATCTTGAGCGGAAGGAAGCTGCGCTGCCCCTGGGCGAAGCCCTGGGCCTGCTGGCGCTTCGGATAGTGGATGATCAGCCGGCGCTGCGAGCGCTCGATGAACACGATGAAGACGATCAGGCCGATCACCATGACCAGGATACCGAGCACGAAGCCGATATCGACCGACGTGGTGCGCGCCTGGGCAACGAGGTTGTAGATGGCGCGGGGCAGCTCGGCCACGATGCCGGCGAAGATGATAAGCGAGATGCCGTTGCCGATGCCGCGGGCGGTGATCTGCTCACCCATCCACATCAGGAGCATGGTGCCGCCGGTCAGCGTGACGACGCCGGTAAGGATGAAGAACCAGGACGAGATGCCTTCCAGACGTACGGCCGCAAGGCCGCCGGCAATGGCAAACGACTGCACCAGCGCGAAAACGAGCGTCAGGTAGCGGGTGTACTGGTTGATTTGCTTGCGCCCCGCTTCGCCTTCCTTCTTGAGCTTTTCAAGCGTCGGCGAAGCCGTCGTCATCATCTGGATGATGATCGAGGCCGTGATGTAGGGCATGACGTTGAGTGCAAAGATGCCCATCCGCTCGACGGCGCCGCCGGAGAAGAGGTTCATCGAGCCGAGGATGCCGCCGGACTGGGCTTCGAACAGCGACGCATATTGCGACGGATCAAGGCCGGGAAGCGGGATATAGGTCCCTAGCCGGTAGAGTACGAGAATGCCGAGAGTGAAAAGGATCCGCGCGTGGAGATCCTTGGCCTTTGCAAACGTCCCAAAATTGAGGTTGCGGGCCATTTGTTCCGCAGCATTCGCCATCGGCTGCACGAGCCTCCCTGAAAGACGTTCGCCGCCAAAGATCGGCG
>CAZXQD010000184.1:0-3534 GCA_964643405.1 uncultured Hyphomonas sp. | reverse complement strand
GCCTGCTGGGTCAGCGAGAAGGCGCCGGTGATCACCGCCTGGCTGGCGATGATGGTGGCCGCCATGGTCAGCAGCGACAGCGGCAGCAGGCCCCAGTCCGGCGCCATCAGGAAGAACGGGTTGGCGGCAAGCTCGGGATGGGCGAGCACCATCGCGCCCTGGCCGAGATAATTCAGCGCGAGGCAGGGCAGGACGAAGAACAGCCAGGCACCGCGGATCGGGCCTTTGCCGAAATGGCCCATGTCCGCATACAGAGCTTCCGCGCCGGTCACGCAAAGGAAGACCGACCCCAGCACGATGAAGGCCGCCGTGCCGTGCGAGGTGAGAAAGCCGATGGCATAGGCGGGGTTGAAGGCCGCGAAGATGGCCACATCATCGCTGATGTGCATGACGCCGAGCGCGGCGAGCACAAGGAACCAGACGATCATCAACGGTCCGAAGACGAGGCCTACCTTGCCTGTGCCACGCGCCTGAGCCGCGAAAAGCAAGACAAGGATGCCGATGGCGACGGGCTGGACCCAGGCGGGGTTGAAGGCGGGAATGGCGAGGTTGATGCCCTCGACGGCCGAGAGCACAGAGATGGCGGGTGTGAGCACCGCATCACCGTAGAACAGGGCGGCGCCCGCAACGCCCAGCAGAAACACCATGCGCGTGCGGCGGCCGATGGCATGCTGCGCCAGCGCCATCAGTGAAAGCACGCCGCCTTCACCTTTGTTGTCGGCGCGCATGATGAAGATGGCGTACTTGATCGTCACCACGAAGATCAGTGCCCAGAGCATCAGCGAGATCACACCGAGCACTTCTGCCCGGGCGAGAGCGCCGTCCTTCATCGCGCCGTGCAGGGACTCGCGGAAGGCGTAGATCGGGCTGGTGCCGATATCGCCGTAGACGACCCCTGCCGCGCCGACGGCAAGCGCCAGGAACTTGTCCTTGCCGTGCCCGTGAGCAGCAGGAGCGTAACTTTCCAGGGTGTGGCCGTTCGACGAAGGCGGATTGGATGATTCGGGAACAGGCGTTGAACCTGTCATTCGTGTCTCCGGCCGTGCCGATCGGAATCAGGGAGTACGCGTCACCGATCGCGGCGGGGCGCGGCATACGCCTCTTTCAGAGTGGGCGCAATGAGGGCGTATTCAAAGAAAAAGGCCTGTCCCGGAGGAACGGGACAGGCCTTCACCTTGGGGCAGTTTGTCAGATCAGGCCTTGGCTTTGGCCCGCAGGCTGTTCATCCGGTCAATGGACGCTTCGGCATCGCGCATGATGTCTGCAACGATGGCGGCGACCGGCTTCACCTCGCGCACGCCGCCAGCCGACTGACCCATGGCGAAGCAGGACTTGTCCATCGACAGTTTCGCTTCGTCGGTTATGCCGCCGATGCCGCCGATGACGCCGGTCTGGGTCGAGTGGATCGCCTGGAAGGGGAAAGGCTTGATGTCCTGCGGACGGCTTTCCCAATCATTGATGTAATCATTGGTGCGGCACCGCATCGGCTTGCCGGAATAGCAACGCGTGCGGGTTGTGTCGGTGTCTTCGGCTTCGACCACGGCATTCTTGTACATATTGGCGGCGTGCGCTTCGGCGGAGGCGATGAAGCGGGTGCCCATCCAGACGCCTTCGGCACCGAGCGCCAAGGCAGCGGCAAGGCCGCGCCCGTCATAAAGACCACCGGCCGCCACGACAGGGATCTTCACCGCTTCGACGGCCTGGGCGACCAGCGGCATCGTGCCGACGAGGCCGGTGTGCCCACCGCCCTCTCCGCCCTGAAGGATGACGGCATCGCAGCCGGCTTCCTCGGCCTTGACTGCGTGCTTCACGGCGCCGCCGACCACCATGACCTTCACACCCGCCGATTTCAGCCGGTCCATGATCGGAAGGGGCACGCCGAGGCCGGCGACGAACGAATCAGCCCCGCCCTTGATGATCACATCCACCGATTCTTCGAGGCTCTCCGGGCTTGCGGCGAGCAGGTCTACGCCGAACGGCTTGCCGGTCAGTTCGCGCACACGTTTCATCTGGCCTGCGATGAAGGCCGGCGACGTGCCGGCCATGCCAAGGACGCCATAACCGCCGGCATTGCACATGGCGGCGCAGACTTCCGCATAGGAAACACCCCCCATGCCCGCCAGCATGATCGGATGTTGGACCTTAAGCAGGTCAGTAAGCCGGGTTTTCAGCGCCATGAAGATCTCCGTTGAGTGTCGGTTGAATGCCCAATCCTTAGGCTGGCGCCGCAGGGTCAACGCAAGAGTCTTTGGCGCAACTGCTCGACGCGTCGCTTTTGGAACAGAATTGCCGCGCATTTGCCGCAATCTGGCCCCGATCAATGGGCATGAGCGCAGGGTCCGGGGAGAAAACGGCCGGGCAGGGTGTCAAAAGAAGGAAAATCCCGATGACCAAACTGTTTGCTGGCGCTGCCGCTGCATTCCTTTTCGCTGGTGTCGCGTTCGCAGGTGAACCGGCTCCCGCAACCGAAGTCGTCGAAGCCGAAGCCGCTGTTGAAGCGGTTGCAGCTGAAGCCGACGGTGAAGCCGAAGCCGTTGAAGCCGATGCGTCTGTCGAGGCCGAAGTCGGCCCGGCGACCGCTGATGGCGAAGAAGGCGTTGCCGAAGAAGCCCCTGCCGAGTAATCGGCGGGCGGCTTGAAGCTGCTCTTTCCCATAGGCGGGAAAGGGTTTTCTTCAACCAAAGCGAGACGATCAAGCAAAACTGAAGAATTAACTTTCAGTAATGTGAAACAGGTGCTAGAGCACCGATCGTTCGCAAGAACACTCAACCAGGGGTACTACCATCATGAAAATGCTCGTCCTTGCCGCCGCCGCTGCTTCCGCCCTCGTCCTCGCCGCTTGCGGCGCGACCGAAGAAGCTGCTCCGGCCGCTGAAGAAGTGACCGTCGAAGAAGTGGCTGCTGAAGCTGCTGAAACGACCGAAGAAGCTGTGACCGAAGCCGTTGAAGCAACGACCGAAGCCACCGACGCTGCTGTCGAAGCCACGACCGAAGCCGTTGAAGGCGCTGTCGAAGAAGCAACGACCGAAGAAGCTCCGGCCACCGAAGCTGCTCCTCAGTAACCTGAGGGCGGCCGGTTCAACCGGCTGACAAGACAAGGCCGCTTCCTCCGGGAAGCGGCCTTTTTCTTTTCCGGAATGTCCGCATCAAAAAAGGGGCGCCGAAGCGCCCCTTCCAGAACCCGGTTCAGCAGCAACCGAATCAGAACTTCGCGTAGCCGCCGTCGATGACCAATGTGTCGCCCGAGTGGTACTTTGATGCGTCGGAGGCGAGGTAGACCGCGATCCCGCCGAAGTCCGCCGGCTCGCCCCAGCGCCGAATCGGAACGCGCGTGATCACCTTGGTCGCGAACACGTCATTGCCCTGTGCGCCTTCGGTCATGTCGGTGGCAATCCAGCCCGGCAGTACCGAATTGGCGCGGATGCCATAGCGGCCATACTCGACGGCGCAGGCATTCATCATCGCGATCAGGCCGCCCTTGGTGTGGGCATAGGCCTGGTTGCGGCCGGCGCCTTCGATGCCGGCGAGCGAGGC
>CAZXQD010000183.1:0-3588 GCA_964643405.1 uncultured Hyphomonas sp. | reverse complement strand
CGCCGCAGGCGCAGGGGAAAATTCTTCGCCGGTCAGGTTTCAGGCCCGGCGCAGGTCGTCCAGGTCCAACGGCAAGAGACGGAAACAAGGGGTCCGCGAGAGGCAGGTTACGAGAACGTATGAGGCTCCCTGTTTCACGACGCACTGCGATACTTCATGGAAAGTCAGACGTGGTGTCGGACGACTCGCCACCCGTTTGAACCTGCAGCTCTTTGATCCGCACACAGAGACCCTCGCGCAAAAAGCCGCCCGGCGGCAAGCACCGGGCGGCTCCATACTGCCTGAGAGGAGACGAAGAACTCAGGCAGCCGTGGCTTCGCAAGTTGAAGGCTCGGTGCCGGATTCGTCCGCCGCATCCGCCTCGAACAGTCCGGCAATCCGGTCCCACGCATCTGCGGGCGGACTGTTTGCGCCTACGATATGGCGGGTGGGCGGCACCTGCATCCAACCCGGCATCCATGCGCTGTCGAGCGAGGTCTCGCCGGCAACGAGCGCTTCTGCCAGCTGCGCCTTCTGTGCTTTGACGGTGGCGTCCTCGGCCTCGCTCGCAGCCTCAGGCGAGATGGCGTCGGCGATGAACGCGGTGATCACGCGCTTGTCGCGCAGCAGGTCGAAGAACGCCTCGTCAGGTTTCCAGAACTCGCTCGGATCGGCGCTGCAAGCATGCAGCACGGCCTCGACAGCGGGACCGCCGGACTCAAGCGTCTCTGCCATCGCGAGTGCCATCACCTGCATCACTTCGGCATCAGACATCGCCAGCAAGGCCGCAAACATCTCGCACAGATGATAGGCATCGCCGCTCCGGCGCGGGACCGGCGCGCCGAGGGCCTCGAACAGGGTCTCCACGCCCTCCCGCGCGGTGACAAGTTCGGCGGCAGCAGACCCGCCCTCGACGCTCGAAAGTGTCGCTTCCTTCACGGCGCCGGGCGAATGCAGGCGCACGTTCCAGAGTGATGAGCCGCACAACGCATGCGCCGCCATCAGACGCATCGCGATGGCCGGATTTCGGATCAGGCTCGCCTGCGCGGCGGCGTGCCGGTGTAAGCCGATATAGTCCGCCATCGGGCCGGACATCTCGGGCCGCATATCTGTTTCCGGGGCGGTTTCGCGACTGACCGTGGCCGTCCTGGCCTTGCGGGCTTCGGCAGCTTTCAGCCAGCCTTCATGGAACGTCACCGTGCCATCATGGCGCTGCTCGACGATGACCTTGCCGCCCTGCTTCTTGGTCGTCTGGACATAGTCCCAGCGCTGGAAGTACGCGCCGCGCTCCATCAGGATTACGTCCACCCAGCCCCGCTGCCGGTAGCCCTCGACGCGCTCGGCAACCACCGCGCCTTGAGCCTCCCAGAACGCGACGGCGTCGGCAAACACCGCCGCCTCGCCGAACAGGTCGGCGGTGACCGCGCCGGAATATCCGGCAAGGTCGAACAGCGCCTTGTCGGTGGTGATCGTGCTGCCGCCGGTGATCCACGCGCGGCAAGCCCGGCCCATCGGGGCGCGTTCCGTTTCGCTGTTCCAGAGCTTCAGCCAAGCCGCTTGCTGGGAGGGTGTGGCAAGCGTGAGCGCCCGCACGGTTTCGCGGTCGATCTCTTCATCCGCATACAGCTTACGGATCGGCGCACTGAGCGCTGCCAGCGCCAGCACACGCCGGACGTTCAGCTCCGTCACGCCAAAGAACGCCGCAATCTCCTCGACGGTTCTTCCCTCGTCGTGAAGCTTCCGGAATGCCGTGTACTGCTCCATCTCGGTGGCAGGCAGGCGCGCGACATTCTCGATGATGGATGCTTCGATGGCGGTCGCGGCATCGCCTTCCGCCATCACAGCGCAGGGCACCAGCGGATCGCTGCCGCTCTCCTTTGCAATCTGCTGAAGTGCAAAGAACCGGCGGCGCCCGGCGACGATGCCGAAGCCGTTGCCTTCGCGCCGCACGAGCAGGGTCTGGCGAATACCCTTCTCCCGGATCGATGGCAGGATGTCGGAGACATCCGGCGCTTTGCGGCCATGGCGCATGTTGAGTTTGGAAATGCTGAGCTTGCTTAGCTCGATGTGGATCAGGTCAGGTTGTGACATGGGGTAACTCCTCAGAATGGAAACAGGTATGGGGGTGCAAGGGCAAGGCCCAGCCGCCACGGCGGCAGGTGCCAGTTGATCGGCACGAAAGGCGCGCCGAAGTAATCGAGCGAAGCATCCGGCGCGCTGGCGCCAAGATCGAAATCCCGGATCGTCACGTTTGGGCAGCGCCCCTCGACCCAGATCGCCGTGACAAAGCCCTGCTCGATGTCGAGCGTCAGCGACGGGCGCGGGCCGAGAAGCTGTTCGAAGATGTCTGGCATCAGGCGCCCTCCATCGCTTGCGCATGCGCTGCGAGCCGAGTGAGCGCTTCGCGCCCGGCAGCAATTGCCTCGGGCAGCAGATCGTTTGCGACCTCGGTGAGGTAGCTGTTATCCGCCCGCGGATAGTTGGCCTCGATGCCCCAGAGGCTGGACGCGTGGAATGCGAGTTGAACGCCCTCCAGAGAAACTGACAGCACGATCCCGCAATAGAACCAGTCCCCCTTGCGCCAGCCTTCCATGACGGCTTCGGCCTTGGCCTGCGCCTCGGCGAGCCGCTGGCGGTGGTTTGGCCCGGGACCAATGAAACCCGGCGCATCTGCATAGAGCGAGGGCCAGAAACCGTCCTGGCGCTGATCGGGTGCGTCCGGACAATCGTCCGGCACAATCTGCGCCAAGACGGTGAAGGGGCCGGCTTCACAGCTGATGCTATCACCGGGGCAGACATAGGATTGAAAGCCTTGGGTGAACCTCATGCTTCGCCCTCCGCAAACAGGCCCGCGATGGCGATCCAATGCGGGCCGTAGACGGCGCGCTCGCCGCATTCGTCGCATTCATAGGCCCGCGCGTCTGGCTCACACCCGTCGCGCGGGGCGCGGCAGGCGAGGCAAAAGCCCTCGGACCAGTCGTCCGCCTGCTGCAGTTCTTCGAGGGTGAACCGGTGCTGGGTGGTTTCGGGAGTCATATCCGCGCCCTCCCCTACCGCGACCAGAAGACATGGACTTCGTCGAAGCCCATCTGGAACACCATGATCTCGCCATTGAGCGCCATGTCGCGGGCGAGGGCCTGCCAGTCGATATAGTAGCTGAGGCTTTCGGGGATCGCTGTGCCGAGTTCGGTGTGCAGCTCTTCGGCGAAATCGGCGGCGCTGCGGTATTCGCCCGCATAGTCCTCAAAGGCGGCGCGCGCCTGCTCAAGGTCGTTGCCGTAGTGTCCATAGATGCGGGCAGCGAGCTCGCCATACTCGCCGACGAACTCGGCAAGCTCGCACACGGTCTCGAAAGAGGCGTACTCGGAAAGGTGTGCGCCTTCGAAGCCTTCATAATCGTGGATCGCCCATTCTTCGGCATCGGGCTCCGGGCTGGCGCGCAGCATCGCCGAAACTTCCCGCCAGATTTCGTCCGGCGTCGTGGCCTCGATCCAACGTCCATGCAGGCGTCCGTTGTTGTAGGCGGCAAGGCACGCAACGTAGATGCGTGGCCTGTCCTGAAGGGTTGGCGCACCCGAAGTTCCAAGAAATGCAACGCCGGTGGTTTGG
>CAZXQD010000182.1:0-3643 GCA_964643405.1 uncultured Hyphomonas sp. | reverse complement strand
CCGGGGCGTGCATGAAGCGGTTTTCGAAGATCGTCTCGCGGATGATGCTCGTGCCCTCAGCCGTGCACATCAGCGCCATGAACTGCGCCTGCAGGTCGGTGGGGAAGCCGGGGTGCGGCTGGGTCGACAGGCTCACGGCCTTCAGCGGCGAACCATTGCGGCGGATGCGCAGCGTAGAAGCGGCTTCATCCGCATCCACGGTCACGCCCGCTTCGCGCAGTTTGGAAATCATCGCGCCGAGCGCCGCCACCGGGCAGCCGTCGAGCGTCACATCGCCGCCTGCCGCCGCCGCGGCCATGGCATAGGTGCCCGCTTCGATACGGTCCGGCATCACCGGATAGGTCGTGCCCTTCAGCGATTCGACACCCTTGATGCGGATGATCGGCGTGCCCGCGCCGGTCACGTTCGCGCCCATCGAATTGAGGCAGTTGGCGAGGTCTTCGATCTCCGGCTCGCGCGCGGCGTTCTCGAGGATCGTTTCGCCCTTGGCCAGTGTCGCCGTCAGCATCGCATGCTCGGTGGCGCCAACGCTGACCGTAGAGAAGTTGATATGCGCGCCCTTCAGGCCGTGGATGGCGGCGGCTTTCACATAACCGCCCTCGACGCGCAGGTCCGCGCCCATCGCTTCCAGCGCCTTGAGGTGCAGGTCCACCGGGCGCGCCCCGATGGCGCAGCCGCCGGGCAGCGACACCGTGGCATGGCCGGAGCGCGCGATCAGCGGCCCGAGCACGTTGAAGCTCGCCCGCATCTTCCGCACCTGTTCATAAGGCGCGATCGTCGATTTCAGCTCCGCCGCATTGAGGTGGCAGGTCGACGAGCCCTTCGGCCAGTAGACTTCCACGCCCAGCGTCTCCAGCAGCTGCGCCAGGAAGCGCGTATCTGCCAGGTTCGGCATGTTGGTAAGTTCTACCGGCTGATCGGTCAGCAGGCAGGTGACCATCAGCTTCAGCGCCGAATTCTTGGCGCCGGAGACGTGGATGCGGCCATTGAGAGGCGTGCCGCCGATGATGTGAAGTCTGTCCATGGCCGCGAGATATACTGTGCTTCGCGGCTTTGTCAGGACCGGAATGTGCGCAGATTTCGCAATTCTTCAGGGACTTCCGCCTACCGGACCTCAAAGCGCCTGACTTGCAGGCTCGCCCGGCTGACCCGGGGGCACCGGGAAGTCCCTCCGGGGCACACCCTACCCGATCAATCCGGCTTTTCAGGCCCACCCGGCGGTCCCGTCTCCTTGCGGGCAGCGGCTTTCCGTCGCTTCAGATTGGCCCGCAGGGCCTCGGCACGGCGGGCATCGCGCTCGGCTTGTTCGGGGGTGGGAGGCTTCTGGCTCATATTCAGCGGTTAAACGGTCTTTTCACGGGAGAAGGCTTAGGCTAAAGCCCCCGAACCGAACCGGCAATGCCGCCTTAGCTCAGGGGTAGAGCGCATCATTGGTAATGATGAGGTCGAGAGTTCAATTCTCTCAGGTGGCACCAGTTTCCCCGGTTTCGTCCCGCCAAAATGCACGGCTGCGCCCTAGGCGCGAACCAGCCCGCCGATGGGCCGAGTGCCCGCCGCGTCAGGGAAAACCTTGCCGGTCAGTACGCTGCGCTCGAGTCCCCAATGGTCCTGCAGAATCGCCATGAACAGCGACCGCAGGTCATTCGCCGGCGCCACATCCCGCCCTTCGAACAGCGCCTTGGGCGCCAGCCCCGGCCAATCGCCCGCGAACTTGCCGCCGGACACTGCGCCGCCCAGCAGGAAGGCCGTACTTCCGGTGCCGTGATCGGTGCCGCCCGTGCCGTTGCCCGCGACTGTCCGGCCGAACTCCGTCACCACCGCGACCACCGTTTTCTGCCAGCGCGGCCCCAGCCCGTCCTTCAAGGCGCGGAGCGCCGCGTCCAGACCCGCAAGGCGCAAGGCCAGCTGGCCATTCGCCGCGCCCTGGTTGGCATGTGTATCCCAGCCATCAAAGGAGAGGACTGCTGCTGCAGGTCCGTTTTCGGCTGAAAGCAGCCGCCCCGCCGCTTCGGCGAGGCCCTTGTAGGCGCCGGGCCCGTTGCGCTTGCCCTTCACGTCCATCGTATCCATGCCCGAGGCGCTGGCGATGGCGTTGGTCTCGATGGCCGAGGCGAGCGCGGGGCCGAGCAGGCCGTCGCCTGCATAGAGATCCATCAGCCGGTTCAGCGTGTCATCATTTGCCGAGGGCGCGAAAGATGGCGCCCAGCTGGTTGCCGAGGTTGAGCCGCGCAGCACCAGTGGCAACGCGCTTGAAATCGCCACGGCCTCGCGCGCGGCTTCTGGCGGCAGCGCATTGAGCGCGCGGCCCAGCCAGCCGTCACTGGCGCCGAACACTTCGGCGGCGCCGGTTTCCAGCACGTCCTGCGCATCGAAGTGCGACCGCTCCCGATAGGGCGACGCACATGCCGGCACGATGACCAGCTCCAGGCTGGTCCAGCGCTCGTGCAGGAATGTCAGATTGGGGTGGAAGCCAAAACCCTCCGTGAGCGGAAGGACGCCGTCGGCCTCTCCGGGTCCGGCAAGCGCCAGCTTCCCGCGCGCAGCGCGGTAGTGCTGGTCTGCGTAGGGCGCCACCGCAGCGAGCCCGTCCATCGCGCCGCGCAGGATGACCAGCACAAACTTCCGGTCGCCCGCCTGCTTGGAAAGGGTCAGCGCGCCTGCCGAACTGGCGAGAAAGAAACTGCCGCCAGCGATCAGGGCGGCCCGGCGCGTCATCAGGGGCAAGGTCATGTCATCCTCCTACCGGCGCTGGAATTCAGGGCTCATCAGGCCCAGCGTAAGGCCCTGCGATGCGCTTTCGGCGCGCGCCATGCTCTGCACCGTCTTGTCCGACAGGAAAGGTCCGAGGCCGCCGCGCACAATCGTCACCGGGCGGATATTGCTCCCCAGCCGGTCAGACAGGCCCTGCGCCCACTCGATCCGCTTGATCACTGCGTCTGGCCCCGCCCAGCTGGCGGCATCGTCCGGCCAGCCTTCCGGCGACGGCGCCTGATAGGGCACCTGCCCCAGCAGTCCGTAGGCTGCCACGATACCTTTGCGCTCGATCTTCGGCAGTCCCGCAAGCCGCAGCGCAGAAAGAAAGAACTCGTTCGGAGACTTGAACTTCCGTGCCTCCGGTTGCCACGCCGCTTCCAGGGAGATCAGCGTTTCGTGCACCGCCGGCAGGCGGCCTCCGCTTGAACGGAAACTCTTCGCCAGCGCCTCAACAGCTGCAGCCGGCGGATCGTCCGAAATGAAATGTCGCGCAAGCTTCGTGGCTATGCGCTGCGCCGTTGCGGGGTGCGCTGCGAGATCGCGCAGGATCGCTTCGCCCTGCTCTTCGCCAGTACCGCCATAGCGCTTTCCCATGACGGTGCGCGTGCCTGGCTCATGGAACCGGTCGATGAAAATGAAGTCACCCGGCTCCGCGCCCGGAACCAGCATCTTCGTGCGCCCACCCGCCAGCGACCAGCCGGTCAACGCCTTTGCAAACTCGGTCACGTCCGTCTGCGTATACCCGCCCTGCGCGCCGAGCGTCTGAAGCTCGAGTATTTCACGGGCAAGGTTTTCATTCAGGCCCTTGTCACGGCGTTTGCCAACTTTCGAGTTCGGCCCCATCGACTGGGCCTGATCCAGATAGAGCATCATGCCCGGATGCTGCGTT
>CAZXQD010000181.1:0-3655 GCA_964643405.1 uncultured Hyphomonas sp. | reverse complement strand
CCATGAAACATTCACTCGACATGCGCCAGGGCCAGTCCCTGGTGATGACGCCGCAACTTCAGCAGGCGATCAAACTCCTGCAGCTGTCGAACCAGGAACTCGCCGAGTTCGTCGAAGCCGAGCTTGAGCGCAATCCGCTGCTCGTGAAGGTCGAGGACGAGGGCGGCGCGCCGGAAGCGGGCGAGCCGGTCCGCCGCGAGGAGCTTTCCCTCGATGAACGCACGGGGCAGGGCGAGGCGCGCGAGCAGCTCGATGCGCCGGGCGAAGATGTCTATGAGCCGGGCACGGGCTCTGATTCCGCGATGCCGGCGAATGCCTCCGGGCCTTCGGCAAAGACCGACTGGTCGAATGCCGGGAATGGTCAGTCTTCGGAGGACTTTGACTATACGGCCAACCTGTCCGGCGACATCACGCTGGCCGAACACCTTCATACCCAGCTCAATTTCTCCGGCCTGTCGGACGCGGACCGCCTGATCGCGGCGCGTCTCATCGACGAGACGGACGAGACCGGATACCTGCGCACGCCGCTGGAAGATGTGGCGAAATCCCTCGGCGCAGATATTGCGAATGTCGAAGCCGTGCTCGGCGTCTGCCAGGGCTTTGATCCGACCGGCGTGATGGCGCGGTCCGTTCCGGAATGCCTTGCGCTGCAGCTGAAGGATCGCGGCCGGCTTGATCCGGCGATGCAGGCGATGCTCGATAACCTTCATCTTGTCGCCAAGCATGACCTCAAGCAGCTGATGGATGTGTGCGGGGTCGACAAGGCCGACATCCAGGACATGCTGCTGGAACTGCGCCAGCTTTCGCCGAAACCCGGCGCGGGTTTTTCCAGTGATACGACGGTGGCCGTTGCGCCGGATGTCTATGTCCGTGAACTGCCGAACGGCATGTATGCCGTGGAACTGAATTCCGACACGCTGCCGCGCGTGTTGATGGACAAAGCCTACTATGCCGAAGTCACGGCGCTGCCGATGCGCGAGAAGGAGAAGGAATTCATCTCCGAATGCGCGGCCTCGGCGACCTGGCTGATCAAGTCCCTCGACCAGCGCGCCCGCACGATCCTGAAAGTCGCGAGCGAGATTGTCCGCCAGCAGGACGGCTTCTTTGCGCATGGCGTTGCGCACCTGCGTCCATTGAATCTCAAACAGGTGGCGGATGCCATCGAGATGCACGAATCGACCGTCAGCCGCGTTACGTCGAACAAGTACATGGCTACCCCCCGCGGGCTGTTCGAACTCAAGTATTTCTTTTCTGCCTCTATCCCGGCAACCGGGGGCGGCGAGGCGCATTCGGCGGAAGCCGTCCGCCACCGGATCAAGCAGCTGATCGAGGAGGAAGCGCCGGAAGACGTGCTGTCCGACGACCAGATCGTCGAAATCCTAACGGGCTTCGGCATCGACATCGCCCGCCGCACGGTCGCGAAGTACCGCGAGAGCCTGCATATTCCGTCGAGCGTCCAGCGCCGCCGGATGGGCAAGGCGGGGTAGGACTTTCGCTCGGTTGGGTTGGGCGCCGGCTATTTCTTCAGCAGCGCATCCACGTCGGCGCGCTGCGGCAGGCTCGGCTGGGCGCCGGGCTTTGTGCAGGTGAGGGCGCCGGCGGTGACGGCAAACGTTAGCGCAGCCGTTTCATCCATGCCTTCGATGAGCGCGGTAGAGAGTGCAGCGAAGAAGGTGTCGCCGGCGCCGACCGTATCGACGACCCGAACCTTCGGTGGCTTGGCCGAAGCGACCCGTGTGCCGCCTTTCCAGAGTTCGGCGCCGTCTGCCCCGAGCGAGATCGCGACGAGGCGGCCGGGGGCGTGGAGGGACGCGCCATAGAAGGCGGCCTCTGTTTCGTTGACGACGAGCAGGTCTGCCTCGGCGAGGAGTTCGTCCGGCACTTTCATCGCGGGGGCAAGGTTCAGGGCGACGAGACCTGTCGCGCGCCTTGCGGCGGCAAGGAGGGCCGGGACGGGGACTTCAAGGACGCCCAGCATGTGCTCGATGGGTGCGCCGGTGACATCGTCCGGCCCCAGCGCATTGTTGGCGCCCGGGCAGACGACGATCAGGTTTTCGCCTTCGGGTGAGACGGCGATCAGCGCGACGCCGGTCGTCTCGCCGTTGAGGTATTGTGTGGAGGAGAGATCAACCCCGCCATTGCGCAGCAGCTTCAGCGCCTCTTCGGCCATGTCATCATTGCCGACGGCGGCGACGAGGCGGACCTTGTGGCCGAGGCGTGCGGCGGCGAGGGCCTGGTTGGCCCCCTTGCCGCCCGGATAGCGCGCGAGGAGCGCACCGGTGACGGTTTCGCCGGGATGCGGCAGCGGCGCACCTGAGGCGACGAGGTCGAGGTTCACGGAGCCGACAACTGTGATCATGCGCGGGCTTTCAGCAGGTCTTCGATGACGCCGAAGAAGGCATCGGCATCGGCGGCTGTGACCCAGTAATGGGGGCCGCGCTTTGTATCCTTCACCTTCGTGCGGCCGAACTGGGCGCCGGGCCGTGTAACGACACTGACGCGGCAGGGCTTCACCTCGAAGATGTCCGGGGCGAGCAGGTAAAGCACCGTGGACGGATCATGCATCGGCGCCATCTGGCCGTTCTTCCAGCGTGCTTCCAACTTGTTTCCGGCAGCAAGGAGGTCGACCATCATCTTCGCATGGGCGCCCGGCAGCTTGCGCAAGCTGTCCAGACGGCTCGCTTCGGCGCGCACCGTGTGGGTGACGTCGAGGCTGAGCACGGTGGTGCGGATGTTCGCATCGAACACGATGGCGGCAGCGTGGGGGTCGGCGAAGACGTTGAACTCGGCGAAAGGCGTGATGTTGCCGCCGATCCGGTCGCCGCCGGCCATGACGACGAGATGGCCGATGCTGCGCGCGATCTCCGGGGCCATGACGAGGGCCGCGGCGAGGTTGGTCATCGGGCCGGAGAGGATGACGGTCTGGCTTGCGGGCTTGGCCGCCGAGAGGCGGGCGATCAGCTCACTGACGCCGTGTCCGGGGGCGAGGTGCGCTTTCGGCTCGAAGATCTCGATGCCCTCTATTCCGCTTTCGCCGTGGAAGTCCTCCGCCGTGACGGGTTTGCGCAGCAAGGGGCGGGGGCAGCCAGCATGGACAGGGATGTCTGGCCGGCCCATCCGTTCACAGATCATGCGGGCGTTGCGGCTGGTGAGGCGCAGGGGTACGTTGCCGGCCACCGTGGTGATTGCGCGCACGTCGAGTTTTGGCGACAGGAAGGCGATCATCAGCATGACGGCGTCGTCGATGCCGGGGTCGCAGTCGATGATGAGGGGCAGGGCGCTCATCCGCGCGCCTGCAATTCGGCGATGATACGCTTGAAATGCTCGTCGAGCGGGGGGCTTTCGTACTTCACGCCGAGGGCTTCCATCGCCATGTCTGCGGTCACCTTTGCTTTCTTGCGGCCATAGAGACGCGCGACCATCCGGCTGGTCGCGCAGACCTGGCCCTTCGAGATGAACTTATGCTCGAAGCAGATGAAACAGTCATCCCACCCGGCGAGGCGCGTCTGCAGTTCGAACTTCTGCGGATAGCGCAGCATACGGATGTAATTGAACGATTCGTACTGGACGATCGGCGCCCAGCCGCGCTTGCGGTAGACCTTCAGGGCGCCGGTGCGGCCCATGAAATTCATCGTGCCGAGATCGGTGAACGAGG
>CAZXQD010000180.1:0-3821 GCA_964643405.1 uncultured Hyphomonas sp. | reverse complement strand
GCACCCACAGGATGCTGATCCAGGATCATGACCGGGCAGGGGGCTATTGGGGCGCGGTATATGTCTTCACCGCCATCAAGGGCCTGCAGGTCGTCATCGACGGCCCCGTCGGCTGCGAAAACCTTCCCGTCACGTCCGTGCTTCACTACACGGACGCGCTCCCGCCGCATGAACTTCCCATCGTGGTCACAGGACTCGGCGAGGAAGAGCTCGGCCAGCATGGTACCGAGGCTGCGATGAAACGCGCCCGCGCCGTGCTGGATCCCGCACTCCCCGCCGTCGTCGTCACCGGTTCCATCGCCGAGATGATCGGCGGCGGCGTCACGCCCGAAGGCTCGAACATCCAGCGTTTCCTCCCGCGCACGATTGACGAAGACCAGTGGCAGACGGCAGACCGCGCCATGCTCTGGCTCTGGACGGAATATGGCCAGACCAAGGGCCGAAATCCGAAGCCCGCGAAGAAGATCGAAGGCGCAAAGCCCAAGATCAACATCATCGGCCCGGCTTACGGCATGTTCAACGGCCCGTCAGACCTCGCCGAAATCCGCCGCCTCGTCGAAGGCATCGGCGCCGAGATCAACATGATCTTCCCGCTGGGCGCGCACGTCTCGGAAGTCCGCAGGCTGATCGATGCAGATGTGAACGTCTGCATGTACCGAGAATATGGCCGCAACCTGTGCGAGGCCCTCGGCCAGCCCTATCTGCAGGCGCCCATCGGCCTGCATTCGACCACAAAATTCCTCCGCGCGCTTGGCGAACTGACCGGCCTCGATCCCGAGCCCTTCATCGAGGCCGAAAAACACTCGACCCTGAAACCCCTCTGGGATCTCTGGCGCTCCGTCACGCAGGATTTCTTCGCCACGGCCAGCTTCGGCATTGTCGCCAACGAGACCCATGCAAGGGGCCTGCGCAATTTCCTCGAGAACGATCTCGGAATCCCGTGCCATTTCGCCGTCACGCGTGTCGCCGGCAAGAAAACCGACAATGACGCGGTGCGCGAGATGATCCGCACCAATGCGCCCTTCGTCCTGTTCGGCAGTTTCAACGAGCGCATGTACGTGGCTGAAACCGGCGCCCGCTCTGTCTGGGTGCCTGCGTCCTTCCCTGGCGCGATCATCCGCCGCCACACTGGCACGCCCTTCATGGGTTATTCCGGCGCGACCTATGTTGTGCAGGAATACTGCAACGCCCTCTTCGATGCGCTGTTCCACATCCTGCCGCTTGCCGCCACGATGGACCAGGCCCAGCCGACGCTCGCCCGCGCCGCCCAGATCACCTGGGATCAGGCCGCGAACGACGAGCTTGAACACTACATCTCGAAACATTCCGTCCTGACACGGATCTCCGCGGCCAAACGGCTGCGCGATCACGCCGAAGCGCTGGCAAACCGCGAAGGCACAGGACGCGTCACACAGGACATGGTCCGGCGCAGCCAGACCGAAATTGAAGGCCAACGCGCGGCCTGATCCCTGCGGGGAAGGGGCGTGCGGGGGAAACGAAGAGAATACAAGGAGGAAGGCCCATGGCACTTGTGAAGATTGAAGCCTCACCGCATCCGCGAGACCGCGAGCGCCAGGCGATGATCGCCTACGAAGCGCTGATCTATCCGGTCTTCCTGATTATTGCGATGCTCGGACGGATCGTTCCGCGCGGAAAGTCTGGCGCGCGCCAGTCTGCTTTCGCCGAAGCGGCAGATCTCACCGAGAGCATCGTTCCATGGTTTTTCGTGCGCAGGTGAATTCATCAGCACACGATTGATACGAGCTTTTGGCGTCCCGGCTTGCCGGCCGCCAATTGGGCCGCAGCAGGGCGCTGGTGCGGTCAAAGACCTAGGCCCGAACGGAGAAAACTAAATGGCCGACAATGCAAATGAAAGGACTGGGTCGCTGACTGGATTGACAGCGTCCGAAGCTCAAGAGTTCCATAAACTCTTCATGACGAGCTTCATCATCTTCACGCTGATCGCAATCGGCGCCCACTTCCTCGTCTGGTCCTGGCGGCCCTGGATACCAGGACCGAACGGTTACGCCATGATCGAGGACACAGTGAGACTCGCGAGCGCGCTCGTGACTCTCAAGGCATAAGGAGACTGACCCATGTGGAGAATTTGGCTTCTTTTCGATCCCCGGCGCGTCCTGGTGGCCCTCGCGGCTTTCCTCTTCGTGCTCGCACTGCTGATCCATTTCATCCTGCTCAGCACACCCCGCTTCAACTGGCTCGGCACTGCGCCGGCAGCTGTTGCGGAGCTGACGGTTGATACGGTCCAGAGTGCCTGAACCTAAAGTGGCTGGCGGGTGGGCATGGCCCATCCGCCACCTGCATCCACGCATGAAGGATATGGCGGCGCGCTGATACCGGATGTTCCGGACGCGTGCCAAACGATGGAGCCCCGGCAATGGCGCTACTCAACTTCGAACGAAAATACCGGATCCGGGGAGGCACGCTGATCGGCGGAGACCTGTTCGACTTCTGGATCGGCCCGTTCTTCGTCGGCTTCTTCGGCGTAACGGCTCTCTTCTTTGCCTTTCTCGGCACCGCCCTCATCATCCTGGGCGCCTCGATGGAAGGCACATGGAATCCCTGGCTGATCAGCATTGATCCGCCCCCGATCGAATATGGCTTGCAGCTCGCTCCGATGGCCGAAGGCGGCATCTGGCAGCTGGTCACCATCTGCGCGATCGGTGCCTTTGTCTCCTGGGCGCTCCGGGAGGTCGAGATATCCCGCAAGCTCGGCATGGGGCTTCACGTGCCCATCGCCTTCAGCGTCGCGATCTTCGCCTATGTCACGCTCGTCGTCATCCGCCCGTTCCTGATGGGCGCCTGGGGTCATGGTTTCCCGTACGGGATCATGAGCCACCTCGATTGGGTGTCGAACACCGGCTATTCATACGGCAACTTCCACTACAACCCCGCGCACATGGTCGCGATCACGTTCTTCTTCACGACGTGTCTCGCGCTCGCCATGCACGGCGGCCTGGTCCTCTCGGCGGTCAATCCCGGGCGCGGCAAGACCGTCAAGACGCCGGAGCACGAGAACGCCTTCTTCCGCGATTTCATCGGCTATTCCATCGGCACGCTGGGCATCCACCGCCTTGGCCTCTTCCTTGCCCTCTCGGCAGGCATCTGGAGCGCCATCTGCATCGTCATCTCCGGCCCGCTCTATGAGGGCTCGTGGATCGACTGGTGGAACGGCTGGAAAAACCTCGCCATCTGGCGCGTCTAGGAGCATCAGACCATGGCTGACTATCAGAATATCTTCACCCAGGTTCAGGTCCGCGGACACGTCGATTATGGCGTCCCGCAAGAAGGGGCTGCAGAACCTCGCTACAACATGACCATGACCAGCCACCTGTTCGGCCGGATCGGCGACGCCCAGCTCGGGCCTGTCTATCTCGGCTGGTCCGGTGTCGCCTCGCTGATCTGCGGCTTCATCGCCATCGAGATCATCGGCCTCAACATGTGGGCCAGCGTCGGCTGGGATCCGATCCGCTTCTTCGGCCAGCTTCCCTGGCTGTCGCTGGATCAGCCCCTGCCGGAACACGGCCTGAAACTCTTCATGCCGCTCAATGAAGGCGGCTGGTGGCTTATGGCCGGCATGTTCCTGACCGCTTCGATCCTCCTCTGGTGGGTGCGCTCCTATCGCCGGGCCATAACGCTCGGTATGGGCACCCATATCTGCTGGGCCTTCGCGGCCGCCATCTGGCTTTATCTCGTGTGCGGTTTCATCCGTCCCGTGATGATGGGCAGCTGGAACGAGGCGGTGCCCTTCGGCATCTTCTCGCACCTCGACTGGACGAACAATCTCTCGCTCGTCTACGGCA
>CAZXQD010000179.1:0-3838 GCA_964643405.1 uncultured Hyphomonas sp. | reverse complement strand
TCGGCATCGAGTTCATGCACATCTCGGACCCCGCCGAGAAAGCCTGGCTGCAGGAACGTATCGAAGGCCCGGACAAGGGCGTTGCCTTCACCCGCGAGGGCAAATTCGCCATCCTCCGTAAGCTGATCGAAGCGGAGACATTCGAGCGCTTCCTGCACAAGCGCTTCCCCGGCACCAAGCGCTTCGGCCTCGATGGCGGCGAAGCGGCTGTCCCAGCGCTGGAGCAGATCATCAAGCGCGGCGGCGCGCTCGGCGTCAACGAAATCGTTGTCGGCATGCCGCACCGCGGCCGCCTCAACATGCTCGCCGCCGTGATGGGCAAGGGCTATGACAAGATCTTCCACGAGTTCCAGGGCGGTTCCACGCAGGGCGCCGGCTCGTTCGGCTCGGGCGACGTGAAGTATCACCTCGGTGCCTCGTCGGACCGTGAGTTCGACGGCAACACCGTGCACCTTACCATGAACGCGAACCCCTCGCACCTCGAGGCGGTGAACCCTGTCGTGCTCGGCCGTACGCGCGCCAAGCAATTCACGGAATCGCGCCAGACCGGCAAGCTCGACCGTTCGAAGAAGCTACCGCTCCTGCTGCACGGCGATGCCGCGTTCGCGGGGCAGGGCGTCGTGGCCGAATGTTTCGCCCTCTCGGGCCTGCAGGGCTACCGCACCGGTGGCACCATCCACTTCATCGTCAACAACCAGATCGGCTTTACCACGAGCCCGATGTACTCGCGCTCCTCGCCCTATCCGTCCGACGTGGCACTGATGGTTCAGGCGCCAATCTTCCACGTCAACGGCGATGATCCGGAAGCCGTCGTGTATGCTGCGAAGGTCGCGACCGAATATCGCCAGAAGTTCGGCAAGGACGTTGTCATTGACATGTTCTGCTACCGCCGCTTCGGTCACAACGAAGGCGACGACCCGACGATGACCCAGCCGGTCATGTACAAGGTCATCCGCGATCTTCCATCCACGCGCGAAATCTATGGCAAGCGCCTTGTCGCCGAAGGCCTGCTGACGGCTGAACAGGTCGATGCCCAGGTCAAGGAATTCGAGGACTTCCTTGAAAACGCCTTCACGGCTGCGAAGGACCTGAAAACCAACAAGGCCGACTGGCTCGAAGGACACTGGTCGGGCTTCAGCCTGCCGATCGACGATGACCGCCGCGGCAAGACGGGTGTGGCCAAAGCCAAGCTCAAGGAACTTGGCGATGCCATCACCCGCGTGCCGGACGGCGTCGACGTGCACAAGACAGTCGAGCGCGTGATCGCTCGCCGCCGCGAAAGCTACGAGACCGGCAAGGACATCGACTGGGGCGGCGCCGAACACCTCGCCTTCGCAAGCCTGCTCGACGAAGGCTTCCCGGTCCGCCTGTCCGGCCAGGACTGCGGCCGCGGCACCTTCGTACAGCGCCACAGCCATATCGTGGACCAGACGACCGGCGAGCGCGTGACGATGCTGAACCGCATCAGCGACAAGCAGGCGCCGTATGAAGTGATCGACTCGCTCCTCTCAGAGGAAGCCGTGCTTGGCTACGAGTATGGTTATTCGCTGGCCGATCCGAACACGCTGACCCTTTGGGAGGCCCAGTTCGGGGACTTCTGCAACGGCGCGCAGGTCTACTTCGACCAGTTCATCTCGTCCGCCGAGCGCAAATGGCTGCGCATGTCCGGCCTCGTGATGCTGCTGCCGCATGGCTATGAAGGTCAGGGTCCGGAGCATTCCTCGGCCCGCCTGGAGCGCTTCCTGCAGATGTGCGCGGAAGACAACATGCAGGTCTGCAACCTGACGACCCCGGCGAACTATTTCCATGCCCTGCGCCGGCAGATCCACCGCGAGTTCCGCAAGCCGCTCGTGATCATGACGCCGAAGTCGCTGCTGCGCCACAAGCTGGCCACCTCGACCATCGACGACATGAACGCGAAATCGACGTTCCACCGTGTCCTCTGGGACGATGCCGAAACGCCGGGCCGTGAAGGCAAGGTGAAGCTCGTCAAGGACAACAAGGTCCGCCGCGTCGTGCTCTGCTCGGGCAAGGTCTATTACGACCTCTTCGAAGCTCGGGAAGCTTCCGGTGCCGACGACATTTACCTGCTGCGCATCGAGCAGTTCTATCCCGTCCCGCGCAAGTCGCTGGTCACCGAACTGAAACGCTTCCCGCAGGCTGAACTCGTCTGGTGCCAGGAAGAGCCGCGTAACATGGGCGGCTGGACCTTCATCCGTGACGAGATCGAATGGTGCGCCGCGCAGGCCGGCTACGCCCAGCCCCGGCCTAAATATTCGGGCCGTCCGCCGAGTGCTGCCACCGCGACCGGCCTCCTGTCGAAGCACCAGGCTGAACAGGCCTCGCTCATCAAGATCGCGCTGTCGCCAGATCCGGTCGATGACCGGATCGTGTCGTCCTGAACCCCTCCAGCAATCCCTCCGGATACTGATCAATGACAGACATTGTTGTGCCCACACTCGGCGAAAGCGTCACGGAAGCTACCGTCGGCCGCTGGCTGAAGGCCAAGGGCGACGCCGTGAAGAAGGACGAAGTGCTCGTCGAACTGGAAACCGACAAGGTCTCCGTCGAAGTGTCTGCGTCCGAAGATGGTGTCCTCTCGGATATCTCCGTGCCGGAAGGTGAAACCGTCGGTATCGGCGCCCTCCTTGGACGGATCAACGGGGCAGGGGCCGCTGCGGCGAAGCCTGCACCGGCCCCGGCTGCAAAACCGGCCGCTGCGCCCGCACCTTCGCCGGCGCCTGCTGCCGCCGCGCCGGTTTCTGCCGGCGGCGTCACGGATGTGAAAGTCCCCGTGATGGGCGAAAGCGTTGCCGAAGGCACGATTGCCTCCTTCTCGAAGAAGGTCGGCGAGAAAGTGAAGAAGGACGAGACCATCGCCGAGATCGAGACCGACAAGGTCGCGCTCGAAGTGCCGTCCCCGGCGGATGGCGTCATTGTCGAGCTGCTCGTTGCTCCGGGTGCCTCGGTCGCGCCCGGTTCCGTCATCGCGCGCATCGGCAGTTCTGCCGCTGCGCCGGTGAAGGCTGCCGCTGAAGCGGCCCCCGTCAAAACTGTGACTGCGCCTGCCACGCCCGCCGCCACCGGCACGGGCGACCGCCCCGTCGCGCCGTCCGTACGCCGCATCGCGGCAGAAGCAAACGTCGATCCCTCCAGCATTCCCGGATCGGGCCGTGATGGCCGCGCCACCAAAGCCGATGCCCTTACCTATGTGAACCAGCCGAAAGTCCCCTCGATGCCCGATACCCAGGTCCGCCCGCCACGTGAAACCGGCCCGCGTGAAGAACGTGTACGGATGACGCGCCTGCGTCAGACCATCGCCCGCCGCCTGAAAGAGGCGCAGGACACAGCCGCAATGCTCACCACGTTCAACGATGTCGACATGTCGGCGATCATGGACCTGCGCAAGAAGCACCAGGATGCCTTCGTTGCACGTCACGGCATCAAGCTCGGCTTCATGAGCTTCTTCGTGAAGGCGGTTGCCAACGCACTGAAGGAAGTACCGGCGGTCAATGCCGAGATCGATGGTCAGGACATCATCTACAAGAACTACTACGACATCAGCGTCGCGGTCGGCACAGACAAGGGGCTTGTCACGCCCGTCCTGCGCAGCGTCGATGAAATGTCGCTGGCCGATATCGAGAAGGGGATTGCCGCGCTCGGCAAGAAGGCCCGCGACGGCCAGCTCACCATCGGCGACCTGCAGGGCGGCACCTTCACCATTTCCAATGGCGGCATCTATGGCTCGCTGATGTCCACACCGATCCTCAACCCGCCGCAATCCGGCGTGCTCGGCATGCACCGTATCGAGGACCGCCCGATCGTCCGCAATGGCCAG
>CAZXQD010000178.1:0-3862 GCA_964643405.1 uncultured Hyphomonas sp. | reverse complement strand
CGGCGAGGTCGACCACGGCGGGCACGCCGGTGAAGTCCTGCATCAGCACGCGGGCGGGGCGATAGGCGATCTCGCGCGGGTTCTGGCCGCCCTGATCGGCCCAGATGCCGAAGGCGCGGATGTCGTCTTCAACCACGGTCAGACCGTCCTCGAAGCGCAGCATGTTCTCGAGCAGCACCTTCAGCGAGGCCGGCAGGCGGGAAACATCGCCCAGACCGGCATTTTTTGCCGCGGCAGTCACGGAATAGTACGTGTAAGTCTTTCCGGCGGCGGTGAGGGTGCTTTTCGATTTGAAGCTGTCTTTTGACGGCATGAGTGGGCTTTGCCTCCTGTCATGCGGGCGCCCAACACAAAAACCGGGGCGAACCGCCTTGATATGCTGGGCGTCTCTTATAGTCCTCGCCTCTTGCGCGCAATCGGCTGAAGGGACGCAACCGCGCGACAAGGCCGCGTTTGCGGCGGCGGCGGAACCGGCTATCCCTCAGATGATGGATCCTCAGGCAGCGCCCCTCCTCTCGGCCACCGGCCTCGGCATGATCCGGGGCGAGCGGGTATTGTTCCGGAACGTCAACCTCGCCGTGGAACAAGGCGAAGCCGTGGTGTTGCGGGGCGCAAATGGCACGGGCAAGACGACCCTGCTGCGGATTCTGGCAGGCCTTACCCGCCCGGAAGCGGGCAGCGTGACGCGCAACCAGGCGCATCACTGGGTGGGCCACCGTGAAGGGCTGAAGCCGCAGGAAACCCCGCGCGACCACCTTCGACTATGGACGCAGGCCTGGGGATCGCACACGGCGACTGATTCGGTCCTTGCCCGGATGGGCCTTTCCCGGCCCGCAGATGTTGCCGGGCGCTACCTGTCTGCGGGCCAAAGACGGCGCACCGCCCTTGCCCGCCTGCTGCTGGAGGAACGGCCTGTCTGGCTTCTCGATGAACCGTATACGGCGCTCGATGCTGAAGGGCGCGCGCTGGTCGATGCGCTGGTTGCCGAACACCGGTCCAAAGGAGGCGCCGTGATCGCGTCAATCCATGGCGAGGCAGGCTTTGCGGCGAGCGGGGAACTGACGCTGTGAGCGCCGCCCCGATCCTTGCGGCTTTCCGCCAGTCCCTCGGCGAAGCCTGGGCCGGCGGCGCGGGAGCGCTTTTGCCGCTCGGATTCCTCGGCGGGGCCGCCGTGCTTGTACCGCTCGGCATTGGCAGTGACGGGGACACTCTGAAGGCCGTGGGGCCCGGCATCATCTGGGTCGCCCTCGCGCTGGCAAGCCTCGTCACGCTCGAGCGTATCTTCCAGGCTGATGCCGAAGACGGGACGCTGGACCTCTGGCTGCAGGCAGGCGCGCCGGTATCCGCCATCGCGGCAGCCAAGACGCTGGCGCACTGGTTGTCGGCGGGCCTCCCTCTCGCGCTTTTCTCTCCCCTGCTGGCGCTGATGTTCCAGGCTCAGGCATCGCTTGCCCTGCTGACAAATGCCGGCCTCTACGCCCTGGGCAGCCTGGCCTTCTTCTTCTGGGGCGGCGTGGGCGCGGCCCTTTCCGCCACTGTGCGCCGGGGCGGCCTCCTGATCTCGCTGATCGCCCTGCCCCTGTTCGTGCCGACTGCGATTTTTGGCGCCCTGGCCATGACCGGCGGCCCCGGCTCATCCGGCGCGCCGCTGTTTCTGGCGGCGTCCACCCTGTTCGCCTGCGCTGTTGCGCCCTATGCCATGGCGGCCGCGCTGCGCTTGGCGGCAGACTGAGGGAGCGCTAGGTCAGTTCGCATGTGGTCTTACTTCGCCAATCCCCACAAGTTCCTGCGCCTTTCCGACTGGCTGGCCCCGCTTTTCTATGCCGTCGGCGCCGCCTGCATCATCTATGGTCTCTGGCAGGGCCTCTGGGTCGTGCCGAAAGATGAGTATCAGGGCGGCGACATCATGCGCGTGATGTTCGTGCACGTCCCGGCCGCCTGGCTCGCCATGGCGAGCTATTCCGCCCTCGCGATTGCCAGCTTTGTCTGGTTTGTCTGGCGCCATGAACTCGCCGACATCGCTGCGAAAGCCATCGCACCGCTGGGCGCGACATGGACGGCGCTCTGCCTCGCCACCGGCGCAATCTGGGGCAAGCCGACCTGGGGCACATGGTGGCAGTGGGATGATGCGCGGATGATGTCCGTCTTGTTCCTGTTCTTCCTCTTTCTCGGCTACATGGCCCTGCGGGCCGCGATGGATACGCGCCAGAAAGCGGCCCGTGCCGGCGCGATCCTGGCCATGGTCGGCGCCATCAACGTGCCGCTGATCAAGTTCTCGGTGGACCTCTTCACCTCGCTGCATCAGGACGCCAGCGTCATCACTGCCGACGGGCCGAAAATGGCCGCCGTATACCTTACACCGCTCCTGATCAGCGCCCTCGGACATTCCCTGTTGTTCGGCGGCCTCGTGATGACCAGAATGCGGACGGAAATCCGCGAACGCCGCATTGCGCGCCTGCGCGCGAAAGAGCTGGAGGCGGCTTGACCATGCCCGAGTTCGACAAGAACGCTGCGTATATCTGGGCTTGTTACGCGATCGGCGCGCTGCTGATCCTTGGGCTGACATTGCAAGTGGTGCTGGCGGCCCGATCGGCACGCAAGCGGCTGGAGAAACTGGCGCCCGGCGAGGACAGCGAATGAACCGCTGGCTGTTCGCCCTACCGGTCGCCGCACTGCTGCTGTTCGGCCTGCTAGGTGCCTGGCGTATGCTGAACCCCCAGAAAGGCGACTTTACCCGCGTCTCCCGCGCCGCGCCCGAATTTGTCTTTGAACTGAAAGACGGCGGCGAGATTTCCTTCGCCCCTCCCCCGGGCGGCGAGACGGTGGCAGTGAACCTGTTTGCCAGCTGGTGCGCCCCCTGCGAGGCCGAGCACAAATACCTGATCGAACTCAGCAAGACCCATCCGGACCAGCTGGTCGGCATCCTTTACAAGGACAAGACGGAGAACGGCGAAGCCTTCCTCGAGCGGCTGGGTAATCCTTTCAGCCAGGTCGCGCTGGACCCCGAAGGCCGGGGTGGCCTGGATTTCGGCCTGACCGGCGTGCCGGAAACATTCGTGATCTCCGGCGAGGGCGAGATCCTGCTCCATATCAGCGGCCCGCTGGATGAAACCTCACTCCAAAAAGTCAGCGAGGCGCTTGGGGCGCCTCGCTCTTAGTCCTGCTTCGTCTGGAGACGGAGCTTATTTCTTTTTCTTGGCCGGAGCCTTTTTGGCCGGGGCTTTCTTGACCGGGGCTTTCTTCGCTTTCGGCGCCGGGGCTTCAGCGCTGTCGCCGACGAGGCCGGTGAGGCCCTGGATCAGGGCGTCCTGCTTGGCTTTGGCCAGCGTTGCGAACAGGGCGGCGTCCGCTTTCACGACGGCCGGGAGGGCCTTGTCATGGGCCTTCTTGCCTTTCGGCGTCAGCGAGACCGACTTCGCGCGGGCGTCGGTTTTGGAGTCGGAGCGCTTGATCATGCCGCCGGCTTCCATGCGGGCGACCATGTCGGCGAGGGTGGAGCGATCGATGCCGGTGGCATTGACAAGATCGGACTGGCTGACACCTTCATTGCCCGAAAGGGCCGAGAGCACCGAGAACTGACGAAGCGTCAGGCCGGCCGATTTCAGGGCAGCGGCCGAATGGTTCGCCGCGATCTGCTGGGCGCGGTGGAGAAGGTGGCTGGGCGAGGTGTTGAGGTTGAAGGCCATGGTGTGGTTTCCGTTTTGCTAAGGATGGGATTGGGTGAGAGACGAGTTAGATAGAAACAGGGACAATCCACTTGGCGGGGGCGTTATCAATAACCCCGTAGGCGGATCAATCGCATTCTCCATACAGGCGACAGGATAAAGATTGGATGACTGATCAATTGCCAACTCCTTTCCAG
>CAZXQD010000177.1:0-3948 GCA_964643405.1 uncultured Hyphomonas sp. | reverse complement strand
GTCTTCGATTTCGGCACTGGCTGCTCGAAGGGCCGCCAGCGTTTCAGGATCGGGTGACCAGTAGCGCCGCTCGGACGCCTCGATCAGCCGGTTTGCCACATTCGCTGTGGCGGCGGGATTGAGATCCGACAGGCGGCGGCGCAGGGCTTCGTCGAGTACGAAAGTCTCGGTCATCTGCTGATAGACCCAGGGCGCCACCTGCCCGGTCGTCGCCGACCAGCCCATCGTATTGGTCACCTGCGCCTCGATCTGGCGCACGCCTTCATAGCCGTGGCGCAGCATGCCTTCGAACCATTTCGGGTTCAGCGTGCGCGTACGCGTCTCCAGCGCCACCTGTTCCGCCAGTGTACGGACAATGCCGTCACCGCGCGTCTGGTCGCCGATATAGACGGCCGGTTGCTCGCCGCGCGCCTTCGAAGCCGCGCGGGAAATCCCGCCCAGCGTATCAAAATAGTGGTCGATGGTGGTCAGGCCCGTTTCGACTGATTCGAGGTTCTGGTAGGCGAGTTCCACGGTCGACAGGATGCTGTTGAAGAGGGCCGGCTGCGGATGGGGGCGCCCGTCCCGTCCATAGGCAAAGCATTTGCGCTTGGCGAAGGCATCACCCAGTTCATCCTCGTCGTCCCATGTACCGGCCGCGATCAGGTAGTTCACGTTCGCGCCGTAAGCGCCGTCGGCATTGGAAAATACCCGCAGAGAAGCGGTCGTCAGGCTGTCGCCCGATGCGGCCTGCCAGGCCAGCGCGTGCTTGCGCACGAAGTTCATCGCCTCTGGTTCGTCTGCCATCGCAGCGGCATGCGCGGCGTCAGCCAGCATCCGCGTCTGCAGCGGCAGGAGATCGCGGAAGATGCCGGACAGCGTGACCATGACATCAATGCGTGGGCGGCCCAATTTCTCCAGCGGGATGAGATCGGCGCCGGCAAGGCGGCCATAGGAGTCGAAACGTGGCGTCGCGCCTATCAACGCCATGGCCTGCGCAATCTGCGCGCCTTCGCTTTTCAGGTTGTCGGTTCCCCAAAGGACGATGGCGACCGTCTCAGGAAGTTTTCCGGTCTCCGACTGGTGCCGATCGATCAGGCGCGCAGCCTGGCGCCGGCCATCCGCCACCGCAAAGGCGCTTGGCAGCCGGAAGGGATCAAAACCGTGGATGTTGCGGCCCGTGGGCAGCATTTCGGGTGTACGGATCAAGTCGCCGCCCGCGACGGGCGGCGTGTAGCCTGCGTCAAGCGCGTGGATCAGCGCGGCCATTTCATGGTCCTCGCTGAGCAGGCGGTTCGTTTCTGCAAGCCGGGCGAGTTCCGGCAGCCGCGCCTCGAGCTTCAGCCGGCGGGCAATCTCGGCGGGCGCGTCGCCCGCGGCGAGCGCATCGAAGGCCGCGCCCGGCAACACATCCAGGCCCTCGGCGGGCGGCATCACGGCCAGAAGGTCTCGCCGCTCGGCGCGCGACGTTCCCTGCCCCGCGATATGGAGGCCGTTGGGGATCAGCGATGTTTCGACTTCGGCCAGTTTCCGGCGAATTGCCTCGATCCGGTCGGCGGGGCGGTCGAAGGAGGCAGCCGGAAGAAGGTCGAGATCAGCGGCCTGCTGGATGACCAGCGCTTCGAGGTCTGCACGCTCTGCAGCAGCGGCGGGATCCAGTCCGCGCCAGCGCTGGATTGTCGCCGACAGGTCCGACAGGCCGCGATAGAGCCCCGCTTCGGTCACCGGCGGCGTGAGGTAGCTGATGATGCTGGCGTTGCCGCGCCGTTTGGCAATGGTCGCCTCGGACGGGTTGTTGGCGGCATAGAAGTAGATGTTAGGCAGATCGCCGATCAGATAGTCCGGCCAGCAATCGCCCGAGAGGCCCGACTGTTTGCCCGGCATGAACTCGAGGGCGCCGTGAGTGCCGAAATGTACGACGGCATCGGCGGCGAAGGTTTCCTTGAGATAGGTATAGTAAGCAGCAAAAGCATGCGTCGGCGCGAAGCCCTTCTCGAACAGCAGTCGCATCGGGTCGCCTTCATAGCCGAAGCCCGGCTGCAGGCCGACGAGGACATTTCCGAACCGCGCACCGAGCACGAAGATCGAGCGGCCATCGGTCAGTACACGGCCCGGCGCAGGGCCCCAGGCGGCTTCGATATCCTTGAGCCGGCGCTCGCGGCGCACATGATCCGACACCGGAATTTCCGCCGCCACATTCGCCTCGGTGCCAAACTGGCCCTTGTTGCCTTCCAGCAGGGCATCCTTCAGCGCATCGACCGTGTCCGGAACATTCACCGAGTAGCCTTCGGCGGCGAGTTCCTTGAGGAAATTGTGCAGCGACTCGAAGACCGACAGGTAGGCCGCCGTGCCGACGCTGCCCGAATTGGGCGGGAAGTTGAACAGGGTAACGGCGAGCTTGCGGCTGGCGCGCGCGCTGCGCTTCAGGCGAACCAGACGGTCGACCCGCGCCGCGAGTTGTTCTGCACGTTCCGGGCAGGCGCGCATGCGCCGGCTGTCATCGGCGAACGTGCAGTGGCGGGCGCATCCGCTGCACGTCGAGCCATGGTCGGCCCGTCCGCCGATGACAATGGATCCCGTGGCGCCGTCGAGCTCCGGTAGCGCGACCATCATGGTCGTCTCGATCGGCGTCAGCCCGCGCGCACTGGCGCCCCAGTCGGACACCGACTGGAACTCCGAGGCAAGCGCGCAGACATAGGGAATATCGAGGGCTTTCAGCATCTCGACGGCGCCTTCAGAGTCGTTGAAGGCCGGGCCGCCGACGAGCGAGAAGCCGGTCAGGGAAACAAGGGCATCGATGGTCGGCGTCTCGCCGCGCATGAAGAAGCGGCGGATCGCCGAGCGGGAATCAAGGCCGCTGGCAAAGGCAGGGATCACGCGGATTCCGCGCGACTCGAAAGCCTGGATGACGCCGTCATAATGGCCGGTGTCGCCCGAGGTTACATAGGAGCGCATCACAAGGAGGCCGACGGTCGGCTGGTGCGAGGGACCCTTGGGCAACGCCTCGATGCGCTCGGCCACCTTTGGTGTCATGCGCGGATGATAGAGCCCCGTCTCAGGGAAGGCTTCCGGCGGCGCTGGGCTCAGCGTGCCCTTCAGGTGCGCGCGCGGACCCGCTGCATACCGGTCGATCAGGAAGCGCACGGCATTTGCGAGATTGTGCTGCGAGCCGGCGAGCCAGTATTGCATCGTGACGAAGTAGGCGCGCACGTCCTGCGCGACGCCCGGAATGTAGCGAAGGATCTTCGGAAGGCGGCGCAGCGTCTTCATCTGCTTCTCGCCGGCGCGTTCCTTGTCGCCGGACCCGCGCAGGCGTTTCATCAGCGCGATGGGGCCGGTGGCGGGCTTCGACATGTCGAAGCCGCCAAGCCGGGTCAATTGCACGATTTCCGAGGCGGACATGCAGCCGACAATCGCATCACACGACTCGCGCCGCGCCAGCAGCGCCGGCAGGATCGCGCGCGTATGCTCCTCGATGAACAGCATCGAGGCGATGATGATGTCCGCGCGGCCGACATCGGCAATGGCGCGGTCCAGCGTGCCCGGAATGCGGTCCCAGTCGCAGGCGGCATGGAAGTCCAGCGTCAGCGCCGGGAATGTGCGGCGCAGGTCCGTCTGCGCAGCCTGCACCGCGCCGCCCAGATGCGAGTCGAGCGACAGGATGACAACCCGGACGGGCGTCTTGTCGACCACGATGGCGCGCTTACCGGCCATAGCTCGCCTTTGCGTCGTAGAGGGTTTCCAGCGTGATCGTGTCGAGATGCTTGTCGCGGGCGAACGCCTCTGTGTTGCGCTTCGCCTTGCCGCGCACGAAGAAGGGAATCTTCTTCAGCTCGTTCTCGGCTTCCGGTGCCCAATGGACAACGCCCGTCCCTTCCCCGCCGGCTGACACTGCATCGGCCACCTTCTCGGCAGCGCCATGACCGCCAAGGTGCGACGCGCCCGCCGAATCGTTGAACTCGAAATCCT
>CAZXQD010000176.1:0-4023 GCA_964643405.1 uncultured Hyphomonas sp. | reverse complement strand
CGCCGCTGCCATGAAGGCCCCTTCGATTTGCGGCGGTTTAGGCGCGATTCCGGCGCCGGGCAAGCCTTCAAACCGCCCCCAGCCACAGGATCACGCCCCAGGTCAGCGGCAAGGTCAGCGCCGCCAGCGTCGTCTGCGCCGCGATGAGGTTCGCCGCCAGCGTCGTATCCCCGCCCAGCTCTCGCGCCAGCACATAGGAGTTCGGCGCCGTCGGTGTCGCCGCGCAGATCAGCGCGATGGCCAGCGGCAATCCTTCGAGGCCGATCAACAGGCCCATTCCCAGCGTCACCGCCGGCAGGCCGATCAGGCGCACCAGTGACCAGGTAAACGTCCGCAGTCCCGCCCGCGTCAGCGCGCCAAGGTCCACGCCCGCGCCCGCGCTCAGGAGGCCCAGCGCAATTGCGGCGTTCGCCAGCATCTTCAGCGTCTCGTCCGCAATCACCGGCAGGCGCACATGCAAACTCGCTAGCGCAATACCGATCAGGCAGGCCCAGATCAGCGGATTGCGCGTCAGCGCCAGCAGCGGTTTCGGCCGCTCGCCCGGCGGGCGCTCGGCATGGCTCACCAGTGCGTACACGGAGATTACGTTCGCCACGGGTATCATCGCCGCCGCCGCAAGGCTCACCAGCGCGAGGCCTTCATCGCCGAACAACAGCCCGCCCAGCGACAGCCCGATAATCGTGTTCCAGCGCACATTGGACTGGATGATCGTGCCGGCCGCAGGCCCGCTCATGCCCGGCCAGAGGCGCGCGGTCAGGCCGAACGCGCCCATCACCACCTGCGCCGCAATCAGCGCCGCGATCATCGCCCAGGGGGCGCCGTCAAACTCCGCATTTGCCAGTGCACGGATGATCAGCGCCGGCAGCAGCACAAGGAAGGATAGCCGGTCCAGCGACCGGAAGGCCTCCGGCGGCACAAATCCCCTGCGCACAAGCAGCTGGCCCAGCACCACAAGCAGGATCACCGGCACCAGCGCCGTCAGGAAGGCGCTCATGCGCCGCGCTCCAGCCGGAGGAGGGCATCCTTTAGGATCACCGCCGCCGCCGTGGAATCAATGTTCGCTTCCCGCCGTCGCCGCGAGGCGCCCGCATCCCGCAGGAAATCGCCCGCCTCGGCGGAAGAATAGCGCTCGTCCTGGAATGCCACCGGAACATCGCGCATCTTCAGCAGGTTCGACACCAGCGTGCGGACAGACTGCACGCGCGGCCCCTGGGTCCCGTCGGTATTCAGCGGCAGGCCTACCACAAGGCCCACGGCCCCGCGCGCGTCGTAAATCGCAAACAGCCGTTCCAGCGCCGGGGCCAGCTTCACCTTGGCAATCGTCTCGACCGGGCTCGCCAGGATCCGGCTCAGGTCCGTCGCGGCCACGCCCAGCGTCTTCGTGCCGGGGTCCAGCCCCACGAGGACGCCCTTTCCGGGCAGGTCAAACAGGTCAACCACAGCCATTCCGGGCACATACCGCCTTGAAGCCGCTTTGCCTATCGCGTAATCGGGCACCTCGACTGGAGCCGCCCCCAAGGAATTGGCCATGACCGTTACCCGCGACGACGTCCGCAAAGTTGCCCGCCTGTCCCGCATCGCGGTGCCGGAAGAGCGCCTCGACGAGCTCGCCGGCGAACTGAACGGCATCATGGGCTGGATCGACCAGCTGAACGAAGTCGATGTCGAAGGCGTCGAGCCTATGACCTCTGTGGTCGAGACGAAACTCCCGATGCGCGAGGACGTGGTGACGGACGGCAATATCCAGGACCAGGTCCTCGCCAACGCCCCCCGCAGCGAACACGGCTTCTTCGTCGTGCCGAAAGCGGTCGAGTAGCGCACGCCTTACAATCCGCCTCGAACCGGCAGGGTCGATCCCATTGCGCCATCCGGCGACACAAACAGCGTAACGCTGTGCCTCTTCCGTTTCGGTCAACAAAGACATGGCGGATTGGCTCAGCCTCGCGCCCTGGAACCGGGCAGTTGCTCTGCCTATCAGCTTGCTCGCTGACAACCGGCCTCGTTCGCCCATCGAGAAAAAAGAACATTACCGTCGTGGCTCAACCATCCGACGGTCCAGACGAAGAGTATGCGAAAACCGGGCCGTCGTAGAAATGGCGATACGCCCACCCCGTTGCGACAAGGGCAAATTGGATTAACGGTGGTCTCTCGGAACTGGAAAAACCGCGCCAGGGGGACCGCAATGCTCAAGCGTCACATCTGCTACGCCTTTCTCCATGCCATCGCGTCCGCCTGCGCTTCGTCAGCGGTGCCTGCGTCCAAGGTCACCATCTATGTCGCGGATGAGATAATCCTGATGACGGGTGAGGGCGAAACTGCTTCTGCGGTGGCTGTCGAAGAAGGCGTGATCCAGGGTGCCGGTGAACTTGATGCGCTAAGGAAGCGGTATCCGGGTGCCAGCATTGACGAAACCTTCCTTGGAAAGACGATTGTACCCGGCCTGATCGATCCGCACATGCATGTCCTGCTTGGCGGGATGCTGTACGCCCACCCGTTTGCGCCGCCCTGGCCAATGGCGACGCCGGACGGAATGACGAAGGGTTACGGCTCTCCGGAAGCCTTTCGTGCGCGCCTTGAAGAGGTTGTTTCTGAGGCTCCCCGGGACGATAGCCCGATCGTCGTCTACGGTTTTCACAATCTGGTTCAAGGAGAGCTTGACAGGCAGTTGCTGGACGATGTGGCGCCGGACCGGCCCATCATTGTGTGGCATTACTCTGGACATGATTTTTATCTCAACACCGCTGCGCTGGAGATGATTGGCGCGACGCCAGAACTTGCCAAGACATTCCACGGTGTGGATCTTGATGCGCAGGGTCATCTGACTGGTCGTCTCTACGAAGATGCCGCGATGGTTGTATTCGCCAAGGCGAGAGCAGTACTCTTCGAGCCCAACGCGTTCAGCGCAGGAATCAACAAGTACTTCGAAATCGTTCGGGAGGCTGGCGTAACGACAACCGCAGACCTCGCATATGGGGTTTTCGGTCTCGCGCTGGAGGACCAGACTATCGCGTCGAGCTGGTCGAAGGACGAGGATGGTTTCAAATTGTACCTCATACCTGAGTACCGCTCATTTCAGCGCGAGTTTGGCGAAGGCGCGCCGCAGGCAGTTCTCGATATGGCTAGCGGTGTGCGCGCTGCCGCCGCGCCAGTTTTGCCTCGTGTAAAGTTCTTTGCCGACGGCGCGTATTATTCACAGACGATGCGTCTGTCTCCGCCCGGATACCTGTCGGGCCAGTCATTCGGAACCCAAGGGCTTTGGGCGATACCGGAGGGCAAGATCGCCGAAACAATGCGCCCGTTTACGGACGCCGGGCTCTCCGTGCACATCCATTCGAATGGCGACGCGGCGCAAACGTCTACCCTCGACGCGGTTTCAGGCTTGCGAGCAGATGGTTTCTCCGGCGATTTCGTCGTCGAGCACGGCGGATTGTTTTCACCTGAACAGGTCAAACGCGCCGGCGAGAATGGCATATTGCTGTCAGCGGCCAGCCACTACGTCTACTACATGTCTCAGCGATATGCGGACCCGCTGGGCCCGGCACGCGCGCAATGGATAACGCCACTCGGCAGTTTGTCTGCTGCAGGCGTCGTGGTGGCGCTGCACTCGGATGCCCCGCTCGCGCCGCCCCAGCCATTGCGGGCAGCAGGTGCCCATATCACGCGGGCAACCCTCGAAGGTGGGACATATCAGGTCGCCAATGCCCTGACGCCTTATGATGCGCTGGAGTCGATCACACTCGACGCTGCGCGGGTGCTCGGCCTTCAGGACGAAATTGGCTCAATCGAACCCGGCAAACGAGCGGACTTCACAATTCTTGATACCAGCCCGCTTGGCTTGCCCGGAAGCGACTGGGCAGAAATCGGCATCTGGGGCATCGTGCTGGACGGCCAGCCAAAACCTCTTCGGCCCCGCTGAGAACAAGGGGAGCGCGTCGCCCACGCGCCAGACCGGTAGTCATCGCAAAGCCAGGGGAGGTGAAGGGCTTGAGGCTTGGGCTTACGCCTACATCCATGCCCACTCCG
>CAZXQD010000175.1:0-4122 GCA_964643405.1 uncultured Hyphomonas sp. | reverse complement strand
ACCTGGTTGACCTGCGGATTGAGCGCGGCGGCGTGATTACGCAGATGAATTTCAAGTCCGGCGACCTTGTGAAGAAGGGCCAGGTTCTGCTGCAGGTGGATACGAGCGAAGAACGCGCCGACCTTGCAGCGGCCGAGGTGGAAGCAAAGCGCGCCCGCACAGACGCGGAGCGCGAAGCCGAACTGCTGGCGCGCGGCGCGGCGGCGGAAGCCGTAGCGGAACAGGCCGAGGCCCTGGCTGCATCCGCTGAGGCGCGCGTTGCCGCATTGCGCGCTGCAATCGACCGCAAGACGATCCGCGCACCCTTCAATGGACGGGTCGGCATCACGAACCTGAAGCCAGGGCAATATGTGTCTGAAGGCAGTCTTATCGCGAGCCTTGTCGGGACGCAGTCCGGCATCTATGTCGACTTCACCCTTCCCCAGGACACAGTGGCTGCGCTGGACCCGAAACGGCCCGTGCGCGTCAAGATTGGTGATACGCAAGCCGAGGCGCGCATTATCGCGACCGAGCCGAGCATCGATGTGGCTTCACGCAGCCTGGGCTACCGAGCGGTGATCGAGAAGTATGCCGGCAACCTGCCAGCGGGCAGCCTCGTCACGGTGGAAGTTGATGCCGGCGAGCAGCGTGACACGGTCGTCGTGCCGCGAACCTCGGTCCTGCGCAGCCCTTATGGCGCCACCGTCTTTGCCCTTCAGGACACGGAGGGTCAGACGCGCGCGAAAGCGATGCTCGTGGAGCTTGGACCTGCGCTCGGAAGTGATGAAGTGATTGTCCTGTCGGGGCTGGACGCGGGAACGCGGATCGCGGCCGATGGTGTGTTCAAGCTGCGCGATGGCAGTCTTGTGAGACCGGTGACGGCCGAGCAGAAGGCTGCTGAGGAAGCGGCGCAGCGCACGGCCAAGCCAGCGCCGGAGCAAACGCCGTGAACAGCGCACCGGTTTCCGAAAGTACCGCCGCCCAACGCTCGACGGTGGTCGACATTTTCGTCAAACGACCGGTTCTGGCGGTCGTGCTCAGCCTGTTCGTTCTCCTGATCGGGCTCCGCGCGGCGTTCAGCCTGCCCGTGCAGCAGTATCCGCGCATTGATGCCTCCAGCCTGATCGTGACGACAGTGTATGTCGGCGCATCTGCCGACACGGTGCGCGGCTTCATTACCGAACCCGTTGAGCGGGCGGTCGCGGCGATCCCGGATGTTGACTATGTCGACAGCGTCACAACGGCGGGCGTTTCGACCGTGACGGTCTGGCTGAACTTCGATGCCGACAGCGCCGATGCCCTGGCGCGCGTGACGGCGCAGTTGAATGCAATCGCTTCCGAATTGCCGGACGAAGCAGAATCGCCAAGCGTTGAAGTGCGGCGCGTAGACCGGCCGCAGGCACTTTTCTACATCGCGGTGACATCGGACCAGCGCTCGCTCTCTCAGATCACGGAGTATCTCTCCCGCGAGGTTCAGCCCGTCATGTCGTCCCTGCCCGGCGTGCAGCGGATCGGCCTTGAGGGATCGCGGCCCACCGCGATGCGGATATGGCTCGACCCCGTAAAAATGGCGGCGTTCGACATCAGCGCGGGCGACCTCCGGTCTGCGCTGACGCGTAACAACGTTTTGTCTCCTATCGGCTCGTCCGAGAATACGCAGATCGAGACCGACCTGCTGGTCGAGACCGTGCTGAAGCGGCCGGAAGATTTTGAACGGCTGGTCGTGAAGCGTGAAGGCCGTTCGGTCATCCGTCTGTCCGACATTGCGCGCGTGGAGCTTGGTGCGGAAAGTCCTGACCTCGATGTACGCTATAACACACAGGAAGCAGTGTACCTTTCGGTCTGGCCAGCGGTAGGCGCGAACGAGATCGACGTCGGTGACGCTGTATACGCTGCGCTTGACCGGGCGCGGGCTTCAGCGCCGGCGGATATTTCCATCCGCACCGCTTATGACGGCACACTCTATACACGCGACGCACTGAAAGAGATCGGGAAAACGCTCGCCGAGACGATCCTAATCGTCGGCGTGGTGGTCATCCTCTTCCTTGGATCGTTCCGCACAGCCCTTGTTCCCCTGGTTGCGATTCCGATCTCGCTGCTGGGCGCGGTAGCGGCGATGGCTGCACTGGGCTTCTCGCTGAACCTTCTGACCATCCTTGCCATCGTGCTGGCGGTCGGCCTTGTGGTCGACGATGCGATTGTCGTCGTCGAAAACACGATGCGGCATGTCCGTGACGGCATGCCGCGCATCGACGCGGCGCTGCTCAGTGTCCGTGAACTCTTCCTGCCCGTGATCTCGATGACGATCACGCTGGCGGCGGTGTATGCGCCTATCGGCTTCCTCGGCGGACTTACGGGTGCGTTGTTCAAGGAGTTCGCGTTTACCCTTGCGACAGCCGTGATCGTCTCGGGAATTGTAGCCCTGACACTTTCGCCGATCATGAGCGCGATGGTGGCAAGCCGCACTGAAGAAGGCCCGGTAGCCCGGGTCGCGCAATCCGGCTTTAACGGCATCCGCAGGTTCTATGAGCCATTGCTCGACATCGCGCTGGCCAACCGCGGACCGGTACTGTTCTTCGCCGCGGTGATGCTCGCGATCGCCCCGCTGATGTACACGTTCTCGCTGCGCGAGCTGGCGCCCATCGAGGACCAGGGTTCGATCAACGTTGTTTTCGCATCGGCACCGGATGCATCGCTCGACTATACGGTAGAGTACGCCAATGACGTGGTGGACAAGCTGCTGACGATGCCGGGTTCGGACTATGTCTGGTCGGTGCGTACAGCGCAGGGCGGATTCGGCGGCCTGGAGTTCAAGCCATGGCATGAACGCGAACAGGGCGCGCCTGACCTTTTGCAACCTACCTTCGTTAAGGTGGGAGAGGCGCCGGGCATCACGGCGTTCCCGATCCTTCCCTCGTCGCTGCCGAATGCCGGCAACTACGATGTCGAGATGGTGGTCCTGTCGAGCGCGCCGCCGGAGCAGATGCTGCCCTACGCACAGGATCTCGTTAAGGCGGCGCTCGCTTCCGGCCAGTTCATTTTCGTCGACACCGATCTCAAGATCGACCGCGGCATCACCCGCATAGACCTGGACCGTGACCGGATTGCCGACCTCGGCATGGATGTCGCTGATGTGAGCCAGCAACTGGGTACACTGCTTGCCGGGGCCCGCGTGAACAGGTTTGATTATGAGGGACGCTCCTATGACGTGATCCCGCAGATCGAAGACTCAGCTCGCCTGTCGCCAGCTTCCCTCGACATCATCCGTATACAGACCCCGACCGGTGAGTTGATCCCGCTGTCTTCAATCGCGAAGCTGGTGGACGAGACCGCACCGCGCGCACTCGGCCGTTTCCAGCAGCTGAACGCGTTCCGCGTCTTCGGCGGCCTGGTGCCGGGAACGACCAAGGAAACGGGGCTCGCAACGATGGAGGCGGCTGCCGCGCAGATCCTGCCGCAGAATTACAGCCTCGATTACGCGGGCGAGTCCCGCCAGATCCGGCAGGAAGGCGAAACGCTCGCCGGCGTGCTCGCTGTGTCGATTGCCTTTGTCTACCTGCTGCTGGCCGCACAGTTCCAGAGTTTCCGCGATCCTCTGATCGTGTTGCTGGGATCGGTACCTCTGGCACTGTCCGGCGCGTTGATGTTCACGTTCCTGAACTTCACCACCATCAACATCTTCACGCAGATCGGTCTTATCACGCTGGTTGGGCTGATTGCGAAGAACGGTATCCTGATCGTGGAGTTTGGCAACGAATTGCAGGCGCGCGGCTATAGCCGGTTCAAAGCGGCGCGCGAGGCGGCGCTGGTTCGCCTGAGACCGGTGCTGATGACAACACTCGCGACCGTTTTTGGCCACTTGCCGCTGATCCTCGTTGCCGGGCCGGGAGCGGGTGCGCGCAACTCCATCGGTTTCGTGCTGGTGGGCGGCATGGTGATCGGGACGCTTTTCACCCTGTTTGCGGTCCCTGCGCTCTATTCGCTGCTCGCCAGCCGAAAAGCGAAACATGCCGAGGACGGGCGCGGGGAAGAGCAAGATGCCCCGGCGGTTAGCCCGGTGCAGGCTTAAAGCGTCCAGGCTGCCCTGTTGTTGACCAGCAGAAAACGGCGCGCGCATGCAGGGCGCGCCCATACGTCCAATTC
>CAZXQD010000174.1:0-4214 GCA_964643405.1 uncultured Hyphomonas sp. | reverse complement strand
TCGCCGGAAACGGTCATAGACTGTTGGTCCTTCAACGAGAGTGCTGAAGTCAAAGGATGCCAATATGACCGAGCCACTGGACGGCTTGCCTCGGCCAGTCCGTGGAAATGGGGTCCGCCGCCGGTCGCAGGCCGAAGGCATGACACCCGCTAGCGAAGAAACGCATGTCGACAGAAACGCCTGCGTCGTCGAGAGCCAGACCGTACGCAATCGAATTGCGAACATTGTTCGTCGGATCGTTCATGGCGTGGAACAAAAGCGTCGGCGGGGCCATGGCGCTGATCTCTATCCATGGCGCAAGGTTCAAGTCCGTGCCCGGATTTCTTTGTGGCAAGAAGCGGCCGGGATAGAGCAGAATCGAAAAGTCGGGCCGTGTTGGCTGCCTGTCTGCGGCGTCGACCGGGTTGTAGGCGCGGTCATCTGCATTGCTGAGTGCGGCCGCAAGGTGGGCACCGGCCGAGAAGCCGATCACGCCGATCTTCTCAGGATCTATTCCGAGTGCGGAGGCGCCCTCTCGCAGCAGGCTCATTGCGCGCTGCGCGTCGTCAAGCGCAAGCAAGTCATCCGGTGGAACCCCGACGCCATTTTCGTTCCGGCGCCAGATTTGGGGTGCACGGTATTTGAGTATGATGCAGGTAGCGCCGTGCTGCGTAATCCACTCGCAGATCTCAGTCCCTTCAAGATCCATGGCCACGGCCGCATACCCGCCGCCAGGCAGCACCAGCATGGCCGCGCCCGTATTCTCGCCTTTCGGAGCGTAGATCGTCATCGTGGGACGGGAAATATAAGTCGCCCAGCTCCATGTTCGACCCCCGATGAGAGGGGATCCGGTGCCGGTCATTTCTGGGTTTCCGTCGTATTCCGGCAGCCGGAGCTCGACGTCGTCCGGCCACAGCGGAACTTGTTCGCCGCCAGGGCCCGGCTGCCAGACAGTGTTCGGCACCTCGACCTTTTCGACCACGGTTCGTCCGCATTCATCCGGAGGCGCCTGCCCTGCGGCCTGACCCATGCCGAACATCGCGAAGCCCAAGGCTGAGAGGAGTTGGTGTAGGTGCAGCCCGCCAGATCGGGGGCGGTCTACCGCACGATCAGCAAGAGACATGGAACCGTCGTTGCTATCGTCTTGTTCGTTGATCATCGTTTCGGGAGAGGCCACGGTGGGTGAATCAGACAGGCGTTCCGGCAGGGCGGCCAGGCAAAGCAGGTATCCGATAATGGCACTCGCGCCGTATCCGACGAAAGGTGTCGGAAAGTTTCCGGCAGCTGGAGCGAGTAAGACGGCCGACCAGACAGCCAGAAACGCCAGCAGCGCCGTTCGTTCCCGATCTCTGACCGACAGCAGTCCAATCGCTGGCCCAAGGAGAACGAGCATACCCACAATCGCGAGAAAGGCGCCAAAGGGCCCCTTCGCGAAGGCGTCCGCGTAAACACCGTCTACGAACGGTACCGACGGCAGCGTATCGGGCTTTGCCAATGTCAAAAGCGCGGCGATACAAGCGAAGCCGAGAGCGATTCCGGCGCGGCAATCATGCTGACGAAGCGCAATCAAGGTGAGGCCTATGAAGAGGGCGCAGGTCATCGCCGGGTCCGGCTGAATGGCGACAGCAAGAGCCAATATGCCCATCCCGAGAGTCGACAATCGTGATTGCTGCCGCGCGAACAGAACGAGGGCAGCAGGCATAACCAGCAGTGATGTCTGGAAAGTGACCGGGCCGAAGGCAACCCATCGCGCAACGCCTTCGGCGGACTTGCCGAAAAGCGCCGTGAGCAGAACGAGCGTGGCCATCAGGAAGACTGCGGCGCCTGGCAAGATGATGCCCTGCGCGCCCAAACGCCGGACAAGAGCCAGCGCGGCGAGACCGATGACCAGAGCTGTCAGGTTGCCAACAAGATAATGAAGCGGAGCCCCCGCGCTCGCGAGGTAGACGACGCCGAGGGCACCTGAAACCAACGCGCAAAGCACGCCGGTTTTTTGCGGGCTTGATAAGAGCGGCGTCGGTCCGGCGTGCAAGCCTGCAGGTCGCGGGCCTGCCAATATCCTGAGACGTTCGACCAGAATCCGCGGCAGCAATCCGAACATTCCACTGAGTGCAAATTGAAAGGCTTCGCGATCATCACGAAGCTCGGTCATCTCGCGCCTCAGTCCTTGCGCCCAGTGGACGATGCTTTGCGGCGACATTCCAATGAGAAGGTCGCAGATCCACTCAGCTGAGGCCCGCTGAAACGACCTCTTCATGTCAGTGCCTTGCGGGCCGGGCGTCCAGCGGCTCGCTTAGCCGGAAGAATGTCACGCGCAAGCGCGACCCCACTTGCGGACAGCCGGTAGGCATGCCTTGGGGGCTTGCCAAGCTCGGCGGGCTCTCGCCACTCGGCTTCGAGATATCCTTGATCTTTAAGTCGCATCAGAAGTGGATAGAGCGTCCCGGATTTTACGCCTGTCTGCTTGCAAAGCTCATAGCCGTGGGCCCAACCGCCTCTTGCGCCGAGCAAGGCGGCCAGAACCAGATGAGCTTGATCAGAGAGCTTTCGGGGTCTCGGCATAGAAGCATGTCTATCTATGTAGACTTTGCTGTCAATGATGATGACAACCCTGGGGAAGATGCAGTTTGGTGCCATGCCAAGGCGAAGCCTTAACTTTGGACTTGCGTTAAATCTATATATATAGAATTATTGACTGAGCATGTACCGTATTCTTCCTCGTCTTCACAGCTTGCTGCGCCTCGCCTTCCGGCAACGTTACTGGCTGGGCGCTCTGCTTGCGGCTTTTCTGCTTTACCAGGCCTGGGGTGAGGTGACTCGCACACGCGGCGCACAAGAGGTCATCTTTGACGCGGCGACCGTATCTTGCGGAGAGAAAGGCGCGCTTCGCTACTGTGTGTACCGCGCGGGCGTGGGTACGAACGGCGATGTGCTGTATCATTTGCACGGCCGAAATCTCGATGAGCAGGTCTGGAATGACGACACGTACTTCACCGCCTTGATCCAGTCAGAGTGGCAGCGCACCGGTATGCTTCCTCCGACGGTGGTGACAATCTCTTACGGGCCCACTTGGCTGCTGGCACCTCGCGGTGAAAAGCCAGGCAGCGGATTGCTCGAGGCCTTCATGGCGGACATCGCGGAAATCGAAAGCACGATTGCCGAGCCCGACCGGCGGCTATTGCTGGGTGAATCGATGGGCGGGCTGAATGTCCTGGTCGCCGGTCTGACCTATCCGGACCGGTTCGCGAAAGTCGCCTCCCTATGCCCAGGGGTTTATGCGGACTCGCCGTTCGCTTCATTTGACAGCATGCGCGCAGCGGCAGAGCGGACGGGCGCCAATCCGGAGATAGCATTCGGTGTCTGGCTTCTTGCACGGCGTTATCTTGCGAACGAGGCGGAATGGAAAAAGTTCTCGCCGCTGGAACTGATCGCCAAAGCCGATGCGCGCTACCCTGCCTTGTACCTGTCCAACGGCCTCTACGATTCCTATGGGAACTTCGAAGGCACGCAGAAACTGGCATCGATGGCTGAGGACCGGGGCGTTCAGACCGAGTGGCGCCCGTTGTATGGAGGCCATTGTGCCGTTGACGCTACATCGCTTGCCGCGTTTTTGTCTTCGCCGTAACCGAACCCGACCGGTAAACACGATGCACATACTAGCGCTGGAGCGTGATTTCTCTGCGGCTGATTGGGGCCAGGTCCGCTCCACTCGTCTAGTTTGTGGAACAGCAACGTCACCTCAGTCCCGTCATTCGACCGCCTCACCACCGCCAGGCTGGAGATCGGCGAGTCTCTAAACGTCTTTTGACCCCTGCGGGCATCGGCTATAGTGGCAAGTCCCCTTGGTAGCGTCCTCGCGGCCTGATCAAGCTTCCGTCGCGGCTTTGCTCGATGACGTGAGCGCACCAACCGACCGCGCGACCAATCAGAAAAATCTTGAAGGGGGCATCCTTTGGCAGACCGAGCGAGTCGGCCATCGCAGCCAGCGCGAAGTCGCAATTCGGAAGCAGCCCGGTCATCTTGAAGACGCAGTTCGCCAACGCTTGCATCGGTTTCGTCTGAGTAATGCCGGAAAGCATCAGGGCCGCGCGGGGGTCGCCCTCAGGATAGAGGTTGTGGCCGAAGCCCGGCAGCATGCGATCCTTCATCAACCATTGGCGAACGGCGGCTTCTGGGCCACGATGCCGAGCGTCGGCGGCGAGCTGCTGCAAAGCCTCGCCGGCGCCACCGTGGCG
>CAZXQD010000173.1:0-4299 GCA_964643405.1 uncultured Hyphomonas sp. | reverse complement strand
TTGGCCCTAAACTGCCGGTGGTTATGGCGTTCGCAATCGTCTGATTTGCCTTTGCTTCGATTCGAGAGCGAATCTCCGCCTCGGTGGCGCCCGGCGCAGTTCGAGGGTTAGGTGCTGCCGAGAAACTCAATGCGCTGCCAAGTGAGTTATCTTTGATGAAACCTAGATTGAACAAGATGGCGAGCAGTAGTGAATCACGAATTGAGACCTTCAAATGAAATCGATCTCTGCCTGCGCGTTCGCATTGTTGCTCGCCACCAGCCTCAGCGCTTGCAATCGAGAAAGCGCAACCAGCTGTGAGCTTCGATACAGAATTGGCGGACACTCGGGAGGGTTTTACCCTCAACGTCCGGAGGGGCCCGGACGGCTCGATACTCCTTGGATGTTCGAAGCGGCATTCGTAAACTGGCAGAACGAAACCGGTGGCTCGGTCAATTCCGAATTCAAGCTCCTGGAGCCTGTGCTGATGGAGTCGGGAGAGAACCTCGTCAAAGATTGCATTCAGATTCGATCTCGGGAAGTCACCATCAAGACCGATTGGCAAACTGGTGGGCTAGCTCAAAGCATGGAAACTCGACCTGCGAGCGTCACTTTCCACTTTTATGGTGACGACGAGGAGTACTTGAAGTCGATAACGTATCCCATTCCGGCTCGCCGAACTGAGGCGAAATAAACTCTACCCCGGTTGTGTTTGACGCTGATAGCAGACGTCTGATGTAGCAAGCGGAAGGGCGGTTCTCGGCGAAGTCCTGCCTGGTAGCGACCCAGCTTCCCGATGACAGGACTGAGGTGACTCTGCCGGATGCCAATCCCTGCGACCGGAGCCGACTTGGCTCTAAGCTGCCCGTCACTCGATTGTGCGAGAATCAATTTGTTCGGACATCAACTGGTGGCAGGCGGCTAGTTCGCGCGACACCTGTCGCTTGCGCAAACTCAGATAGACGAGATACGGGGCGCACACGCCGGCGGCAGTGAGGGAATAGACCTGCATGAATCCAAACGCGCCGAGGATGCCCGCGGCTTGGGCGAACCAGAGTATGGCGACAAACCCCACGACAACTGCCACGCCCAGATGACCAATGCGAATTGCGCGGAGCGAAGCCTCGGCACGTGCGAGGCTCGTGCGAAGGACTTCATCGGGCGTCTCGTCTTCCCAGAGCAGCGAATCCCGCCGGGCGATAAAGCTCATCACGGCAAAAAAAGGCATTGCTGTTAGCATTACGATGGCGGCAAGTGCATGGAGTAGAGCGCCGCTCGACGTCGCTGTCGACAAGAACCAGAGGCCGATGCCAACCCCGGCAAGCGCGGTGACAACTTCTGCGGCGAGAACCAAATGCGGTGTCCGGCGATTACGGCGCAGCCGATGCTCCAATTGAGCCGGGTCGACAGGTAGTCCGCGCCAATCACTTTGCGCTTTGCGGAGGAAATCATCCATGGGAACGAAGCAAGCTCCTCAACTGAAGTTTTCCGCGGTTGACGCGCACGGCCACATTACCTTCCGATATTCCAAGCGCCTCGGCGATTTCCGCATAGGTGAGATCTTCGAGAACGAGGGTGATCACTTGGCGATAGGGTAGAGCCAGCTTGTGTACCGCTGCCAAGAGGGCATCGGCACGCTGGCTGTTTATCACGGATTCTTCCTGCGTCGGCGCGTCAGACGCGATCTCATCGGGCTCGACCTCGCAAGGCTTCTCGCGCGTGCGACGTATGACGTGACGTACTCCGCAATTGTGGGCAATACGAAAGATGTAGGGTCGGAGCTTTTGCGGATCGCGCAGGCGAGGGAGGGCCGAAATCAGCACCATATACATATCCTGTAGCAGCTCTTCACGTAGCGCCGGATTGCGCTCGTAGGACGAGGCGACGCGGGCCAAGCCAGGCCCGAAACCAGCAACTATGTCATCCAGACTTTCCGCCATCGGTACTTGAGTTCATTTGCATAGCGGAACCTTACAGAAAAAATCTTGTAAGGACGGCGCGATCTTCAGCACTGAATGGGTAGCGGCAAGCTTGGAGGGCGACCATGAGATTTACCTTTGCAGCAACAATTGCGGCGGCGTTGTCGATGTCGGCGTGCCTGACGCCGTCACTACCTGCGACCGCCGAGATATACTCAGGCTTTACCCTCCTCGATCCTGAAAGCGAGCTTCGGCTCGAAGACGCCTGGATCGTAGTAGACAAGGGTAAGATCCTCCGGATCGGCAGCGGTCGCCCACCCAGGTCCGCTGACCTGGTGGACAGGCACGAGCTGCGTGGCAAGTTTGTCCTGCCGGGCTTTATCGATGCTCACGCCCACATCACTCACACGGGTATACACGCGTTCGAGCTAGAGAACGGCCTCGTTACAGTAACAATGGAGAGCGATGACCGCATCACGCAGCATAATGCTCGCATCGCTCTGGCACGCGGGATCACGACCGTCCGCAATCCGGGCGGCGATCCCGTTGCCAACGCGCAGTATGACCGTAAGATCGAGACGGGCGAGTGGATTGGTCCGGAGGCTGTCCACGCAGGCGCCGTCATTGAACCGCCGCCATTCGCCGGCAGTTCTTTCGCCTATCCACGCAATGACGTGGAATGGGATGCGGAAGCCAGTCGTCAAGCCGAACTGGGGATGACCTACTTCAAACTCTACGTAAGCCTGAGTGAAGACGAACTTGCTGCAGGAGTTCGGGCGGCGAAGGCGCATGGACTCATTCCCATTGCACATCTGAACAAGGTGAGCTGGACACGCGCGGTCAATCTTGGGATCGAACAACTGGAACACGCGCTGCCGACCAGTCCCGAACTGCTTTCGCCGGAAGCGTTTGAAACCTATACCGCCGGCCTCGGCCCTGATTCAAAGTTCATGTATCGCTGGTTCGAGCTGGCGGATTTCGACAGCGCTCCGATTCGCGACCTCGTAAAGACGCTCGCCGACCGGCGCATTGCTGTGAACCTGACGTTAATTGTCAATGAGCTGATCTTCAACATTGATAAGATCGCGACCGTTTTGCCGCCTATCGAATTGGAGGACATGGATCCGGACGTGCTGAAGGCATTTCTGCCGCAACTGAGGGCTAGCGCCACTGGTTGGACACCCGACGATTTCGAAAGAGCCCGCGCCGTGATGCCCAAAGTCCTGGCGTTCGCGAAACTGCTTCATGATGCCGGAGTGCCCATGATGATCGGCACCGACGCCGGTGGCGGAACTTTCTACTATCGGGAACTTGCGCTGCACCACGAGGCCGGCATTCCTACCTGGGATGTGCTGCGCATGGCGACGAACGAAGCCGCAATGATCCTCAAAATGGAGGATCGCATCGGGACGGTCGCAACAGGCTATGAAGCGGACCTTGTCATTCTGGAAGCAGATCCGCTGTCTAACATATCTGCAACCGCGCAGGTATTCGGCGTAATCAACAACGGCGCGTTGCTACTCACCTCAGATCTCAGGTTGAACCAGCGTGATTGACCGCTATCGGCGATCTCCCGCCCGGCGTTTCTGCTCAGACTGAACGACACGATTGAGGCGACTCTGCCTGATGCCGAAACTCACTATCGGAGCCGATCTTGCCCTAAACTGCCGGTGGTTATGGCGTTCGCAATCGTCTGATTTGCCTTTGCTTCGATTCGAGAGCGAATCTCCGCCTCGGTGGCGCCCGGCGCAGTTCGAGGGTTAGGTGCTGCCGAGAAACTCAATGCGCTGCCAAGTGAGTTATCTTTGATGAAACCTAGATTGAACAAGATGGCGAGCAGTAGTGAATCACGAATTGAGACCTTCAAATGAAATCGATCTCTGCCTGCGCGTTCGCATTGTTGCTCGCCACCAGCCTCAGCGCTTGCAATCGAGAAAGCGCAACCAGCTGTGAGCTTCGATACAGAATTGGCGGACACTCGGGAGGGTTTTACCCTCAACGTCCGGAGGGGCCCGGACGGCTCGATACTCCTTGGATGTTCGAAGCGGCATTCGTAAACTGGCAGAACGAAACCGGTGGCTCGGTCAATTCCGAATTCAAGCTCCTGGAGCCTGTGCTGATGGAGTCGGGAGAGAACCTCGTCAAAGATTGCATTCAGATTCGATCTCGGGAAGTCACCATCAAGACCGATTGGCAAACTGGTGGGCTAGCTCAAAGCATGGAAACTCGACCTGCGAGCGTCACTTTCCACTTTTATGGTGACGACGAGGAGTACTTGAAGTCGATAACGTATCCCATTCCGGCTCGCCGAACTGAGGCGAAATAAACTCTACCCCGGTTGTGTTTGACGCTGATAGCAGACGTCTGATGTAGCAAGCGGAAGGGCGGTTCTCGGCGATCT
>CAZXQD010000172.1:0-4338 GCA_964643405.1 uncultured Hyphomonas sp. | reverse complement strand
CCTTCCTTGTGCATGTCGATGAAGATCTCGCCGAGACTGCCATCATCGAACTCCCCGGTGTGAAGGTAGACCTTGTGGCCTCCTACTGTCGCCTTCTGGATGTAACCCTTCCGCCGGTCCGGCAGCCGGGTGCGGCGCACGCGCGGCGGCGGCTCCTCGGAGAGCGCCGGCAGGTCCGGCAACGCCGCGGCATCCTCGGCGATCTCCTCGGCGAGCGAGATGATCTGTTCCATCCGAATCCGGAGGTCTTCCGAAGGCGGCGCGCGGTGACCCGTCATCAGGGCGGAAAGCCCGGCAGCCATTGCCGCTTCGGCAAGCTCAAGTCCGTCAACAGAAGGCGCCCGCAGCATCCCTATGCCGCCTAGCGCCTTGGACGCCGCGGCGGTGAACCGGATCTCCGCATCGGCACTGACGGTCAGCGACAGGCCGGCAGCGGCGAGGCCCTTGCCGGCGATCTCCTCGATGGCGCCGTCGATGGCGAGTTCGGCAGCGGCGATGTCTTTCTTGGAGAAGCCCACGGCAGAGAGCAGCGCCTTGCCGTCCGAGTCGAACCGTTCCGGCGAAAGTTTCAGGTCGTTGATGATGATCTCGTCGCCCAGCACCCATCGGGAGAAGGCAGCGTTCAGCGGCAGGCCGTCGCCAATTGCACGGGTCACCCGCTCAAGCGCTTCGTCGGTAAAGCCCCGGTCGCGCAGCTTGTTGCGGCCGAGGGCAGAGTCGAGGTCATGCGCCCCTGCCTGCGCCAGGCGCTCAAGCAGTTGTGGCAGTTGTTCCGGCGCCCGGCGTGCGAGGCCGAGGCGGGCGGCGCGGCTGAGGCTCGGCGCATCTTCGCCATAGGCCAGTACGGTGCGGACCGGCGCAGCGCCTTCGCTCTCACATTCGGGCAGGGTGCCCGCTATGTCGCGGAGCGGAAGGATCGCCAACTGGCAGGGTTTGCGGCCCGTGGCTTTCATGCCTTCAAGGCCGAGCAGCCGGCCCTGCGCGGCCGGGAAAGCGGCACCCGTGGCGGCGGACTTCACCAGCGCTGCAAGTGCGGCGCCCACGGCGACCCCGGCATCCGACGCATAGTCGAGCCCGAGCGATAGCACCGCTGCGCCAAGACCGGCCACGACCAGCATACCGTCCCCGAGGCTTCGGGCGGCAGCATCAACAGACGCCGCCAGATAGTTGGCTTCAAGCCCACCCGGCCCGATAGCCTGCGCCACGTCCAGAACCCGGCAGAGCGTCCCGGCTTCCGGCAGGGCGGCGCGCATCAGATGGATTTCGGCGCCCTCTTCGAGCGCGGCGAGCAGGGCAGCTTCCAGCGGAGCATCGATATGCCCGGCCTCGAACACGCCGGGACGAGGCGAAGGAGTGCTAACTGCTGCGGCGCGCAGGGACGCGGCGGTCTTCAGGATGCCGCCCGGCTGGCGGAGCGCTTCTTCCAGAACATCCTGCGGCAGGCCGGCGGCAAGGGCCTCCGCCAGCTCTGAATTCTTCGGGGCATCGCCGAGGCGTTCCAGCATCTCAGCGGTCGCAAGCTGCGAGACGCCCAGAAGATTGGCCGCCGACCAGGCGGCGCGGACATCCCGCAGCGCGGCGGCGTTCAGCGGCTGGGCCGGGCGCCCGGCCGAGCGCAACACGTCCCGAAGGCGCATTTCCGCCGAGAGAAGCCCGTCGGCTTCGGCGGCTTCGAGAAGGTCGCTTGGGGATTTCGCGGACATGAATGGGGTTCCCGGCCGAATCAGTTCAGCTGAAGGTGCCTTGCGGGCGCCCCTGCCGCAACCCCGGCCAGAGCGTGGGCGCGGGGCACCCAAAGGCGAGATTGCCTGCAGGCAGTGGATGGATTAACTGCCGCCGCAGGGCCATATTGCGGCCATCAAGTGAGGTCAGGAAACCCCCATGCTGAAGCAGATATTCACCTGGTGGAGCGGTCATACGGTGGGGGCCGCCTTCGATATCGGGCGCCGCTCGAACGAGATCGGCACCGACGAGTATGGCAATCGCTACTTTGAAGAACGAAAGCCCTCCATCGAGGGCCGCCGCCGCCGCTACGTCCTGTACAATGGCCTCGCCGAGCCTTCGAAGGTGTCGGCTGACTGGCACGGCTGGCTGCACCACACGTTGGACACGCCGCCGACCAAGATGCCGCTGGACCGGCGCGAATGGGAAACCGACCACCGGCCGAACATGACGGGCACGCCCTATGCCATCAAGCCGAAAGGCAGCCTGGCCGCCGGGGATCATCGCCAGAAATCCGACGCTGACTACGAGGCCTGGACACCGGATGCGTGAATCTTTCTTCGAAACACTCGTCGGCGCACTCGTTGTTGCCGTGGCCGGCTTCTTTCTCTGGTTCGCGCTGGCGCGCGGCGGGGAAGCATCCACCGGTTCCAAGCAATATGACGTGACGGCGCGCTTCAACAGCGTGTCCGGCCTCGCGCGCGGGTCTGATGTCCGCATCGCCGGTGTGAAGGCCGGCGTCGTGAAGGCGATCGACGGCGATCCCGAGCGGTTTGAAGCCGTGGTGACGCTGAGCCTCGATTCCAAATGGGTACTGCCGGACGACACCGACGCACGTGTCTCGACCGACGGCCTGCTGGGCGGCGCCTACATTGCGCTCGAGCCCGGCGCGGGCTTTGACAACATTGCCCAGGACGGCACCGGCGAGATCCAGTATACGCGCGGCAGCGTGGACCTCCTGACCCTGTTTGCCTCGTTCGCCTCGGGCGGCAGCGGTTCCGAAGATGGTGCGTCTACGGATGATGCTGCGGCCGACCCTCTCGAAGCCCTTGATGATCCGCTGGAGACTGTGGAATGAAATTGCTTCTGCGCGGCGCCGCGATTGCGGCGGTTGGACTGTCACTGGCGGGCCTTGCCGCTGCAGCGACCTATGCCAAGCAGGACCGCGCTACGCTGCGTGCGCTGGACAAGATCACCGGCCGCTCGACGGACATCGTGGTCAAGGTGGGTGAGCCGGTTGTCTTCGGATCGCTCAGTATCGACCTGAAAAGCTGTTTCCAGACGCCGCCGGAAGAAGTGCCCGAAAGCGCTGCCTTCCTGCGCATTTCCTCCACCCGCCCTGTTGCGGAAGAACAGCTTGAGTCCGCCACCGGCGGTGACAAGGAAGCCGCCGCGACACTGGCCGCAGCGGAGAACCCGGTTGTCTTCTCTGGCTGGATGTATGCGTCCTCGCCCGGCCTCAACGCACTGGAGCACCCGGTCTATGATATCTGGGTGATCCGCTGCACGGCGCCTGCGCCCGTGAAACTGCCGGACCGTGTGATTGTGCCGCTGGGTGATGAGCCGCTCACCGACGATGTGCCGGCCGGCGTCGCAGAGACGGACGAGGCCCCGGTCATCGAAGACGTTCCGGCAGAGCCTGAACCGATCGACTGATCACCTGGTGGCGGATGGAAACTCGCGCTGACCTTCAGCGCGCGCTTCAGCCGTGTGCGGAATTCCTCGCGCGTGACCTCGACGAGGCCGAACTGTTCCAGGTGCGGATTGTGGAACTGCGCATCGAGCAGCACATAGCCCCTGTCGATCAGCCGGGCGACGAGATGGACGAGCGCAATCTTTGACGCATCCGTCGCCCGGGAGAACATGCTCTCGCCGAAGAAGGCCCCGCCGATCGAGACGCCATAGAGGCCGCCGACGAGCGTGTCCCCGTCCCAGCATTCGACCGAATGAGCATGGCCCTGCCGGTGCAGGGCGCTGTAGAGGTTGATGATGCCGGAATTGATCCACGTGTTCGGACGCCCATCGTGCGGCTCGGCGCAGGCCTCGATGACGCGGGTGAAAGCGGTATCGAAGGAGACGCGGAACGGATCCTGGATCACCCGCCGCCGGAGGCGCTTGGGAATGTGGAAGGCATCCAGCGGGAGCAGGCCGCGCAGCTCGGGATCGACAAGGAACAGGCGCGGGTCGTCGCGCGAGTCCGCCATGGGGAACACGCCTCGCCGGTAGCAGGCGAGCAGGTCTTCGGGAGAGAAGCGCGAGGACATGCCGAAAATATGGGTCGCGCCGGGTGCGCTGTAAACGCGGCGATTAGCCGGGCGGGTTGCCGGGTGGCGATGCGGGGCCTGCCAGTGGCTCGTGCAGGCTATCAGCCCTCGCTGGTTGCCTCGGCTTCCTCTGCTTTCGCTTCTTTGAGGAATTTTTCCAGCCAGTGGATGTTGTAATGGCCGGCAACGACGTCGTCATTGTCGACGAGCTGGCGGTGGAGGTCGAGCGTGGTGTGCACGCCGCCGACGACCATTTCCTGCAGGGAGCGCTTGAGGCGCATCAGGCACTCGCGCCGGGTCCGTCCGTGTACGATCAGTTTTCCGATCAGCGAATCGTAGTGCGGCGGGATGC
>CAZXQD010000171.1:0-4382 GCA_964643405.1 uncultured Hyphomonas sp. | reverse complement strand
TGGTGCGGATGAGAGGACTCGAACCTCCACACCTTGCGGCGCTGGAACCTAAATCCAGTGCGTCTACCAATTCCGCCACATCCGCACGTGAGGGCCTCTTACGCGAGGGAGTTGCCGGGGGCAATCGCCCGCGCCCATGGGGCTCGGGCGACTACTTATGCCTCCACGTCATGCTTGCGCGCAGGCGGTCGCGTGGCATCCTTTCCTGAGGAGAAGAAACGGGAGAAATACCATGGCCGCTGCCGCTGAAGGGTTTCAGGTCCGCCTGTTGCCGGAGGATGAGTTCACGCACGATCCCGGCTCGGCCGAGAACTACAACGAGAGCATGTATTTCAACGTGTTCGACGCAGGCAAACGCGCGGGCGCGTGGTTCCGGATCGGCAACCGCCCGAACCAGAACTATGCCGAGATGTCGATGTGCGTTTACTTCCCGGATGGACGGGTCGGCTTCATGTTTGCGCGGCCTGCCATCAGCGGGAACACTGAAATGAATGCGGGCGGCCTGAAGGTCGAGATCGTGACGCCGTTCAAGGAATTGCGGGTGACCTATACGGGCGAACTGCTCGTGCTGAAGGAGCCGCTTCAGATGGCAGACCCGAAGGTCGCATTCAGGAGCAATCCACGCGTCCCATGCCGGATGGAAATGACCTACACGGGCCTCTCCCCGATGTATGGCGGCGAAGTGCTGAAGGCGGACGGCTCGTCGATCGAGACTGATCCGGAGAAATCTTTCGCGAAGGCGCACTACGAGCAGCATTGCGCGGCGAAGGGGTTCATCGAATGCGGCGGCGAGCGGCTCGAGATTGATGGCTATGGCCTGCGCGACAAGTCCTGGGGACCGCGCCACTGGCAAGCGATCGAATGGTATCGCTGGTGTCCGATGAACTTCGGGCCGGAATTCGGAATGATGTTCAACGTGATGAGCGATGGCAAAGGCGGCGCACGGCCGAGCGGCATGGTCTACCGCGATGGCATCTATGACGACATCACAGAATGCAAGCTGACGAGCCAGTGGGACGAGAACGAGTATCAGACTGCCCTCCTCGCAAAGATTCGCACGAAGGCAGGCAAGAGCTATGAGGTGACCGGCCGAGTCGTCTCACTGATCCCGCTGCGTAACCGGCGCACAGCCCCGGACGGCCGGGAACTGACGACGCGGATCACCGAGGCGATGACGGAGTATCGCTGCGACGGCAAGGTCGGCTATGGCATGAGCGAGTACCTAGATCAGATCATCGACGGCCGCCCGATGGGACGGCTGGCGGGGCACTGAAGCGGATCAGCGCTCGATCTGTTCGCCGTGCAGCGCGCTAAGGATATCAGGGACCTGCGCTTCGAGGTCTTCGGCGATGAGGCCGGCGCCGATGCGGCGGCCGGCTTCACCATGGATCCAGGTGGCCATGGCAGCGGCGAGGAAACTGTCGACACCCTGGGTCATGAAGCCCGCAAGGATTCCCGCCAGTACGTCACCGGAGCCCGCCGTCGCGAGCCATCGGGTGGCGTGTGTGTTGACAAAGACATGGCCGCCCGGCGCCGCGATGACGGTATCGGCGCCCTTCACGATAACAACGCAGCCCGCTTTCGCGGCGGCCTGACGGGCCGCTTCCATCTTGTTGGGTGCGCTGGTCAGGAGATCGCCGAAGAGGCGTTCGAATTCTCCGGTGTGCGGGGTTAGAACGTCCGCCTCGCGGAGCATTGCGAAGAAGGCCGCAGGATCATCCGCGAATACGGTCAACGCGTCGGCATCGAGCACCGCGCGGGCGGGTGACTTCAGGACGGTAGAGACGTTCTGACGTGTTTGCGGTGTAACACCCGCAGCCGGCCCGATTACGATGACACTGGCTTTTGCCGCCTGTTCCTGCAGCTCGTTCACTCCGTCTACGGACGACAGCATGATGGCCGTCAGGTGCATCGAGTTTGTAAGCATGGCGGAGGGTGGCGACAGCAGGGTGACGAGCCCCGCCCCGGCGCGGAGGCCTGCGCGGGCGGCAAGGCGCGCGGCACCGGTGGAATTCATCGGACCGCTGACGACTTTCAGATGGCCTCGGCGATGCTTGTAATCACCCTGTCCCGGTTGCGGCAGGTGCGCCGCCCATATCGCGGGACTGTTCTCCATCGCGCGGGTCTGCACCGGGATGCCGATTTCGGCGACCATGACCCCGCCGCAGTACGCGGCAGCGGGCAGAAGCACATGGGCGGGGCGCAGCGCAGCAAAGGTGATCGTGCCTTCGGAGCGGAAGCACGGGCCGAGCGGCTTCGCAGTGAAGCCATCAATGCCGGATGGAACATCGACCGAGATCACGCGGGCCGGACGCTCTGCAAGAGCTGCTGCTGCGCCGGTGAGCGGGCGCGAAAGACCGCCGCCGAAAAGGGCATCGAGCACCAGTTCATGCGGCGCAGTGAGCGCCTCTTCCAGCGTGCCGACCTTTCCGGTCCAGAGGGCCGCAGCCTTAGCCGCATCGCCTTTCAAGTCGCTGACAGGGACGGCGCAGTAAACGTCTACCTTGCGCCAGAGCTTGGCGAGCGCGGCAGCGGCGATAAACCCGTCGCCGCCATTGCCGCCAGGGCCGCAGAGCACCTGTATCTGGCCCTCCGGCCAATGGGCGTGCACGAACTCGGCCACCGCTTCGCCGGCGCGCTGCATGACCGCGAAACTGTCGACGCCGGCACCGAACACAGCCTGCTCAGCGGCGCGCATTTCCTGGGGGGTGAGGATAGGTCTGCCCATGCGGGCGGCTCATAGCACGCGAGTCGCCGCTTCGCTTCCATATTCTGCCACGCGCAGCGCGCCGCCGCGGCGTTCAAGGCGCGTCACGGAACAATGGCCGGGGCGGAACACAGTCACGCGGTCATCATCTTCAAGCAGGCCGCACAAGGCGTTGATAGCGACGAAATGGGAAAACACGACGGTGCCTTCCGGCAGTGCATCCACGAAATCTCCCACCTGCCGGCGCCAGGCAACGTAGGGCGCGCCCGCCTCGGTCCACGTTCCCGCCATGATTTTTTGCAGCCATGCCACCCGGTCTTCGATTCCTTCGGGCTTCACGATTTCGCTTACTTCCGGCGCGATAACCGGCGTCAACGAGAGGCGCCGCGATGTGGGTGCGGAAGTTTCACGGCAACGCTGCATCGGACTGGAGATGAGGCCTTTGACAGGCAGCGGTTCCAGAATTGCCGATACGGCTTCAGCCTGCTTGTGGCCGAGGTCGCTCAGGCCCGGATCAAGGTGATCGCCCCAGCCTGCGGCCGCTTCACCGTGTCGGATAAGCCAGATCACGCGGCAACCGGCTCGGAGGCCATAGCCTGCGGCTGAAGGGTTGGCGTGTACCCATGCTGGCCGAGCAGCTTCAGAGTTTCCCTGTATATGACAGGCTTGCGGATGCCCAAACGGGCGCGCGCGGCGTCGAGGGGTTCATGCATGAGGGCAACGATGTCCTGCAGTACGATCTTCTCGGCAAGGGCGCCGTTGCGTTTGCCTTCCCAGAAGCAATCCATGATTCGCGCTTCCTTCGGCGCATGCTTTGCGATCGTGCGACAGCCCATGAAGGAAATGAAGATGACGCCGAGGCCGGGCTGCTGGCTGTAAGTGAACGCAAGGAGCGAGGCCTCACCCAAAGCGTCGCGGCCATAGCCGCTGAGCACGTGAAACAGGTCGTGCGTGTCACGAAGGCGGTTGCCGTACCATTGATAGTCGTCATCGAACTCCCGGGCAGCGGCGCGAAACTTCTCGCTCTCGTCGACGAGCCCCTGCGCCGTCAGCCCTTCGCGCTCCATGAAGTCGACATAGGCGCGGCCGACGGTGCCTTCCGGGAGTTCACGTATCCAAGTATGGTCATCCAGCAGCGGCGGCAGGTAAGGCTTCTCCGCCAGCAGTTTGCGACCGGCTTCTGTCTGTATGAAGGCCTTGAAGTTGCGCTCGAACGAGCGGCCATTCAGCGCCTCGATGATGTGGAATACCTGTTCGGTGTCTTCCTTGTCCTGGATCAGCTTCTCCATGTGCTTCCACGCCTTCAACGGGCGGAATGCAGAAGGGCGGCGATCAGGATGGACAAAGATATCAGCAGTCATCAGCGAGGCTCCGGGAGTGACGTCACCTGTAGCACGCACGAAGAATTGTGAAAAGTGACGCAGGCGTCACTATTCTCAAAATTGGTACTGAAACCTATGCCTCTTTATTAGGCAATGGCGCCCGAATATTTACCACCACGCGGTCCGGGCGCACGAGTCCCGCCCCTTCCTATCGCGTCCGCTGCCAACACCCCATACGCACAGTTGAAATCTTAACCCGGCGGCTGGGGAGAACCACGCATGAAAAAGATCGAAGCCATCATCAAACCGTTCAAGCTCGATGACGTGAAGGAAGCCCTTCAGGAAATCGGCCT
>CAZXQD010000170.1:0-4401 GCA_964643405.1 uncultured Hyphomonas sp. | reverse complement strand
GTTGGTCTGGATCAGGCCGGAGTTCCAGATCGGATCCACATAGGTGGCGTGATAGTGCGTTGCGCCGCCCGTGCGTTCCTCGTTGAGGTTCATCAGCACGTGCGCGGCAATACGTTTCGCACGTTCCCAGTTCTCGCCCTTGGGCTTCACCTTCATGGCGCCGTCACAGGTGAACGTGAACTGGCAGCCGGTGGTGCGTGTTGCGCCCTGGAAGACCACGCCGCACGCCGTGTCCGGATAACGGTGATCCTTCATCCGGTTGGCGATGACTTCTGCGACGGCCAGCTGGCCTTCGAGCGGCTCGCGGGCGGACTCGTAGTACACGGCCTGCGCCATGCACATCAGTTCGGAATCGATGGTTTCCGCGCGCTGGACATCTTCGGCGCGGAACGAAGCCAGCGTCTGCAGTGCGGCGCCGTCACGGTCGCGCATCGCATAGCGGCTCATCGAGGAATCGGGATCACGCTTCAGCGTGTATTCAACCGTGCGCAGCCAGGGCGTGTCGAGAAGGGCCGGCGTATGCGCATCGGTGCGCACGGCAAGGCCGGCATCCTGATACATGGCGAAGCGCTCGGCTTCGGCGCGGTATTCGGCTTCAGCGCGCAGGCTGACCTGCTGGTTCGAGATGACGGGGAGCGACACAGTGGCGGTGACTGCACAGACGGCAACCATCCCTCCACGGATGAACACTTCACGTTGTTCCTGATCCGTCATACCGAGCCACCAACGTTTGAGCTTTTCACGCAGCCCATTCAGGGTGACCAGACTCGTCTGGCTTGGTTGAAGAAACCTTAACATCACCGTTCCTCTTTGCCCGGCCAGCGGTATCGTTCCGCTTTGTTACCCGGGCTTCCAGGGTTGTACGCATTGTCAGAGGACCGTACGCGTCCCACCACGCTCCTTGGGAGCACGGGGGATGTGGCCCACACGGGCGTATCTAGCAATAAATCAGCCAAGCTTCTGAGTGACAAAGTCGAAAGGGTCGCTCGCGGGTGGGAACCCGGGCTTCAAGCAACTTCGATGAAATTGCCGTTAACCATCTGAAAACACTGTGTTTTCAGGTCACTCACAGCTCAACCCAAGCGATTCAGCGCCCAAGCCCCTGTTGCTGAAAAACAACAGCCAAGCGCCGCCGATTCCGGGCGCCAGAGCCTATTTCGAGGCGTCTTTGAGGGCAGCCTGTGCCGCAGCAAGACGGGCAATTGGCACCCGGTAAGGCGAGCAGGACACATAATCGAGGCCGGTCCGGTGGCAGAATTCCACCGAGGCGGGGTCACCGCCATGTTCGCCGCAGATGCCCAGCTTGATGCCCGGGCGCGTCCGCTTGCCGCGCTCTGCAGCGATCTTCACGAGCTCGCCGACGCCGTCCTGATCAAGCGTCACGAAGGGATCCTTCTCGTAGATGCCCTTCTCCGAATAGGCCTGCAGGAAGCGGCCCGCATCGTCGCGGCTGATGCCGAGGGTCGTCTGCGTCAGGTCGTTCGTGCCGAAAGAGAAGAAGGCAGCCGACTGGGCAATCTCGCCCGCCTGCAGCGCCGCTCGCGGCAGCTCGATCATGGTGCCGACGGTGTAGTCGACCGTCACGCCGGTTTCATTGAACACCTTCTGCGCGGTTTCATCCACCAGCGCCTTGAGGATGGCGAGTTCGCGCTGCGTTGCCACCAGCGGGATCATCACTTCCGGCACCGGTTTCAGCTTGCCTTCCTTCGCGATGTTGACGGCCGCCTCGAAGATGGCGCGCGCCTGCATCTCGTAGATCTCAGGGTATGTGATGCCGAGGCGGCAGCCGCGATGGCCCAGCATCGGGTTGCTCTCGTGCAGATCATGCGCGCGGCGGCGCAGCTCGTCCGGGTTGATACCGGAAGCCTTCGCCACGCCTGCAATGTCCTCGTCCGTGTGCGGCAGGAACTCGTGCAGCGGCGGGTCCAGCAGGCGGATCGTTGCCGGGCGGCCTTCGAGAATCCGGAAGATTTCCTCGAAGTCCGAGCGCTGCATGGGGAGCAACTTCGAAAGCGCCTCTCGGCGGCCTTTCTCGTCATTCGAGAGGATCATCGAGCGCACCGCCGGGATGCGCTCTTCCTCGAAGAACATGTGCTCCGTGCGGCAGAGACCCACGCCTTCCGCGCCGAACTCGACCGCCGTGCGCGTATCCAGCGGCGTCTCCGCGTTGGCGCGCACCTTCAGGCGGCGCACCTTGTCCGCCCAGCTCATCAGTTCGCCGAAATCGCCGGACAGGTCCGGCTTGATCAGGGCAATCGCGCCTGCCATCACGCGGCCGGTGCCGCCATCGATGGTCACCAGGTCGCCCTTCTTGAACGTGCGTCCGCGCACGCTGAACTCGCCGCGCGCTGCATCGATCTTCAGGTCGCTCGCCCCGCAGACGCATGGCCGGCCCATGCCGCGTGCCACCACGGCCGCGTGGCTGGTCATGCCGCCGCGCGCCGTCACGATCGCGCGCGCTGCATGCATCCCCTTGATGTCGTCCGGGCTCGTCTCGACGCGGACCAGGATCACGTCCTCGCCCTTGCCGGCCAGCAGGAAGGCTTCGTCGGAATCAAACACGACCCTGCCGACCGCCGCGCCGGGGCTCGCCGGAAGGCCCTTCACGATCACATCGTAAGGCTTGCCGCCGGCTTTCTTGTTCTCGTCATCGCTCGGAATGCGCGGGTGCAGCAGCTGGTCAAGCTGCGAGGGATCAAGCCGCAGCAGGGCTTCCTTTTCGCTGATCAGCTTCTCGCGCACCATATCCACCGCGATCTTCACCGCAGCGGCGGCCGTGCGTTTGCCGTTGCGGGTCTGCAGCATGTAGAGCCGGCCGGCTTCGACCGTGAACTCGATGTCCTGCATGTCCTTGTAATGGTGTTCCAGCTTCGCGGCGACATCGCGCAGCTGTCTGTAGACTTCCGGCATCGCGTCCTCGAGCGGCTTGTCGCCCGAGCCCAGCGTTGCGGCGCGCTCGCGGGAGATCGGCGCCGGCGTGCGGATACCCGCCACCACGTCTTCGCCCTGCGCGTTGATCAGGTATTCGCCATAGAAGATCGGCTGCCCGTTGGAGGGATCGCGCGTGAAAGCCACGCCCGTTGCCGAGGTTTCGCCGAGGTTGCCGAACACCATGGCCTGCACGTTGACGGCGGTGCCCCAGTCTTCCGGAATGTCATTGAGCTTGCGGTAGATGATGGCGCGGTCGCTCATCCAGCTGTTGAACACGGCGGAAATGGCGCCCCAGAGCTGCTCGCGCGGATCTTCCGGGAACGGACGGCCGAGTGCTTTCTCCACCGCCGCCTTGTAGCGCACGATGACGGCTTTCCAGTTGTCGGCGTTTAGGTCGGTGTCGAGGTCGAGACCTTCGCGCTCCTTGTAGTCGTCGAGGATATGCTCGAACTCGTCATGGCCGAGGCCCAGCACGACGTTCGAATACATCTGGATGAAGCGGCGATAGCTGTCATAGGCAAACCGGTCGCCGGCGAGTTTCGCGAGCCCTGCCGCCACCGCCTCGTTGAGGCCGAGGTTCAGCACCGTATCCATCATGCCCGGCATCGAGGCGCGCGCGCCCGAGCGCACGGACACGAGCAGCGGATTGGCCGGATTGCCAAAGCCCTTGCCGGACTGGCGCTCCAGCGCGGCCAGAGCGGCGTTCACTTCCGCCTCGAGGCCAGAGGGATAGGCCCGGCCGGTCTGGTAGTAAGCGACACACACGGCGGTCGAAATGGTAAAACCGGGAGGCACCGGCAGGCCGAGCTTCGCCATTTCGGCGAGGTTGGCGCCCTTGCCGCCCAGCAGGTTCTTCATGGAGGCATCGCCATCTGCCGTGCCGCCACCGAAGGCATAGACCCAAGTTTGCTCTGCGCCCTTGCGTGCTGCCTCAGCCATGCGAAATCGCCTTCCCTGTCATTTTGGTGAACGGATGGAATCTACCCGGCCCGTCCGTTTGCAAGTCCTATGCTGCATCGCACCCGCAAAGAGAAGTGCGCGTTTCGTCTTCGAGGCGAGTGACAACGTTGTATTTTCTCGCCCCGGGGTAAGTGTTGCCGCGATATCGCGCGAGGCGCGTACCGAAGCGGAACAAACTGCCCCTAGCCCTCGATGCGCGAAAAATCCGCCACTTTGTGGAGGGCGTCCCGCACGGCCACGAGCAGGGCCAGGCGATTTGCCCGGACCGCCGCGTCGGGATCGTTCACCATCACCGCCTCGAAGAAGGCATCGACCGGCGCGCGCAGCCCCGCCAGCACACGCATCGCCCCGGCAAAGTCTTCCTTGGCCAGCGGCGCGGCGAGCGCCGCTTCAGCCGCCGCCACCGCCTTCGCGAGCGCCTGCTCCGCCGCCGGACCCTTGGCCACCAGCGCCGCATCCACCTTCAGGTTCTCCGGCAGCGCGCCCTTTTTTTCTTCCGCCTTCAGGATA
>CAZXQD010000169.1:0-4528 GCA_964643405.1 uncultured Hyphomonas sp. | reverse complement strand
GCTGGACCTGACCTGCCCCATGGATTTCGAGCGAAAATCTCACTGCAGGGCGACCAGCTGTTTAGGGTCAGGTCGGCCCCGATAGTCGATTTCGGCATCCGGCTAGGTCAACGACCACCGGATCGAACGCCGTCTATCCGAGATCGAATGGCTCGGTGCGATCAACGATCAGACAGAGGGAGAGGTTGGGCGCAAGCGGGTGGCCGCCTGGGAAGCCCGCAATCTGAGGATGGCGGCGAACATCCGCGAAGCGAGCGCTCGTGCTCCCGGCGGGCGTGTCCTCGTCATTGTCGGGGCAACACACAAAATCTGGATCGAAGCCTATCTCGGCATGATGAGCGATATCGCGATCGTTCCGACGGACACGGTTCTGAGATGAATCTTCACTGCTGCGCACCTTTGGTGATCAAATCATCGCACAGCTGTCAGGCGCTTGCATTGTCGCGAACGAGGCCGGCAAAATCCTCGACTGAGCGTCCCAATCAACTTCGCTCGAAGGTGCGTGACTTCAAGCACGCGGTGGCCGCCTCGATCCCATTATTCGGGAGCCTCACCAGCACCAGGCCGGAGATCGTCGGTAGCAGTGACCGAGTCTGTATCAGACGCACCAGACATCCATCGACGTCGCTCAATGTCCATTGCCGATCGCCATTTGGCCCTCAACCGAGCTGGCCGATCAGGAAACCTAGCTTCAAGCACCACTGCACGATCCATTCGATCTGTCCGGAAATACCGGAAAGCTGCGCGAAGCTCGCACCACGCCGCTAGTATGCGTCCCGCGTCCCGATACCCGAGCAACACGGGCCACACGACCCGCTCCGTCGGAGCGCCTTCTCTGTCGCGGTAGATTAACTGTACCTTGTTTCCCGAGCGAATCGCACGCCGGAGACCTGCAGAGATTTCGAGCTCACTGGTTGGTTCTTTTGGAGGCGCGACACTTGTGGCCGGTTCTAAGATGTGCGGTCGCAGCCCGACTGGAACTACGGCCTCTATTTTTGCCAAGAGATTGAGAGCGGCGCGGGCAAGCTCAGGCTCGCCGCGGCTGGCAACCCATTGAGCCCCCAACACTGCAGCCTCGACCTCGTCTGGTGCAAGCATCAATGGCGGCATGTCGAAGCCACTTTCGAGCACGTAGCCTACGCCAGGCTCACCAGTGATCGGAACTCTGCGGGCTTTCAGAGCGGCTATGTCCCGGTAAATCGCGCGCTTCGAAGACTCCAGCTCCGCCGCGATAGCGGATGCGGAAACAGGGCGTCGCGCCCGTCTCAGCAACTGCACGATCTCAAATAGCCGGTCGGCTCTGCGCATTGTCGCCTCCGATGCTGCCACAGAGGTGGCAGCATCCCTATGCCAACGTTGCTTTTATCGCGGTTCGACGCAAGTGAACGGACGGCGCAGCGAGGGCGAAATGCAGCGCGTTCTGGTGATTGGCGGCTACGGTTTGGTGGGCAGCCACTTCGTCCGCCAACTGCGGACCGCCCGACCGAACGCCGCCTTGCTGCTGGGCGGGCGTTCACCAGAAGCGGGGGAAGCACTGGCGGCTGAGATCGGCGGTGCGCAAGCGATCCGCTTTGATGTTGCAGATCCCGAGGCGTTCCTCAGGCATATTGGCAGGGTCGACCTTATTGTCAGCCTGGTCACCGATCCGGGCGATTTCCTCGTCCTCGCAGCTATTCGGAACAATATCCCGCATATAGGTATAACACGCACTCCAAGCGATGTGGCTCCTTTGTTGTTTGCCGCGAGGGCGAGAGGGGGCGCGCCAGTCCTGGTTGCCGGTCATTGGCAAGGGGGGGCTCTCACGTGGCTTGCGGGGGCCGCTGCGAGTAAGTTTCTCAGGGCGGAAAGCGTGGCGCTCGCGGCCCTCTACGATCCACTGGATCCAATCGGTCGGACAGCCCGGGAAGATGCTATTGGCTTCTCCGGCGGAGCGCTTGCTCGCGAAGCGGGGCGGTGGCGCCTATTGTCTAGAGATCAGGATTTCCTGGATGTGGCATGGACGGGGGCTACTTTTCGGGCCTCGCCGCTCGGCGTTCTCGACGTGCCTAGCCTCTTCGCTCTTACTGCAGCGGACAACATCCGCTTTGACCTTGGGGTGACGCCCTCCAGCGGCACACTCAGCGGTTCGGGACCCTCTCATGATCTTTTCGTCGAGGTCTGCGGCGTCACGCCAACCGGCACCAAACGGGTTGGCTCCAAGCTCACAGCGCCGCGCGGCCAAGCATGGTTGACTGGGACATCAGTCGCCTTGCTAGCCGAACGGCTATTGGCCTCTGGACGCCGGCTCAGCGGTGTACAGTTCCCTGAGACAGTAATCAGGCCAGCGGACGCCCTCAGGCATCTTGGCGCGGCGGGCGCTATCATCACTTCGCTTCCACTACCAGTCCTATCATGAGGACCTCAATAAAGGAGACCACATATGCGATTGCCCCTATTGCTCGGTGCCGCCGTCATGGCCGCCACCGCTAGTCTGCCCGCTTCCTCACAGCCGGCCCCGGATATCAGCGTCGAGAAATTTGGTTTGTACGTTGTTGCCGAGGACCTCGATCGGGCCGCCTTCTTCTATACCGCTCTGTTCAACGTAGAGCCTCGTGTACGGACGTCGGGCATGCTCGGGTACGATGTGGCGGACGGCTTTTACGCCGTCGTATTGAAGAGCGTTTATGCGCCCACCTCCACGCAAGGGACGAGCGTTGTTCCCTACCTGCATGTTCAGAACGTAGAGGCGGCGTTCGAGCGCGTAAGGATGCTGGCGCCCCAGCAGCTTCAGACTCAAGAAGTCGTGGTTGAGGGCCCGTTTCGCTTTTTCAGGTTCACGGATCCGGATAATAACGTAATTGAGTTCTTCTCTGTCGGACCTGCACCGTAGCCCCCGAAGAGCAGGAGCAGAAACCAGGTATGTTTCATGGCGTCACAACTATTCCTTGTCGATTTTATCCGACCACGGCCTATTATTTCTGCAAAGGATCGAATTGGCGGGTCGTCGCGGTATACGGTGATGTCGACCGTTCACCGAGAGCGCAACGATGGCTACTTTGGGCCAGGTCGCCACTGATCAGTATCGTGAGCGGACGACAAGGTTTACCCGATCATGTCGTTCGGCCAGGCTGGCGGCGCAAGGTCGAGCTTCGGCGGCATCGGTCATAGACTGTCCTTGTTCGAATTGCTGCCTTTTGGACCCTTAAGATACTTTTTTGACGCGTTCCGAAAGCCTGTCCAAAGTGTTTGAAGTCTCAAAGGATCATGCAATGAACATTCAGCGCTTCGCCGCTTTTTCAGACGGCAGTGTGGGCGGCAATCCGGCAGGCGTGGTCATTTGCGATACCCTGCCCGAGGCTGCGATAATGCAACGTATTGCAGCGGATGTCGGATATTCTGAGACGGTTTTTGCAACTCGAGAACAGGATCATTGGCGCGTCAGGTATTTTGCTCCTGAGGCTGAAGTTGAATTCTGCGGCCATGCCACGATTGCGCTGGGCGCAACGCTCGCACTTCATCAGGGCGACGGCGTTTACGCACTTCAGCTCAATAACAATGCGATTACCGTTGAGAGTAGGCGCGATGGAGCAGAGCAGGTCGCGATGCTGCAATCACCGCCAACATTCAGCATGCGAGCGCCGACAGCTATCCTTTCGCAGGGTTTGGCTTTGTTTTCTCTACGCGAGGATGAACTTGACCCGAAGTTGCCACCGGCTATTGCGAATGCTGGAGTGAACCATCTTGTTCTTGCCCTAAAATCTCGCGAGCGGCTTGCTGCGATGAGCTATGTTTTTGAGGATGGGCGGCGGTTTATGACGGACGAAGGCATCGGCACAATCAGCCTGATTTTTGCCGAGTTACAGCAACGGTTTCATGCCCGCAACCCATTCGCCATCGGCGGCGTCTATGAAGACTGTGCAACAGGTGCTGCCGCCGCCGCTCTAGGGGGATATTTGCGTGATTTGGGTTGGCCGCATGGCGGCTCTATCGAGGTTGTTCAAGGCGAAGACATGGGGCAACGCTCCTCACTTTTTGCCGAGATTACAACCGAGCGAGGCGCAAGCGTAAGGGTCTCTGGTAGGGTTCGACGCTTGGAAAGCCCCATTTGATCCAACGAATCAGTGCAAATACGCTGATCCTGAACGGAGCGCTCGACGAGCGGACCTATGCTGCAAAGGCGCGCGATCTGGCCGCAAGAATTATCGCTGGCGGGGGAAGAGAACTACACGGCGTGCAGTCAATTCGCTTGCGACTAGGTAGCTAATCCGAACAGCAATTTTTGAAAAACTGAAGGGTACCGATGACGTCTAAAAAACACCTCGCGCAAGTCAATATAGGGCGCGTATTGGGCGGCCCTGACGATCCAAAAATGCGCGACTTCTTTGACAATCTGGCGCGCATTAATCAGCTCGCTGAACGCATGCCCGGATTTGTCTGGCGCCTGCAGGATCAGACCGGTGATAGCGCCATGTCTCTCCATTGGCCCGGCGATCGGACCATGAACGTCAATTTGTCGGTATGGGAAGACGATGAGACCTTGGCGACGTTT
>CAZXQD010000168.1:0-4589 GCA_964643405.1 uncultured Hyphomonas sp. | reverse complement strand
AGGCCTTCCGCATGCACGACCGCCTGAAACTCTACCGCAAGGGCGAGGGCTGGGTGAGCTTGCGCCTCTATCCATAAGAAAACTTTTCGGGGGAAACATCATGAAACTTGGCCTGCAGATCGTCCTCGGTCTCTTTTCTCTCATCCCGCTGGCCTTCGCGGCGATGGGCCTCATGTCCGGCATGGCGGGCGCTGATCCCGCCGCCACCGTCTCCGCGGCGGTCGACAACCAGTACCGCTACATGTCTGGCGTCTATATCCTCGTCACGTTCCTGCTCTGGTACGCGATCCCGCGCATCGAGCAGCACTTCAAGCTGATGGCCATGATCTGCGCTGCGCTCGTCATCGGCGGCATCGGCCGCCTCCTGTCGCAGGGTGCCGTTGGTCCGGGCACGGAGCAACAGCAGATCGGCGCTATGATCGAGCTCGGCTCGCCTGTGCTGCTGCTGTGGCTCTGGCTCGTCGTGCGCCAGAAGAAAGCCTAGCGCCGCGCGCAGGCTTCCCAGCCCTCGTCGTCCGCCAGCAGGAAGTCCGCGACGCGGTAGGGCTCGTCCGTCGCGATCAGCACCACGCCGTCATCCACCAGCCGCTGGAACTCGCTGCCATCGCCGTCGGCCCAGTACTGGTCGTCCAGCCGCTCGCCCTTGCGCCCCAGCGTACCGAAGGCAGGCTCCACGCCCTCCTTGATCAGGCGCTCGAAGGCCGGCGGGTCCGGCTCGCGCGTTCCGGTCCAGCCGATAACCCGCGTGCGGTCGACGCCGAGGGCTTCCAGCCGAGCAAGGTCACGGTCCCCTCGCGCCGAGGCCGTCATCATCAGCTCCGGCGCCAGCTTCGCAATCTCGGCCGCCTCCTCATCCGAGTAGGAAATCATGATCGCGTTGTGCTCGGCCTCTGCCGCGCGCACCGCTTCCACAATATTGCGGAAACCCGTCATCTGCTTGCGGTCCAGCTCCACGATCACGCCGTGCTGTTTCGCCCAGAGCAGAACATCCGTCAGCTTCGGCGGATGGAATCCGGTCACTTCGCCGTCAATATCCTTCAGGCGGATCTTCGCCACGTCCGCCCAGTCCGTATCGGCCACATAGCCGCTCGCGTCCGCCGTCCGGCCAAACCGCTCGTCATGGTGCAGGTAGAGAACACCGTCCCGGCTGGTTGCCACGTCGATTTCGAACACGCGCACGCCTTCCGCCAGGCCGAACTGCAGCGTTTCCAGGGCGTTTTCCGGGTATCCAGCCGCGCCGCCGCCCCGGTGCGCGGCGACCAGCGTGCCGCCCCGCTCGCGCAGGCAGTCGAACAGTTCCGGCAAGGGCGCCAGCGGGGCTGCGGGCTTGAAAACGTCGGGGGCGGGCGCGGCAGCTTCGGCCGCCGGCGGCACTGGCGCCGCATCCGGGCCCCCGCAGGCCGCCAGCACCGCCAGGGCCAACAACAATCCCGGAACCCGTGTCATGCCCCTTGTCCTTTCCTTGCGTCAGCGCATTTGCCCGCATAGACAGGGCATCGCAAAATCACAAGCGCGCCCGGCAAGGGCGCCGCGCCAAAACCGGAGGATGATCACATGAAGGGCATTATGCAGGACTGGCCACTGACCGTGGACAAGATCCTCGAGCACGCGCGCCTGCAGCACGGCAACCGCGAAATCATCACGCGCCGGGTCGAAGGCAACATCACGCGCACCACCTATGCCCAGCTTTATGACATGTCCAAGCAGGTCTCCACGGCCCTGAAGGACACCGGCATCGGCCTTGGCGACCGGGTCGCCACCCTCGGCTGGAACTCCGAACGCCACATGGCCACCTGGTACGGCGCCATGGGCATCGGCGCGGTCCTGCACACGATCAACCCGCGCCTTCACCCCGACCAGATCGCCTGGATCGCGAACCACGCTGAAGATAAAGTCCTCGTCTTCGACAAGACCTTCCTGCCGATCGTCGAGGCGATCCGCGGCCAGCTGGAAACGGTCAAGACCTTCGTCATCTATGCCGGCGCAGACACGATGCCGGAGAACAAGCTCGGCGCGATCCCGTTCGACATCTGGATCGACGGGCGCTCCACGAATGTACGCTGGGGCGACTTCCCGGAAGATACCGCCTGCGGCCTCTGCTACACGTCCGGCACCACCGGCAATCCGAAGGGCGTCCTCTATTCCCACCGCTCCAACGTGCTGCACACGCTGGTTACCATGGGCAAGGATGCAATGGGCATGGGCGCCGCTGATAGCGTTCTCCCGGTCGTGCCGATGTTCCACGCGAACGCCTGGGGCCTCGCCATGTCGTGCCCGGCCACCGGCGCCAATATGGTCATGCCCGGCGCCCAGATGGACGGCGCCTCGATCTACGAACTCCTCGACACAGAGAAAGTCTCGATCACTGCCGCTGTGCCCACCGTCTGGCTGATGCTGCTCACCCACCTCCAGGCCAACAACCTGAAACTGCCCCACCTCAAGAAGGTGATCATCGGAGGCTCCGCCATTCCGGAACGCATCCTGCGCGCCTTCGAACAGGATTACGAAGTCGATGTCGTCCATGCCTGGGGCATGACCGAAACCTCGCCGCTCGGCACGCTCGGCGCGCTGCCGCCGCATCTCGTCAACGCAGATGTCGATGCCCGCATGAAGCAGAAGCTGAAACAGGGCCGTCCGCCCTTTGGCGTCGAGCTGCGTCTGGTCGATGATGACGGCAATGTCCTGCCGCGCGATGGTAAGACGTCCGGCCGCCTCCTTGTGCGCGGCGCGGCGATTGCCGGCGGTTACTTCAAGGGCGCGGGCGGGCATGTGCTGGATGCCGAAGGCTATTTCGACACCGGCGACGTCGCCACCATCGACGAGATCGGCACCATGACGATCACCGACCGCGCCAAGGACGTGATCAAGTCCGGCGGGGAGTGGATCTCCTCCATCGACATCGAGAACATCGCCGTCGGCCATCCCAAGGTCGCCAACGCCGCTGCCATCGGTATCTACCATCCGAAATGGGACGAGCGCCCGCTGCTGATCGTTCAGCCGAAGCCCGGCGAAAATCCGACCAAGGAGGAAATCCTGAAATCCCTCGAAGGCAAGATCGCCAAATGGTGGACGCCGGATGATGTCCAGTTCGTCGAGAACATTCCCCTCGGCGCCACCGGTAAGATCAACAAGCTCGCCCTGCGCGAGACCTTCAAGGACTACAAGCTGCCGACGGCCTGACATCGTCCGTGCAAAGAGATATCCTGTTCCTGCTGAAGCCGGGCTTCACCGATCCCGCCTTGCCGGGACAGGATTTCTACTGCTGGCATTGCGCGCTCATGGAGGGCGTCCTCGCCTCGTTCCCGGCGCTCGGCGCAAACCTTGACGTGCGCCGCATCGCCTTTCCCCGCCCGCGCGATGAGGTGATCGGTCTAATCGGGGAGGCTAACCAGTCACTCCCGGTCCTCATTCTCGCCGATGACGCGCCGGAAGACCTGCCGGCCCGTCAGCACGCGGGCAGGCGGTTTGTCAGTGAGAACATGGCCATCCTCGAAGTCCTGCACCGCCGCCACGGCTTCCCGCCCGCGCACCCGTGATCCGGTGCCCCATTGCCGGTTTCGCAGAATGGAATAGGTTGCGCGCGCAACGGGAGGCCCCATCATGACGACGGACACAGGTACTGCAGGCGCGCCGCAATCGGCCGGCTGGCGCGGCAAGTTCGCAGGCTTTGCGCTTGGCCTTTCGGTCTTCGCCATCGTCTGGTTCGCCGCCGCCGCCGTGGGCACCAAGCTCGGCCTCTGGGACTGGCAGTTCGGCCTCGGCGTCATGACCATCACCTGGGGCCCGATGCTGCTGCTGGCCGCGGCTGGCATCTCGCTCCTTGCCGTCATCATCTCGCTCATCAAGTCGCCGCGCAAACAGGCCTTCATGCTTGCCTTTGCCGCGTTGCTGATCTCGGGCCTCGCTTTTGGCCGCGTCGCCGCGTTCGGCGGGCAGGCCGCCCGGCTGCCGCCGCTGCATGACATCCAGACAGACTGGGCTGACCCGATCCGCCCCAGCCCCGCCCTGGCCGCCGCGCGGGAGGCCACCGGCGCGCTGAACCCCATCGAAGACGCGCCGGTCATCGCGGAAGCCGCCAACGGCCGCTGGCCCGGCATGGGTGGCCGCCTCGTCTCGGAAGTGCAGGAAGAGGCGGAGTTCGACACCGCGACCCACGAGTCGCCGAAGGAAACGCCTTACCCGATGATCGCGCCGCTGAAGGCCCCGGTCACCTCCGAAGCCGCCTATTCCGCGGCGCTTGCTGCGGTCGAAGATCGCGGTTGGACGGTCGTCACGGCCTCACCAGAGGACGGTGTCATCGAAGCCACCGAAACCAGCTTCTGGTTCGGCTTCCACGACGACGTCATGATCCGTATCCGCAGCGAGGAGGAACGTGTTGTCATCGATGTCCGCTCCACCAGCCGCGTCGGCCTGTCAGACCTCGGCGCGAATGCCAAACGCATTCGCAACCTCCTCGACGAAATCGAAACCCGCCTGAACAAGATACCCTGAAGGAGGGGCCTTCCTCTCCGCAACGTGTGCCCACGTTCCATCCCCGTTTTGGGGAGGGCCGGGGAGGGGCGGCGCCAAGCCAGACGCCCATCTTGTGC
>CAZXQD010000167.1:0-4684 GCA_964643405.1 uncultured Hyphomonas sp. | reverse complement strand
CGAGGTGATCCGCGAGCACCCGGTGCTGCTCAACCGCGCGCCGACGCTGCACCGCCTCGGCATCCAGGCGTTCGAGCCGAAACTGATCGAAGGCAAGGCCATCCAGCTGCACCCGCTCGTCTGCGCCGCGTTCAACGCGGACTTCGACGGTGACCAGATGGCCGTGCACGTCCCGCTGAGCCTCGAGGCACAGCTGGAATGCCGTGTGCTGATGATGTCGACCAACAACATCCTCTCGCCCGCCAACGGCAAGCCGATCATCGTTCCTTCGCAGGACATCATTCTCGGCCTCTATTACCTCTCGCTCGACCAGAAGGGCGAGCCGGGGGAGGGCATGAAGTTTGCCGATCTCGCCGAGATGGAACACGCGCTCGAAGCAGGTCTCATCACGCTGCACTCGAAGATCAAGGCGATGTATGACGGCATCGATGCGGAAGGCAAACCGCGCCGCTACGTGATCGATACGACGCCGGGCCGCTTCCTCGTGGCCAACCTGCTGCCGCGCAAGGTCGGCATCGGTCCGGAACTCGTCAACGCGGTTCTCACCAAGAAGGCGATCGGCAAGATCATCGACGAAGTCTACCGCCTCTGCGGCCAGAAGGCGACGGTCATCTTCTGCGACAAGGTCATGGAGCTCGGCTTCAAGGAAGCCTGCAAGGCCGGCATCTCCTTCGGCAAGGATGACATGGTCATCCCGGAAGCGAAGAAGAAGCTGGTCGACGCGACGAAGGAACTCGTCGCTGAGTACGAGCGTCAGTATGCGGACGGTCTGATCACGCGCGGCGAGAAATACAACAAGGTCGTCGATGCCTGGTCGACCTGCACCGACAAGGTTGCGGACGCGATGATGGATTCGGCCTCCAAGGCGCAGGCCGCCAAGGGCAACCGCAAGGCCCAGGTCAACTCGATCTACATGATGGCCGACTCCGGTGCCCGTGGTTCTAAGAACCAGATGAAGCAGCTCGCCGGTATGCGCGGCCTCATGGCCAAGCCGTCGGGCGAGATCATCGAGACGCCGATCATCTCGAACTTCAAGGAAGGTCTCACCGTTCTCGAGTACTTCAACTCGACGCACGGCGCCCGCAAGGGTCTCGCCGATACGGCACTCAAGACCGCCAACTCGGGCTACCTCACGCGCCGTCTCGTCGACGTCGCGCAGGACTGCATCATCAACGAGGACGATTGCGGCACCGAGAAGGGCATCGAGATCTCGGCCGTCATGGAAGGCGCCGATGTTGTCGTCTCGCTCTACGAGCGTATCCTCGGCCGCGTCACGGCAGAGGATATCAAGGGCGCCGACGGCAAGCTGATCATCCCGGCCAACACCTACATCGACGAAGATGTGGCAACGGCCATCGACGCAGCGGCCATCGACCGGATCAAGGCCCGCTCGCCGCTGACCTGCGAAGCCAAGAACGGCATCTGCGTGGCCTGCTATGGCCGCGACCTTGCCCGCGGCACGCCGGTCAACCGCGGTGAAGCGGTCGGCGTCATCGCCGCCCAGTCGATCGGCGAGCCCGGCACGCAGCTGACGATGCGTACCTTCCACATCGGCGGCGCGGCCCAGGTGGCAGACCAGTCGTCGCTGGAAGCCAGCTTCGAAGGCACGGTTCGCTTCGTCGACGGCGAGTATGTGACCCGCAAGGACAAGACGATCATCGTCGTCGGACGCCGCATGCAGGTCGAGATCGTCGACGCCGAAGGCCGCACCCGCCAGTCGTTCCGTCCGGCCTATGGTACGCGCCTGATGGTCAAGGACGGCGCCAAGGTCACCGCCGGCACGCTGCTCGCCGACTGGGATCCCTTCGCTCAGCCCATCGTTTCGGAAGTCGCCGGTGAAGCCCGCTTCATCGACCTGTCGGACGGTCTCACCGTCCGCGAGGAAACCGACGAGGCCACCGGCATCTCGGCCCGCGTTGTCATCGACCCGCGCTCGACCTCCAAGTCGAACGACCTCAAGCCGTCGATCCAGATCGTCGGCAAGGATGGTAAGCCGGTGAAGCTGCCGAACGGTTCGTCGGCCTCCTACGTGCTCTCCGTCGGCGCGATCCTCTCCGTCTCCGACGGCGACAAGATCGAGCCCGGCGACACGCTCGCCCGTGTCACGACCGGCGGCGCCAAGACGAAGGACATCACGGGCGGTCTGCCGCGCGTGGCGGAACTCTTCGAAGCCCGCCGCCCGAAAGACCATGCGATCATCGCGGACGTCGATGGCCGGGTCGAATACGGCCGGGACTACAAGAACAAGCGCAAGGTCACGATCGTGCCGCTGGAAGAGGGCAAGCCCCCGATCGACTACCTGGTTCCGAAGGGCAAACACCTTGCGGTCCAGGATGGCGACTTCATCAAGCGCGGCGAGTTCCTGATGGACGGCAACCCCGCACCGCAGGACATCCTCTCCACGCTCGGCGTCGAGGCGCTCGCGAACTACCTCATCGACGAAGTGCAGAAGGTCTATCGCCTGCAGGGCGTGCCGATCAACGACAAGCACATCGAAGTGATCGTTCGCCAGATGCTGCAGAAGGTCGAGATCGTCGATGGCGGTGACACACCGTTCATCGTCGGCGAGCATATCGACGTGGTCGAGTTCGAGGAAGCCAACGAGGCGATCCGCCGTTCGCGCAAGAAGGACCAGCGCGAAGCAACGGCCACGCCGCTGCTGCTCGGCATCACCAAGGCCTCGCTGCAGACGAAGAGCTTCATCTCCGCCGCCTCGTTCCAGGAAACGACGCGCGTGCTGACCGAAGCTGCCGTCCAGGGCAAGGTCGATACGCTAGAGGGCCTGAAGGAAAACGTCATCGTCGGCCGCCTGATCCCGGCGGGCACCGGTGGCGGCATCCGCCAGTTCCGCCGCGTTGCGGCCGAGCGTGATGCCAAGCTCAAGGCGAAGCGCGCCGCCGCCATGGCCAAGGCCGAGGAAAGCCTCGTGCTCACCGGCCTGCCCGCGCCGGACAAGACGGGCGCCTGATCGGGCAGCTCAAGTCCCGCCTGATCGCTTGAAACCAACGGAAAAGCCTGCCAGTTCTGGCAGGCTTTTTCATTTCCGGACGAGGCGCTGATGAACTTCTCGAAAGCCGATCTGGCCGGGGCAGGATGCGCGCTGGCGGCGGTCGGGCTGATCGCCTGGATGTGTTTCCGCAGCTGGGGCGGCGTTTTACCCTTCTAGGGCGCCAGAATAGGGCCTTGTTTACCGTTCCGGAGCGGCAGCGCGCCCTTGACGCGCCGCCCGCGCGAGTCTACACGCCGCGCATCGTCAGAGAGGTAAACGGGCGCCGTGCCCGCAAGCCGCACCGTTTGCAGCGATGCGCCGGTCAATCTGACCCCCAATTTCCCGCCGTCCCGGATGCCAGATCAGGCCTTCGGGGCAGTTGTCATTATCGGCCCCCGGGCCACAACGCATGAAGAGACATCAGGCCCGATGCCGACTATCCAGCAGCTGATCCGCAATCCGCGCGAGCCCAAGCGCACCCGCACCAAGACGCCGGCCCTCAAGGCCTGCCCGCAGCGCCGCGGCGTCTGCACGCGCGTCTACACCACCACGCCGAAGAAGCCGAACTCGGCGCTTCGCAAAGTGGCGAAGGTGCGCATGACCTCCGGATTTGAATCGCTGTGCTACATCCCGGGCGAAGGCCATAACCTGCAGGAGCACTCGGTCGTGCTCATCCGCGGCGGCCGCGTGAAAGACCTTCCGGGCGTGCGCTACCACATCGTGCGCGGTGCCCTCGATACCCAGCCCGTCAAGAACCGTAAGCAGCGCCGCTCGCACTACGGCGCCAAGAAACCGAAGTAAGAGGTCCAGTCGCACATGTCCCGTCGTCACCAAGCCGAGAAGCGCGAAGTCCTTGCGGATCCGAAATACAAGGATCTCGTGGTTTCGAAATTCATGAACCAGATCATGCGCGACGGCAAAAAGTCGGTCGCCGAGCGCATCGTCTATGGCGCATTTGAACTGGTCGAAGCCCGTTCGAAGAAGAACCCGATCGAAGTCTTCCACAACGCGCTGGAAGCCGTCGCGCCGTCCGTCGAAGTGCGCTCGCGCCGCGTTGGTGGTGCCACCTACCAGGTTCCGGTCGAAGTGCGCTCCGAGCGCCGCCAGGCTCTCGCGATCCGCTGGCTGGCTGCCGCCGCTGCAGGCCGCAACGAGAACACCATGCGTGAGCGTCTGGCCGGTGAGCTGATGGATGCCTCGCAGGGTCGCGGCAACGCCGTCAAGAAGCGCGAAGACACGCACCGCATGGCAGACGCCAACAAGGCGTTCGCACACTATCGCTGGTAGACAGCACAAACAGTCCGGGCGGAAGAGGTTGCTCGCCCGGGCGAGACACCCTCTCCCTCTTCCCGGAACACTGAACACGAAGGTTTGATCCCATGGCCCGCGAATACCCGCTGGAGCGATACCGGAACTTCGGCATCATTGCCCACATTGATGCTGGCAAGACGACCACGACCGAGCGCGTCCTGTATTATACGGGCAAGTCGCACAAGATCGGTGAAGTGCATGACGGCGCCGCCACCATGGACTGGATGGTGCAGGAGCAGGAGCGCGGGATCACGATCACGTCGGCCGCGACGACCACCTTCTGGCAGCGCACTGAGGACGGCACGACCGCCCAGACGCCGAAATACCGGTTCAACATCATCGACACCCCCGGCCACGTGGACTTCACCATCGAGGTCGAGCGCT
>CAZXQD010000166.1:0-4802 GCA_964643405.1 uncultured Hyphomonas sp. | reverse complement strand
ATTCTAGGCCTGGCCATGGCGTCTCGCAGCCTCCCGCACAATCAAGATTACCCCGGACCCACCACTGCGACTTGGAATCGCTTGATAAGCGAAATTCCACCTTTGCTGGGCTGCCGTCAATTCTTCTTTCCAGCGTTCGCCCTTTGGGAAAACCCCTGTGGCACCTTTGCACAGCCATGGCGCGGCGTAATCGAGGAGCTCCGGAAGCGGGGCAAACGCCCGCGCAGTGACGTAGCTGGCGACAATCGGAGGTGCTGCCTCAACCCGTCCTTGATGAACTTCGGCGGACAAGTCCGCCGCTTCGATGGCTGCACGCAGAAACGCACACTTCTTTCCGACGCTCTCGATCATGGTGACGTGACCTGCCGGTCGAGCCGCCGCAATGATCAGACCCGGGAAGCCGGCACCCGATCCGAGATCAACGACTCGGGCAGTGTCCGGAATCCGGTCGAGCAGCTGAACCGAGTCCCCGACATGACGCGTCCAGATTTGTGGCCATTCTTTCGGGCCGATCAGATTGCTCCGCATCCGCCAGACGTCCAGCACAGAAATGATGATATCAAGCTTGGCCAGTGTTTCACGTGAAACATCGTGGGCGGCCAAGAAGGCCGCGCGGTCATTGTTATCGGTCATTTATGGCTGGCCCGGATTTACCCTGTTCGACGGACGCGTTTGACGTGACCCAGTAGCGCGGTCAAGGCGCCTGGTGTCACGCCTTCGATCCTGGCGGCCTGGCCCAGCGTTATCGGGCGTACTGCTTTCAGCTTCGAGCGCACTTCATTCGAAAGGCCGCCGATGGCATCATAGTCAAGCCCATCGGGAAGCGAGAGCGACTCATCACGGCGAAGCGCGGCGACATCTTCCGACTGCCGATCAAGATAAGCGGCATACAGCGCTTCGATCTCGATCTGTGCGCCGACATCGCCCGGGATTGAGTCTAGCTCCGGCCATACGGACCGAAGGTGCGCGAGTGTGATGTCCTTGTACGCGAGATAGTCCCAGGCCGAACGGACCCGGCCATCCTGGTTGATCACCCATCCCGCCTTGGCGGCTGCGGCGGGAGAAAGCGTCAGCGCTTTCAGCTTCGCTCGCGCCTCGTCGAGCGCGCGATGTTTCACGTGAAACATCGCTGCGCGTTCCACGCCGACCACGCCCGCCTTGATACCGCGCGGCGTGAGCCGCTGGTCGGCATTGTCCGCGCGAAGGGCGAGACGGTATTCGGCACGTGAGGTGAACATACGGTAGGGCTCGGTGACGCCCCGCGTGACGAGGTCGTCGATGAGGACGCCGATATAGGCTTCGGCGCGATCGAAGATCACCGGCTCTTTTCCGGCCGCGGCACGCGCCGCATTGAGGCCCGCCATCAGGCCCTGGGCGCCGGCTTCCTCATATCCGGTCGTCCCGTTGATCTGACCCGCGAGATAGAGACCCGACTGGGCCTTGACTTCGAGCGCTGGCGAAAGCGCGCGCGGGTCCACATAGTCATACTCGATGGCATAGGCATGCTGGAGAATGACGACATCCTCAAGGCCGGGAATGGTCCGGATGAACTGGTCCTGGATCTCTTCCGGCAACGAGGTCGAGATGCCGTTCGGGTAGACCGTGTGATCATCCAGGCCTTCCGGTTCAAGGAAGATCTGGTGGCGGTCCCGATCGGCGAAGCGGTGGACCTTGTCTTCGATGGAGGGGCAATAGCGGGGTCCCCGTCCGGCGATGGCGCCGGAATAGACTGCCGACTGGGTGATGTTTGCGTCGATGATCGCGTGGGTCTCAGGCGTCGTCCAGGTGATGCCGCAGGCGACCTGAGGCACGTCGATCTGAGCGGTCAGGAAGCTGAACGGGATCGGCTGGTCGTCTGCGGGCTGCATCTCCAGACGGTCCCAATGGATGGTGCGGCCATCAAGGCGGGCAGGTGTTCCGGTCTTGAGACGGCCCATCGGGAGGCCGAGCGCATAGAGCCGGTCCGACAATCCGATGGCCGGTGCCTCGCCAACCCGGCCAGCGGGGATGCGCTTCGCGCCGATATGGATAACGCCCTTAAGGAACGTGCCCGTCGTGATGACGACTTTCGAGGCGTGATAGACCGAGCCAGAAAGCCCGACGACGCCGGCGACGTTTCCGTTTTCGAGGATCAGGTCTTCGGCACCATCTTCGATGATCGTCAGGTTCGGGTAGTCGCCGAGTTCTGCCTGCATGGCCTGGCGGTAAAGCTTGCGATCGATCTGGGCGCGGGGGCCCCAGACGGCTGGGCCCTTTGAGCGGTTGAGCATCCGGAACTGGATTCCGGCTTTGTCGGCCATGCGCCCCATGACGCCGTCGAGTGCATCAATCTCGCGGACGAGGTGACCTTTACCAAGACCGCCGATCGCCGGGTTGCAGCTCATCTCGCCGATAGTCGAGAGCTTGTGGGTAACCAGGGCAGTGCGCGCGCCGAAGCGGGCAGCGGCTGCCGCAGCTTCGCAGCCGGCATGGCCGCCGCCAATCACGATCACATCAAAGCTGGCCAGGGTGGGCATTAACCATCTCTTAATCGGAAGACTTGGCCGGGTATATAACGCCGGGGGAGGGGATTCCCTAGGCCCTATTTCCCGATGCAGAAGCGGGAGAACACCGCACCCAAAACGTCCTCGACTCCGATCTCGCCAACGATGGCCTGCATCTCCCGGATGGCCAGCCGGAGATCTTCAGCAACAAGTTCGAAGCCGAGATCCTGATCGAGTGCGGCGTTTGCTGACCCAAGGGCGGCGAGGCCCCGGGTCAGTTTTTCACGGTGGCGCGCGCGGGTGATGACCGGGGACTCAACTGAACTGGCGAGCGCCGTGACGCGGGCCGCGAGGCCGGCTTCGAGCGCGTCGATCCCTGCGCCGTCCTTCGCACTGATTACAAAGTCGGCAGGGGAGGGGAGGGGGGCAGTGGAAATGTCCGCCTTGTTGACCACCCGGATTCCCTTCGGCGGCGGCCAGGGCGGGTGAGGTGGGGCAGAGGGATTCGATGCGTCGACGAGCAGGATGCACAGGTCGGCGTCATCCGCCGTCATCTTTGCGCGGCGGATTCCTTCCGCTTCGATCTCGTCGTCGGTTTCCCGCAGGCCAGCCGTGTCCGCAATCCAGACAACCTGTCCACCAAGCACCCGGCGAATCTCGATCACGTCCCGGGTCGTTCCGGGCCGAGCGGTGACGATGGCAGCCTCTCGCCCGGCAAGCCGGTTGAGCAGGGTGGACTTGCCGGCATTCGGCGCGCCGATGATGGCGATGCGGAATCCATCCCGGATGCGTTCACCGATCCCGCCATCGCCGAGCGCCGTTTCGATTTCACTCATCAGAGCGGCGATCTTATTGCGGAGGGGCGCGGCGGCATCGCTGCTGACATCACCCTCATCCGGAAAGTCGACCATCACCTCGACCAGGGCGAGGAGGCCGGTCAGCTGATCGCGCCACTCATTATATGTGTGCGACAGCCCGCCCGAGACTTGCCGAAGGGCCTGCGACTTCTGGCTTAGGGTCTCCGCCTCAATCAGGTCGGCAACGCCTTCGGCTTCAGCGAGGTCAAGTTTCCCCGCTTCGAAGGCACGTCTCGTGAACTCACCGGGCTCCGCCAGCCGGACACCGGGCAAGGCAGTCAACGCCGAAAGAGCATGGTCGATGACTGCTGACCCGCCATGGAGGTAAAGCTCCAGCGTGTCTTCGCCGGTGTAGGAGTGCGGGGCAGGGGAGAAAAGGACGAGTCCTTCGTCTACCTCCGCGCCGGCGAGATCATGAATCCGGGTCAGGACCGACCGGCGGGGCGCAGGCAATCCGGAGGCGAGGAGGCGCACACAGATCTCGCGAACCTGGGGTCCCGAAATCCGCACGACGGCAATCGCCGAAGGCGGCGGCCCGGAAGCGAGGGCGCAGATTGTGTCGCGCGCGCTCACGGGCAGGCGCTCCCTTTAGTTCTTCATCGCTTCGAAGAACTCGTCGTTGGTCTTTGTCTGGCGCAGCTTGTCGATCAGGAAGTCGATGGCGTCGCTCGTTCCCATCGGTCCGAGGATGCGGCGAAGGATGTAGATTTTCGACAGCTGGTCCTGCGGCGTGATGAGTTCTTCTTTCCGCGTGCCGGACTTCATGATGTCGAGTGCCGGGAAGGTGCGCTTGTCGGCGATCTTCCGGTCAAGGACGATCTCGGAGTTACCCGTGCCCTTGAACTCCTCGAAGATCACTTCGTCCATGCGCGAGCCGGTATCGATCAGGGCTGTGGCGACGATCGTCAGCGAACCACCGTTTTCAACATTCCGCGCGGCGCCAAAGAAACGCTTCGGGCGCTGAAGGGCGTTGGCGTCCACACCGCCGGTCAGCACCTTGCCGGAGGAGGGGACCGTTGTGTTGTAGGCGCGGCCGAGGCGCGTGATCGAGTCGAGCAGGATAACGACATCGCGCTTGTGCTCGACGAGACGCTTGGCTTTCTCGATTACCATTTCGGCGACCTGGACGTGGCGGGTGGCCGGCTCGTCGAAGGTTGAGGCGACGACTTCACCTTTCACCGTGCGGCGCATGTCCGTCACTTCTTCCGGGCGCTCGTCAATAAGGAGAACGATCAGGTAGCACTCGGGATGATTCTCCTCGATGGCAGCCGCGATGTTCTGCATGAGTACAGTCTTGCCGGTCCGGGGCGGCGCGACGATCAGGGCGCGCTGGCCCTTGCCGATCGGAGCGACGATGTCGATGACCCGGCCGGAGCGATCCTTCTTGGTCGGGTCGCGGCTTTCCATCTTCAGGCGGCGGTCCGGATAGAGGGGTGTCAGGTTGTCGAAGTGGACCTTCTTG
>CAZXQD010000165.1:3201-4802 GCA_964643405.1 uncultured Hyphomonas sp. | reverse complement strand
CGCTTCGACATTTCGCTCGAAAGCCGCACTTTCCACGGCGCCTTGCTCGACAGCCAGCTGCTTGCCAGCGTCTATCTCGAGCTGCTCGGCGGCCGGGCACGTGCGTTCAGCTTCGAGGCAGGCAGCGGTCTCGGCGAAGGCGAAACGCGCCCGCCGGCCGCGAAGAGACCTGCGCCGATTGCACCCTCAGCCACGGCGGAAGAACTCGCCGCGCACGCCCGGCTGGTGGAAAAGCTCGGTGCGGGAGCGATCTGGAATACGGTAAACTGAGACTTAAGTGCCTGCGGCCCGCTCTGCGGCCTTGCGGTACTGGGCCTGGTAAAGCTGGACGAAATCCACCGGGTCGATCAGCAGGGGCGGAAAGCCGCCCTCGCGGGTGATCTCGGCGATGATGCGGCGGGCGAACGGGAACAGAAGACGCGGGCACTCGATCAGCAGCATCGGCTCGATCTGCTTTTCGGTCACGTTCGACAGCTGGAACAGGCCGGCATAGTCGAGTTCGGTGATGAACAAGGTGGTCTCGCCGGCCACGGCCTTAGCGGAAAGTTTCAGCGAAACCTCGAACAGGCCGTTGCCATCCACATGGGGGGCGGCGCCCACGTCGATGCCGAGGTCAATGTTCGGCTGGGTCTGGACCGGCGGATGGCCAGGATTCTCGAATGACAGGTCTTTTACATACTGGCCCAGAACGCGCAGCGACGGGGCGGATGCTGCGGGGCCGCCTTGACTGGGGTTTTCGGGCGCGCTCGTATCTGTCATTATAAAACCTCTACTTGTCGGGCCCCGCGCCTAGCATGCGCCCCTTGGCCGCGCAACGCAAAGGCTGGCAGCTTGGGAAGCCCTGCACTATCTACCCCGAGACCCCGCTGATCAATTGAGGAACCCGCCCCGAAGATGTCCAACCCCGTGATCGAAGTCCTCATCCTGGCTGCCGTGGCACTTTTCGTGCTGTGGCGTCTCTATGTGGCGCTCGGCCGGGGAGGGGACGAGCGGCCCATGCAGCGCCCGGCGCCCGCGCCGGAACAGCGGGAACGCACTTCGGAAGCGCCGGCCCCGTCGCCGCGCCGCAATGACATGGAGCGGCCGATCTTTACCGGCCCTGCCGCAGCCGGGCTGGAAGACATCTACAATGCCGACCGGTCGTTCACGTCTGAGGACTTCCTGCGCGGCGCAAAAGCGGCCTATTCGATGATCGTTGCGGCCTACGCGCGGGGTGACCGCGCGGCCCTTCGCCCTCTGCTGGACGATGATGTCTACGAAGCTTGGGACGCCGCCATAACGGCGCGGGAAGCGTCAGGCGACCGTCCGTTCGAACTGCTCCGCATCAAGCGTGCCGAGATCGAGCGGGCCGAACTCGACAGCGGGATTGCCCGCGTCTGGGTCCGTTATGAGGCGGAACTGGGCGATGGAGAAATCACTCGCACTGCCAAGGAAATCTGGACGTTCAAGCGGGAAGTTGCCTCCACGGACCCGAACTGGCTGCTCGACGACGTCGACGTGGCGGGTTGAACTCGCCTCCGAAGTGAATCGCCGGGTGACAGGCAGGGGCGTTTCGCTTCATATCCGCCCCCATGCGCATCCTGAAGATTCTCATTCCTTCG
>CAZXQD010000165.1:0-3191 GCA_964643405.1 uncultured Hyphomonas sp. | reverse complement strand
TTCCTTCGCTTTTATTTCTCGCGGCGTGTCAGACCCAGCCCGCTCCGATCGTGCATCGACCGGGATCGGGGGTGCCGCCACTGACCGGGCAGATGCCCGCCGCCAATCCGGCGACCTACCTTGAACTGCCCGGTTGGAGCGCCGCTCCTCTTTCTGCGCCGCTCGAAGCTTTCCGCCGGACTTGCGACAGGTTCAGCCGCCGGGCCTGGGATGCCCCACTCTCGAAAAACGCACCTTGGGCGGGCACGGCACAGGACTGGGCGCCCGGCTGCGAGGCGCTGATTGCCGCGCGTGACGAAGCGGCCGCCCGGCGAATTTTCGAGACGCAGTTCGTGCCGCTCGAGATCATCGACCGCGATGGCAAGGACAAGTTCACCGGCTATTTCGAGCCGCGCTATGAAGCGCGCCGGTCACCGGAAGGCATGTTCACCGAGCCGGTCTTCGCGGTGCCTTCAGATTTCGTCGCCAATGGCGACAGTCCGCTGCAGCGCCTGCCGGATGGCTCAACCCGTCCCTATCCGCCTCGTGCCGATATCACCGCGCGCGGCGGTCCAGCCATCGCCTATGCCCACCCGGCGGATGTCTTCTTCCTGCAGGTCCAGGGCTCCGGCCGGCTGACCTTCCCGGATGGCTCCACACTGCGGGCCGCCTATGCCGCGCATAATGGCCAGCCGTTCAAATCGGTCGCGAACTGGCTGATCGAAACCGGGCGGATCACCCGTTCCGAAGGCTCGATGCAAGGAATCCGCGCCTGGATGGACCGCGCCAGCGCTGCCGAAGTGCGCGAAGCGATGAACGTCAATCCGCGCTTTGTCTTCTTCCAGTCTTTGCCCGAAGGCGACCCGGACCTCGGCCCCAACGGCGCACACAATGTGCCGCTGACGCCGCTCGGCTCGATGGCCGTTGATCCGGAATTCCACGCGCTCGGCGTGCCGATGTTCGTGCAGACGACGGCGCCCGGTCTCGGCGGAGCCTGGTCCGGCCTTTTGATCGCGCAGGATACCGGCGGCGCGATCAAGGGCCCGGTACGCGGCGACATATACTTCGGTACCGGTCCCGATGCAGGAAACCGTGCCGGCACGATGAATGCCAAAGGCCGGCTCTGGGTGCTGCTGCCCCGCGCGGTCGCCGAGCGGATGTTTGCCGCCGGACTTGTCGCGAGTTTGCCAGCGGCCAGTCAGCCGGGCTGATGGCACGTCGCGCGCTCACGGCAGAAGAGGCCCGCGCCTGGGCCCGGGTTGCGGCGACCGTGAAGCCGATTGGTCCGCGTGCGGCGGATCTTGAAGAGTTTTACGCCGCGCTGGAGTCCGGTGTACCGGAGAGTGAGGCGCCAAAGGCCGCCCTGAAGCAAAAAGCAGCGGCGCCGAAACCACCTGCGCCGCCAGCCGAACGCAGCGGCGAGAAGAAGGTGCGTCGCGGTAAACTCACGCTTGCGGCGCGGTTCGACCTGCACGGCCACACACAAGCCAGCGCCGCGCGCGCCTTGCCAGCATTCCTGGAAAGTCAGCAGGCGGACGGTGCGCGCTGCGTGCTCGTCATCACTGGCAAGGGCAAAGAAGGCCAGGGCATCCTGCGCCGCAATTTCCTGCTCTGGCTGGAATCGCCGCCCGCGCGCCGCCTTGTTTCGGGCTATGCCGAATCGCACCCCAAGCATGGCGGGGCGGGGGCCTTTTATGTCTTCCTGCGGAAACCGGCTTAACCCGCACGCTGCGCCAGCAGCACTTCGGCCACCTGGATCGCATTCAGGGCAGCGCCCTTGCGCAGATTGTCGTTCGACAGGAACAGGGCGAGGCCATGCGCGACCGTCGGGTCCGGACGGATACGGCCGACATAGACCGGGTCGCGGCCCGAGGCGTCCAGCGGGTTCGGGATCTCGGTCAGCACCACGCCCGGCGCCCTGCCCAGCAGTTCAGTGGCTTCCGCCACACTGATCGGGCGCTCGAACTCGGCATTGATCGAGACCGAATGGCCCGTATAGACCGGGACGCGCACACACGTGCCCGACACAGGCAGGCCCGGAATCTCGAGAATCTTGCGCGTCTCATCGCGGAGTTTCAGCTCTTCGTCCGTGTAACCGTCTTCGCCGAGCTTGTAGTTCAGCGCCACCACGTTGAACGCGATCGGCACCTGCCACTTCTTCGGAGCCGGAAACTCCCGTGCATCGCCGCGACCGGCCAGCACGCCCGTGCCCTTGCCGAGCGCATCAACCTGCGATTCCAGCTCGTCCACACCGGCGACGCCGCCGCCGGAAACCGCTTGGTAGGTGCTGGCAACGAGACGCTTCAGGCCCGCCTTGTCATGCAGCGGCTTCAGCACCGGCATGGCTGCCATGGTCGTGCAGTTGGGGTTCGCAATGATGCCCTTGGGGATCGACTTCAGTGCGTGCGGGTTCACTTCCGCCACGACCAGCGGCACCTGAGGATCACTGCGCCAGGCAGAGGAATTGTCGATAACAACCGCGCCGGCCGCCGCAACTTTCGGCGCAAGCGCCAGTGAGGTTGATCCGCCAGCGGAAAAAAACACGATGTCCAGCCCGGCATAGTCCGCCGTAGACGCATCTTCCACCACGACGGTGTCGCCGCCGAAGGTCAGCTTCGTGCCTGCCGATTTCGGTGAGGCAAAGAAGCGGATCTGGCTCAGCGGAAAGTCCCGCTCCGCCAGGATGTCCCGCATCATCTCGCCGACAAGACCGGTCGCACCGACGATCCCCACCCGGGGGCGAGCCGCATGATTTGCCATTTCAATTCAAACCTTCAGGAAACGGATGATCTATTCGAAGTCGCGGAACACGTCGTCTGCCGAGATGTTCTTCTTGAAGGCATCTTCAGGCTCCGGCTCGAAGGCGGGCGTGTCCTGCGCCGGGGCGAGGCCGGGGCCTTCCGAACGGGCGGCTTTTTCGGCGTCCATCTTGCGGCGCTTGTCGGCGGCCTTGGCGATCACTTCGTCGAGCTCGATCTGGCTGCACAGGCCCAGCGTCACAGGGTCCACCGGGCGGATGTTCTGCGCATTCCAGTGGCTCTTGTCGCGCACGTTGTTGATTGTCGCCTTGGTCGTGCCGATCAGCTTGATGACTTGCGCGTCCGGAACTTCCGGGTGGTTGCGGATGAACCAGGCGACCGCATCCGGCTTGTCGGCACGGCGGATCACCGGCGTGTAGCGGCTGCCCTTGCGTTTCGGCTGCGGGATATGGT
>CAZXQD010000164.1:3996-4937 GCA_964643405.1 uncultured Hyphomonas sp. | reverse complement strand
GTATGGGTCCATCCTATCAGGGAAGAGTCCGCCAGGGCGACTCGCATTGAGGCGGAGAGGCTGTATCAGGAAGTCCGCGGCATGATCCGGCAGGAAAGAGGGATCGAGTCTGGGCCGGATATCCCATTCTGATCGGATGCCAACGAGCGGCATGGCAGGTCCGTATGCGCCCATCGCATTGCACTTTCAACAATCACCAGCCAAAACAATCGGTTGCAACGCGAACGATTCTGTGCGACCAATCGTCTAATCGAAGGGTATGGAAGGATGGGCAGCACGCTTGGGACGGGGCCAGCGGCCCCGCTGATTGCTGACCATGCCGCGCCGGCCGCCAGACTGGCGACAACCGTCGCTCTTTCCCCCGGAGCCAGCCGAACCGACTGACCAACAAGCAAAATCAACCGCCACGACCGAAGGAGGCGACCATGCAGTACAAGACAATCGTTCTGGAAATGCTGGAGCAGCGAACGGAACTGCACGAGCAGCTCCGTCAGGAACGCAAGCTGCTGAGAACGCTGGAGATTTACGCTCGCGAACTGAAAGAGAGCCACGAGGCGATGACAGAGCAGCTCCGACAGGCACGGCCGGACAGCGACCCGCGGCAGATCTCTTCGGAAGCCTTCGAGATGGCACTGAAGGAACTGGAGGATCGTTTGCCGCCCGTGTCGCAGGAAGGTCGGGACATTCTCTCCCTCGACGAGGCAATGGCGCACATCCAGGCTCCTTCGCGTCGCGGGTAAAGGCATCACGCCAGCAACAATCGCTGTTCGATTTCTCTTCCGACGAATCTTCTTCCACGCCGTCCGCCCCGCTCGGGGCTACATCTGACGGCACGCTACCCAGCCCGCCGGGCCGTGCAATCGGAAACCCGGTTCCCCCTGAAGGTCTCCCCCAAGTTTCCGCTGGCACGGTCGCTGCGCGAGCCGAGCCCCGGCCTGGGG
>CAZXQD010000164.1:0-3986 GCA_964643405.1 uncultured Hyphomonas sp. | reverse complement strand
CCTCTGGCCGTCAGGCCCCGGAAAGCGGGCCGGAAACGCCAGAAGGAGACCGCGCTATGGATAGCACTTCACTCAACCTGTTACTCGATCCCCCGCTGCCCGCATCGCTGCGCCGCCCGTCCGAACCGGCAGCGCGGCCACCCGGCCAAACCGGCATGGCCAGCGGCGAGAAGGCCAAGGCCCGCGACATCATCGCCGCGATCCGCACGCTGAAGGCCATCGAGCAGGAACGCCGCCCGGCAAGTACGCAGGAAAAACAGACCCTTAGCCGCTTCTCTGGCTTCGGACCGGTGGCCCTTTCGATTTTTCCCGAACCCGTCAGCGGGCGCTACAAGGATGCCGGCTGGCAGGCACTGGGGGAGGAGCTAAAGACGCTCCTCACCCCAGACGAGTACGACAGCGCCAAGCGCACCACCTTCAACGCCTTCTACACATCCCCGGTGGTCATCGCCGGAATGCACGATGCCATACGGCGGTTGGGTATATCCGGGACTGCAACGATCCTGGAACCCGGCTGCGGTATCGGCAACTTCATGGGCCAGGGCGCGGCGAGCCAGCGTTTTATCGGCATCGAACTCGATTCCATCTCCGGCCGCATCGCGCGGGCGCTCTACCCACAGGCCGACATCCGCATCGAGAGCTTCCGCGACACGAAGTTACCCGAGGGGCGTATCGACGCGGTGATCGGCAACGTGCCGTTCTCCGACCTCAAGCTCGACTACCACGGCCAGAAACTGTCGCTGCACGACTACTTCTTCGCCAAGTCGGTGGACGCCCTGAAACCCGGCGGCGTCCTCGCACTGGTCACGTCGCATTTCACGCTCGACAAGCAGAATGCCGCCGTCCGCGAACGGCTGGGAGCCGTAGCCGATTTCATTGGAGCAATACGCTTGCCTTCGGATGCCTTCAAGCGCGAGGGCACCGCCGTCGTCACCGACATTATCTTCCTGCGGAAGCGGCTACCGGGGGTGGCAGCCAATCACGTTGACGACGAGTGGCTCAAGGTCGCGCCCCTTGAGATCGACGGTGCGGCAGTCCCCGTCAACCGCTATTTCCTGAACCATCCCGAAATGGTGCTGGGCGATTGGTCGCGCAAGGACACGCTCTATGGCGGCGAAGGCTACAGCGTCACCAGCAACGGCAACTTTACACAGCAACTCCGGCAAGCGATTGAATCACTTCCGCAATTCGAGCCACCGCTTTCCGCGAAGGACACGGAGCCTGCGGCCCCTGCGTTCACGCCGCCGCCGTCCGAACGCCATATCAGCGAGGGCAGCTTCTACATCGGGGATGGCAAGGCCATCTACCAGCTTGATGGCGGTCAGGGCGTGCCCGTGGTCTATGGCGGCACGGCCCTGAAAGCCGATGGCACCATGACCGGCAAGCGGCTTGCCGCCCTCATCGAACTGCGCGACCGAGCGCGCCGCGTTCTGCAATCCCAGAACGAAGGCTGGCCCGACGATCACCGCGAGCAAGCCCGCCGCGAACTGAACCGCAGCTATGACCGGTTTGTCGCCGCCTACGGCCAGATCAACAAGACCACCTTCAGCGAAACCAAAGACGGCAACGTCATCCGCCGGATGCCCAACCTGGTCAAGTTCCGGGAAGACCCGGACGCGATGCTCGTCATGTCGCTGGAAGACTATGACGAGGTGACCGGCAAGGCCGCAAAAAGCGCCATCATGACCCGCGACGTGGTGGGCCGGACGCCGCCCGTCACGCATGTCCGCACCGCCGAGGAAGGTTTGCTGGTCTCGCTCAACCAGCATGGCTGCGTCTATCTCGATTACATCTCGCAGCTCTACGGCAAGTCGGAAAGCCAGGTCATCGCCGAGCTGGGCGACCTCATCTTCAAAGACCCGGACACAGACAAATGGGAAACGGCTGACGCATACCTGTCCGGCAACGTGCGCCAGAAGCTCGCCGACGCGGAAGCGGCCGGGCCGGAATACGCCCGCAACGTCAGCGCGTTGCGCGAAGTCCAGCCCGAGGACGTGCTGCCCGGCGACATCGACGCCAACCTCGGCGCGCCGTGGATTCCCGAATCCGACATCCAGGCATTCGCGGCCGACCTGTTCAAGGTCGAACCGTCATCGGTCCCTGTTGCACACTTGAAGAAGGACGCCGTCTGGAGCATGGACGCCGGTTATGCCGCCAAGGCATCGGTCGCCGCCACGTCCGATTACGGTACGAACCGGGCCAACGGCACGTGGCTGTTGGAACTGGCGCTCAACATGAAGTCACCGACCATCTACGACACCATCCATGATGGCGACCGCGAGGAGAAGGTCATCAACCAGGAAGCGACGATGGCCGCCCGCGAAAAGCAGAAGCTCATCAAGGAACGCTTCCGCTCCTGGGTATTCAACGATCCCGACCGCACGGAACGCCTCGTGCGCATCTACAACGATACCTACAACAACCTGCGCCCTCGCCTGTTTGACGGCTCGCATCTCGATTTCCCCGGCATGAACCAGGCACTCAGCCTGCGGCAGCACCAGAAAGATGCTGTCTGGCGTGGCATGAGCAGCGGCAACACGCTGCTGGCCCATGTCGTGGGCGCGGGCAAGACGTTCACGATGGCCGCAACCGGCATGAAGATGAAGCAGGCCGGTCTCATCAAGAAGCCGATGTACGTGGTCCCGAACCACCTGCTGGAGCAGTTCGCCCGCGAGTTCATGCAGCTTTATCCGAATGCCAAGCTGCTGGTCGCCGCCAAGGAAGATTTGTCGCGCGACCGCCGCAAGATGCTCACAGCCAAGATCGCCAGCGGCGATTGGGACGGGATCATCGTGACGCATTCTTCCTTCGAGCGCATCGGCATGTCGAAAGACTATCAGGAGCGGTTCCTGACCGAGCAGATCGCCGAGTACGACCAGCTCCTGCTGGAGCACGCCGCCGAGCGCGGATCGAATCGCAACCTCATCAAGACCATCGAAAAGCAGAAAGCCGCCCGCGCCGAGCGCCTCAAGAACCTGCTGGCCGAGGACAAGAAAGATGACGGGCTGGTGTTCGATGAACTCGGCGTCGATCATGTGTTCATCGACGAAGCCCATTGTTTCAAGAACCTGGAGACGCCGACCAAGATGGAGCGCGTCGCCGGCATCCAGACTGGCGGCTCCGAGCGAGCCTTCGACGTGTACATGAAGGCCCGCTACCTCGACGAGCAGCACAAAGGCCACGGCGTCACCTTTGCCACCGGCACGCCGATCAGCAACACGATGGTCGAGATGTACACGATGCAGCGTTTCCTCGACCCGCATGGCCTTGCCAGCCGGGGCATCGAGCATTTTGACGCCTGGGCCGCGACCTTCGGCGAGGTTGTGGACACGATGGAGATTTCGCCCGACGGGGCTGGCCTGCGTCCGCGCTCGCGCTTTGCGAAATTCACCAACCTGCCGGAACTCCAGCAGATGTTCCGGTCATTCTCGGACGTGCAGACCGCCGAGATGCTGAACCTGCCGCGCCCGAGCTTGAAGGGCGGAAAGCCCGTCGTGGTCGCCTGCCCCATGTCCGACGAGCAGCACGCCTTGCAGATGGAATTGGTCGAGCGCTACGACCGGCTGCGGTCACAGAAGGTCGATCCGCGTGTGGACAATGCGCTGGCGATCACGACCGATGGCCGCAAGCTTGCCACCGATGCCCGTATGCTGGACGCTGCCGCGCCGGATTTCCCGGAATCCAAGGTCAACCGGCTCGTGGAGAACGTCGTTTCCATCTGGAAGGAGTCCGCCCCGACACGCGGCACGCAGATGATCTTCGCCGACATGGGCGTGAACCCGACCGCATGGGGCTACTCGCCCTATAGCGAGATCATCGAAAAGCTCGCCCGGCACGGCATACCGCGTGACCAGATTGCCTGTATCGGCGACGCCGAATCCGACGCCAAGAAGCAGGCCCTTTTCGAGAAGGTCCGCCAAGGCTCAGTGCGCGTACTGATCGGCAGCACGCAGAAGATGGGCACAGGCACCAACGTCCACAAGCGG
>CAZXQD010000163.1:0-4954 GCA_964643405.1 uncultured Hyphomonas sp. | reverse complement strand
GCCTTGCCGCCGGAAGCCTTCATCACCTGGCCGACGAACCAGCCGAGCGTCTGCGGCTTGTCCTTCACCTTCGCAACCTGTTCGGGGTTCGCCGCGATGATCTCGTCGACGACTTTCTCGATGGCGCCGGTATCGGTCACCTGTTTCAGGCCGTGCTTCTCGACAATAGCGGCCGCTTCACCCTCGCCCGCGATCATCCGGGCAAAGACATCCTTGGCGATCTTGCCGCTGATCGTGCCATCCGAGATGAGGCCGATCAGCCCGCCGAGCGCACTTGCCGAAACGGGGCTCTGCGACAGCTCCAGGCCTTCCTTGTTCAGGTAACCGAACAGCTCCTGCGTCACCCAGTTGGCGGCAAGCTTGGCGTCGCGGCCCTTGGCCACGGCTTCGAAATACTCCGCCTTCTCGGCTTCGGACGTGAGCACACCGGCATCATACCGCGACAGGCCATACTCGGACTGGAACCGGGCGCGCTTCTGGTCCGGCAGTTCGGGCAGCGATTTGCGGATCTCTTCGATCCACGCCTTCTCGAGTTCGAGCGGGAGCAGGTCCGGGTCCGGGAAATAGCGGTAGTCGTGCGCGTCTTCCTTCGAGCGCATCGAGCGCGTTTCACCCTTCAACGGATCGAACAGGCGCGTCTCCTGATCGACCTTGCCGCCGCTTTCGATGATCTCGATCTGACGGCGCGCTTCGTATTCGATGGCCTGCTGGATGAAGCGGTAGGAGTTCATGTTCTTCAGCTCGCAGCGCGTGCCGAGGTGCTTGAAGTCGCCGGTTTCGCGGAACTTCTCGTAAGCGCCGGGACGGCAGACGGAGACGTTCACGTCAGCGCGCAGGTTGCCCTTTTCCATGTCACCATCGCAGGTGCCCAGCGCGATGACGATGGCGCGGAGTTTCTTGACATAGGCCGCCGCCTCTGCGGGCGAGCGCACGTCGGGCTTGGAGACGATTTCCATCAGCGCGACGCCGGAGCGGTTCAGGTCCACATAGGTCGCGTGCGGGTCCATGTCGTGGATAGACTTGCCCGCGTCCTGCTCGAGGTGCAGGCGCTCGATCCGGCAGGCGAAAGTATAACCCTCCTTACCCGGAACTTCGACATCCACGTCTATCTCGCCCTCACCGACGATCGGGTGGGCGAACTGGGAAATCTGGTAGCCCTGCGGCAGGTCAGGATAGAAATAGTTCTTCCGGTCGAAGCGGCTGTATGCGTTGATCTTCGCCTTCAGGCCGAGGCCGGTGCGGATCGCCTGTTCCACACAGAACTTGTTGATCACCGGCAGCATGCCCGGCATGGCCGCATCGACCAGCGAGACATTGCAGTTCGGGTCCGAGCCAAAGGCCGTCGATGCGCCGGAGAACAGCTTCGCATTCGAGGCGACCTGGGCATGGATTTCCAGGCCCATGACGACTTCCCAGTCGCCGGTTTCGCCTTTGATGCGGAAGGTGGGTCGTTCGGTCATCGGGGTCTCGGGTGCTTTCGGGTGATCGATTGTGCTTGTAGGAACGCCGGTCGGGTCAGTCCAGCTTGCCTTCTTCGCGGGCCTTGCGGACACGCTCCCGGCGCGCGGCCATGCGGTCCTTGACGTTGTTGGACGAAGCGGCGGCCGGGGCGGCTTTTTCGGCCTCCGGCGAAGGTGCAGGTTCGGGGCCTGCCTCTTCGGGATCGAGCTTGCCTTCGGCGACCAGCTTGCGGCGCCGGGCAGCCAGTTGCGCCTCACGCGCGGCCAGCGCCTTGCTGCGCGGCTCGAACAGGCCGGAGAGCTTGCTCTTGCCCGCGCCGCCGGGCGCTTCGCGCTCTGAAAGCTTCAGCGAGCGCGCCTTCAGCACGCCGTTGATGCGCCAGGCGACATACAGCGCGACCATGAGACAGATGCCCAGCATGATCCGCATTTCGGGATCGGCAAGGCTGTAGCCATAGCGGGAAAGTATCCCGCTCATCATGATCACGCCCAGGATGAGGACGATCGAGAAGATTGCGAAAAACCGAGCCATGCGGCCAGTCTACCACCAGCGTTCCGGCTTGGCCACAAAGCCGGCTGCATCTTCCAGCGCGCCGCCGACGCGGAAACAGGCCGCCTCGTCGAGCGCCTTGCCGATCACCTGCAGGCCGAGCGGCAGTCCGTTTGCCGACAGGCCCGCGGGCACCGCAATGCCCGGCAGACCGGCGAGGTTTGCCGTCACCGTGAACACGTCATTGAGGTACATTTCCACAGGGTCGCCGGACTTTTCGCCGAAGGCAAACGCGGGCGATGGACAGGCGGGTGTCAGGATCGCGTCGCACTTCTCGAAAGCCTCAACGAAATCCTGGAAGATCTTGGTACGGACTTTCTGGGCGCGCAGGTAATAGGCGTCATAATAGCCGGAGGAGAGCACATAGGTGCCGATCATCAGGCGGCGCTGGACTTCCTTGCCGAAGCCGGAGGCGCGGGTGCCTTCATAGGTGCCGGTCAGGTTATTGCCTTCCACGCGCGCGCCGTAACGCATGCCGTCATAGCGTGCGAGGTTGGACGAGGCTTCGGCCGGGGCCACGATATAGTAGGCCGGCAGCGCATACTTCGTGTGCGGCAGCGAAATGTCGACGATTTCGGCGCCGGCTTCCTTCAGCCACTTTATGCCCTGCTGCCAGAGCGCGTCGATCTCTTCGGAGAGGCCTTCGATCCGGTATTCCTTCGGAATGCCGATTTTCATGCCCTTTACGCCCTTGCGGACATCGCTGCGCCAGTCCGGCGTCGGCACGTTCAGCGAAGTGGAATCCTTAGGGTCATGGCTGCACATCACTTCGAGCAGGATGGCCGAGTCCTCGACCGTCTTGGCAATCGGGCCCGCCTGATCAAGCGAGGAGGCAAACGCGACCATGCCATAGCGGCTGGCGCGACCATAGGTCGGCTTGATGCCGACGGTGCCCGTGAACGCGGCAGGCTGGCGGATCGAGCCGCCGGTGTCGGAGGCCGTGGCAGCGAGGCAGAGGTTTGCCGCGACCGAGGCGGCCGAGCCACCCGACGAGCCGCCGGGGGTGAGGCCCTGATTGTCGCCCTTGCGGCGCCAGGGGTTGATCACGTTGCCAAAATGCGAGGTCTCGTTGGACGAGCCCATCGCGAATTCGTCCATGTTGAGCTTGCCCAGCATCACGGCGCCTTCGTCCCAGAGGTTCTGGGTGACGGTGGATTCGTAGGTCGGCGTGAACTCGCCGAGAATGCCGGAACAAGCGGTCGTGCGCACGCCCTTGGTGCAATAGAGATCCTTGATGCCGAGGGGGGCGCCGTCGAGCTTGCCGGCCTTGCCTTTGGCGCGGCGGGCGTCGGACGCCTTCGCCATGTCCAGCGCCTTTTCGGGCGTCTCGACGATAAAAGCATTGAGGACGCGCGCCTGCTCAATGGCGCTGACGAAAGCCTGCGTCAGCTCCAGCGAGGAAAACTGCTTCGATTTCAGACCGTCCAGCGCTTTGGCGAGGGTCAGGGTCGTGAGATCGGTCATGGGGGCATCCCTTTGCGTGAACTCCGCCTGCTAGGGCTCTCGGGCCAAAAGTTCAAGTCTCCGTGAACCCATTGCGGCAGCAGTGCCGGCGGCGCACACTGCCCGGGCAGACACCCCTTGCCCCCGGAGGATTTTGCCCATGAAACACGTCCCCCTCGCCCTTGCGGCCGCTATTGCCCTCTCCACCTGCGCCAGCGGCCCCTCGGAGCCGCGCAAGCAGAGCCTTGCGGACTATGCAGGTGACCCGCGGCTCGGCGCAGAGACCAAACGCATCTGCTTTTCCTCCAATATCGACGGATTCAGCCTCAATGAGCGCCGCACCGTGGTGCTGCACGAAGGGCGGGACCGGTACATGGTGGAAGTTACTGCCGGATGCCCGGACCTGGAGTTTGCCGAGGCGATTGCCGTGGACAGCGCGACGGGCTGCCTGACACCGGGCGATGCGATCATCGTGGCGCGGACGCTGGGCGACTCGTTCGGCAATAACCGGTGCCTCATCACCGAGATGCGCGAATGGGACGAGAAGGCGAAGAAGCCCGAGGCTGAGGCGGTCCCTGCGGCGGAAGAAAATCCCGTCTGACCCCGCTGGCGCGCGCTTCGGCGCATGCTAGACACGCCGCCATGCTGGCACGAAACGAAGGGGGCCGCGCCGAGGTTCGCACCTCGCCCCTGCATGGACGCGGACTTTTTGCTTCGGGCCGGATTGCGGCGGGTTCCGTGATCGGTGTTTTCCCTCTGCTGATCCTCAGCCATGAGGATACCGAGCGGCTGAAAGCAACGCGGCTTTACCACTATGTTTTCTATGTCGACGAGCGCGCCGATGGCGCGTCGCGGTGCGCTGTGGCGTTCGGGGAAATCTCGATGTGCAATCATAGTCCGGACGCAAATGCCGGGTTTGAGGTTGACGCGGACGCGCAAACCGTCACCCTGACGGCGCTGACCGATATCGCATCGGACGCCGAAATTCTGATCGACTATCAGGACTTTGCCGAAGAAGCGCTTTAGCGCCGCAACCCTGTTCCCGGGAGGACAACACAATGACAAACACGGTTCCCAAGACCGCACTGCAGCTGCGCAGCCACCTGAAGGCTTCGGGCGAACTCGAGATTTCGCTGGCGGAAGTCGCCGTACCGGAACCCGGCCCTGACGACGTGGTGATCCGTGTCGAGGCGACGCCGATCAACCCGTCGGACCTCGGCCTCCTTGTTGGCGGCGCTGACATGAGCACGGCGGTGCAGTCCGGCACCAAGGATCGCCCGGTCATCACGGCGAAGGTGCCTGCCCCTGCGATGCGGGCGATGGCGGCGCGGGTGGACCAGTCGATGCCAGTCGGCAATGAGGGCGCGGGTATCGTCGTGAAAGCGGGCTCCTCCCCGGCAGCTCAGGCGCTGCTCGGCAAGATGGTGGCGGGTCTCGGCGGGGAGATGTATTCGCAGTACCGGATGCTGAACGTGGCGCAGTGCCTGCCGCTGCCGGATGG
>CAZXQD010000162.1:0-5008 GCA_964643405.1 uncultured Hyphomonas sp. | reverse complement strand
GCGCCAAAAAGCAGGATGGCCCCGGCAGCCGCGTTGACAAAGGGAGAAGCGGCGACTAAACGCCAGCCCTTAATTTGCATTCCTGGAACTCCGAAATTGAGAGGCTCTGAGCAGAGCAATGAAAACCTATAACGCACCCGTCGGTGGGGAGAACAAGTGGGTCGTGATCGACGCGACAGGCGTCGTCGTCGGACGGCTTGCTTCTTACGTCGCGAAACGCCTTCGCGGCAAGCACCGCCCTGACTATACCCCGCATGTCGACACCGGCGATCACGTCGTCGTGATCAACGCCGACAAGGCCGTGTTCACCGGCAACAAGCTGGCCGACAAGGTCTACTACCGCCACACCGGCTATCCGGGCGGTATCAAGTCGACCACCGCTGGCAAGATCCTGTCCGGCCGTTTCCCGGAGCGTGCGCTCGAGCTCGCCGTGAAGCGCATGATGCCGCGTGAAAGCGCGCTGTCGCGCCAGCAGTTCGGCAAGCTTCGCATCTATGCCGGCGCGGAGCATCCGCACGTCGCCCAACAACCCGAGGTCGTCGATTTCAAATCGATGAACCGCAAGAACTCGAAAACGGCCTGATCCACATGACCGATACCTCTGCTTCCCTGAAAGACCTTGGCGCCATGACCGGCGCGCCGTCGGCCAAGCCGGTTGTCAAAGCCGAGCCCAAGATCGACGCACAAGGCCGCGCCTACGGCACTGGCCGCCGCAAGGAGGCTACCGCCCGGGTCTGGATCAAGCGCGGTACCGGCAAGATCACGATCAACGGCCGCGACCAGGAAACCTACTTCGCCCGTCCCGTGCTGCGCATGGTCATCGCCCAGCCGCTGATCGAAGCCGGCCGCGCCAGCGAGTTCGACGTGATCGCGACCGTCAAGGGTTCGGGCCTCATGGGTCAGGCCGGCGCCGTGCGTCATGGCATCTCGCGCGCCCTCGTTGCGTATGAGCCCGGCCTTCGTCCGGTCCTGAAGCCGTTCGGCTTCATGACGCGCGACCCGCGCGTCGTCGAGCGCAAGAAGTACGGCAAGGCGAAAGCCCGCCGCAGCTTCCAGTTCTCGAAGCGCTAAACCGCACAAGGTTTATCCAGTTCTCTGGCGGGCGCTTCGGAAACGGAGCGCCCGTTTTGTTTTGGCCCCTGACCCCGCAGGAGTGGGCGCATGAAACCCAAGGTTTTCATTGATGGCGAAGCCGGCACGACGGGCTTGCAGATTGCAACGCGTCTGAAGGCGCGCGGCGACCTGGAGCTGCTGTCGATCGATGAGGCGAAGCGCAAGGACCCGGATGCGCGCGCGAAGGTGATGAAGAAGGCCGACGCGGTGATCCTGTGCTTGCCGGACGATGCGGCGCGCCTTGCCGTCAGCCTCGTCGAGAATCCCAATACGGTGATTATTGATGCCTCGACCGCGCACCGCACGGCGCCCGGCTGGGTCTATGGCTTCGCAGAAATGGACAAGGGCCAGCGCGCCGCGATTGCTGCTTCGACCCGGATTTCCAATCCGGGTTGCTATCCGACCGGCTTCATAGCACTCGTCCGTCCCCTGATCGTTTCGGGCCTTGTGCCAAATGACTGGCCGCTTACCGTGAATGCGGTGTCCGGCTATTCCGGCGGCGGCAAGCCGATGATCGCGGAGTTCGAGGAGCGCCAGACCGCGGATAATTACCGCATCTATGCGATGGGCCAGACGCACAAGCATCCGCCCGAAATGAAGAAGCATTCGGGGCTTGCCCACACGCCGATGTTCATGCCGGCCGTCGGCCGGTTTGCGCAGGGCATGATCATCGAAGTGCCGCTGCCGCTGTGGGCGCTGCCAAAGAAGCCGAAGCGCGCGGCGTTGCACGCGCAGCTGACCGCCACGTATGCGGGCGAGCGCTTCGTGAAGGTGGTGCCGCTGGCCGAAGGCGATGCCATCAAGACGCTCGGCGCCGAGGGCTGCAACGATACAAACCGGCTGGAGCTATACGTGTTCGGCACGGACGAGCAGGCGCGGCTCGTCGCGCGGCTGGACAATCTCGGCAAGGGCGCGTCCGGCGCGGCGGTGCAGAACCTGAACATTGCATTGGGACTGGATGAAGCCGCCGGGCTGGAAGCCTAGGCGCGTCCACTCGGGAACATTTGCCCGCGCCATCCGTTGACGGCTCAGGGCGCCCGCGCGCTCATCTCTCATGGAGCCGAGGATGGACACGATACCTGACATCAAATCTGCCCGACTGATCAGTTCGAGCCGGGTTGAAGGCACGCCTGTGTACAATTCCGAAGGCGAAAAGCTGGGCACGGTGGACTCGATGATGATCGACCGTGACACCGGTCATGTTGCCTATGCCGTCATGGCGTTTGGCGGCTTCCTCGGCATGGGCGAGAAGCGCCATCCGGTGCCATGGAAGACGATGGTGTATGACAAGAAGCTTGAAGGCTATGTCGTCACCCTCACGCGCGAGGAGCTTGAAGCGGCGCCGAACATGGAAGCCGGCGAGTTTGGCCGCCTTGATGACCGCGACTATGAGGAAACGGTGTACACGCACTACAAGGCCGAGCCTTACTGGCTCTAGGCCGCGCGTGATCAGCCGGGCGGCAGCTTGATGTCGGCGAGGCGGACCTTGGCATAAGTGCCGGGCGCCGCGCCCAGGCCCATGTCCTTCGGCTGCACCGCATTGACCTTGCGGCCCGATTTCGGCTTCAGCCAGTCCCACCAGGTCGGCCACCAGCTGCCTGGGATCTCTGTCGCGGTGTCGAGCCACTCGTTCGCCGACGCGCCGAGTTTGCCCGGGTTCACCCAGTGCTGGTACTTCCTTGCGTCCGGATGGTTGACGACGCCAGCGATATGACCGGAGCCGGAGAGGACGAAGGTTGCGTCGCCGCCATACAGTTTCGCAGTGCGGAACACGCTTTCGTAAGGCACGATGTGATCGTCCTTCGATGCCTGAAGCAGCACCGGAATCTTGATGTTGGCAGGATCTACCTTTATTCCGAGTACGGTATATTCACCGTTCGCCAGCTTGTTCTCGGAATAACATTCCTTGAGATAGCGGCGGTGAACCGGGCCGGGGATATTGGTCTGGTCGGCATTCCAGTAGAGCAGGTCAAACGGGCGCGGCGGCTTGCCGAGCATGTACATGTCAACGACGTAGCGCCACACAAGATCGATGGGCCGCAGCCAGTTGAAGGTTTCGTACATGTCCTTACCGGGCATGATACCGCCATGTTCGTCGATCAGGCCATAGACATAGTCCCGGCCCGGACCATCGGTGAACACTTTCAGATCGCCCGCGAGTTCGAAGTCGGATTGCGAGGCGAAGAAGGTGGCTGAGGAAATCTTGTCATAGCCAGTGGCGGCCATGTGGGCGAGCGCGGAGGTGAGCAGCGTGCCGCCGATGCAATAGCCAACAGCGTTGAGCTGCTTGGCGCCGGAGGCCTGCAGCGCGGCCTCGACGGCGGCGTAGATGCCCTTCTTGACGTAGTCATCCCAGTCATAATCCTTCGTCACCTTGTCGGCGGAGCGCCAGGAGACGACGAAGACCGTCAGTCCGCGGTCAACGAGCCAGCGGATCATCGAGTTCTCGGCGCGCAGGTCGAGGATGTAGAACTTGTTGATCCAGGGAGGGAAGATCACCAGCGGCTTGGCAAAGGCCTGCGGCTGTGTCGGCGCATACTGGATGAGTTCGATCAGGTCGTTGCGGAAGACAACTTCGCCGGGGGCCGTGGCGATATTCACGCCCACTTCAAAGGGCGTTTCGTCGGTTTGCGAGATGTAGAGCTTGCCATTGCCCTTGCGTACATCCTCGCGCGCCATGCGCAGGCCCGCCAGCACGCTTTCGCCGCCGCTCTCGATGAAGGTGCGCAACGCTTGCGGGTTGGTGCCGAGGAAGTTGGTGGGTGAGAGGCTCTCGGTCAGCAGCTGCATGAAGAAACGGGCGCGCAGCTGCACCGCCGGGTCCATGCCGGTGGCGCGGTCGGCGAGGCTGTTCATCCACTTCGAGTTAACGTCATAGGCCTTGCGGATGAACTTGAAGGCCGGGTTCACCTGCCATTCGGGATCGGAGAAGCGCTTGTCCTTCTCCTTCGGCGGCTCCTGCGAGACGGTTTCGGAGATCATCTCCTGCCAGAGCTTCATCCAGCCCTGCATCAGCTCCATGTTGGCCTGCATCAGGGCCATCGGGTTCATCGCGAGGCTCTGGCCGACCTCGCGGAAGGCATCGGTGGCGCCCATCGGGTCGCCCTTGGTGACCGTGGCGAGGGGGCCGGAGCCGGTCATCACCTCGGTCATCAGGGCCTGGGACTCGGTATTTGCCAGCGCCAGCGTGGTCATCAGCACCTGCCAGCGCATGGGATCCTGCGCCGCCATGAGGGCGGCGAGGGGCTCCTGACCGGTGGTGGGTGTGTTCGCGCTGCTCATAGGTCCTAGTTTTGCCCCGTTTTTCGCGCTCATCTATCCATCACAAAGTTTGTGATTTAATGAGATTAACCATGAAAAACACGGCGATTCTCCTCTGTGGCGTGCCACTTATGCTGGCCTCAGGCTGCACTTCCTTTTCGAAGGTGCGCGCCGCAATGGCCGATGCGCCCGCCTGGTACGGCGAACGCCGGGCCGAAATCCGCGGCGAAGGCTACCCTTCCATCGCTGATGTGCCCACTGTGGACCCGGACTGGCAGCCCGCCAAGGTATTAACGGTAACCGGCAGCGAGATGGAAGCGATCCAGCAGGCTTTCGCGGCCGATGCCAAGGCCCAGACGCCGGCGATCGGAACTGCAGAAATCGAGGCTGTCGCTGCGGAAATCCGTCTTGCCTTCGAGCCCGGTCTGCCGGAAGCCCAATTCTTCACTGAGACCGAGATTGCGGCGATCCGGGCCAGTTTTGACGTGCCGCGCGTAACCGAAGGCTGGAAAACGCCATGAACACCGACTTTCACAAGATCCGGCGCCTGCCGCCCTACGTCTTTGAACAGGTCAACCGGACCAAGGCGTCCCTTCGAGCGAAAGGCGCGGACATTATCGATCTCGGTATGGGC
>CAZXQD010000161.1:0-5122 GCA_964643405.1 uncultured Hyphomonas sp. | reverse complement strand
GTCACCTTGTAGGCGCCCTGATACTGCGCGACTTCCTCGCCCATGACGAACACGCGCTCGTCGCGGCGCATCTCTTCCGCCATGGCATCGCGCAGCGCGTCGCGCACCGTTGTTTCGGTGAAGCTTGTGCCTTCCGGAATGGACGTATCGGCCATGACTTTTGCCCGCAGCTGTTCCGGTGCAGCCATCTCAGGCTTTTCTGCTTCCGGGGCGACCTTCTTTGTTTCCACCTGCTCAAACTTCGCGGGCGCGGGTTCTGTCTTTGGTGCAGGTTTCGAGACCGCTTCGCCATCCGAGGCGAGCACAGCGATGATCGCATTCACCTTCACGCCTTCCGTGCCTTCCGGCACAACGATGCGCGTGATTACGCCTTCATCTACTGCTTCGACTTCCATCGTCGCCTTGTCGGTTTCGATCTCGGCGATGATGTCACCGGACTTGACCATGTCGCCTTCCTTCTTCAGCCATTTGGAAAGCGTGCCCTCCTCCATGGTGGGCGACAGTGCGGGCATCAGGATATCAACGGACATAGGTTCAGGCTCCGGTGAACGGAATGACTTGCAGGAAAATCATGATCAGGCCGGCCACGCCGCCGAAGTAGGCCAGCGTGCGGAGGACCGGAACGCCAAACCAGTAGAGCGGCGCAAACAAGAGGCGCGCGAAGAAGAAGAGCATGCAACCAAGCTCCGTCCATTGGTTCGTCCGCTCACTGAGCACCGCCACCAAAACAAGCGGTACGAACATGCACATCATCTCGATCATGTTTGCGGTCGCGCGCTTGGCGCGGCCGAGAGGCGCTCCATAAGCGCCGAGATTGTCGCGCGGTCCGAGCAGGTCGCCCAGCTTGAACTGGCGGTTCGCCGTTACGATTTCGCCGAGGATATAGAGAAAGAACAACAGGGCTGTCGCGGACAGCCAGGAAAGTTCGGGGGTCATGCGCAGTCTTTCTCCGGCCACTGTCTGACAAAGGGTCGCCCGCCCGCGTCAAACGGCAGGCTGAATACAAAGGCTTCCGGAGTCGGGCCGCTTTCGGTGAGCCGGCGCATCCGCGCCAGGGCCTCTTCCACCGTTGGCTGGTGACCCTCGGCAATCCACCACAGCGCCATGTTCGCAATCCCTTCGACGGGTTCAAACCATTTCTGCCTGTCACGAATGAGTTTGGCGTGGACGGTCTTGTAGGCAAACTCGAAGAGGTGATCGAGGCTCTGCCAGACCGACATGTTGATGATCACATGCGGATCGCCATCGAATACCGGCACGGATGTGGCGTCGTTGCCCGCATCATCTTTCAGGCGCCAGACATAACCGGGCGAGCGCTCCGCAAGCTCATTGACGGGCGCCAACTTCGCCACGAAGTCCGCCATCTGCGGCGCATCGATCCCCTCGTGCACGATGCGAGCAATGTTGGCTTGCGCCAGGTGAAAGCCGGCCATCAGATTGTTTCCTCAATCAGCACATCCGTCCAAAGCTCGCTTGCGTCGGGCTCCGGGCTTTCGAGCGAGAAGTCCGCCGCCTCTTTCACGATGGCCTTGATCTCGTTGTCGATCTTCTTGAGGTCGTCCTCGGTTGCGTAACCGAGTTCCAGAAGCTGCCCCTTCAGGCCCTCGATCGGATCATGGTGGGTGCGGATGTCGTCGACTTCCTCGCGCTTGCGATATTTCGCGGGGTCCGACATCGAGTGGCCGCGATAGCGGTAGGTTTTCATCTCGAGAATGTATGGCCCCTTACCCGCGCGCGCGTGCTTCACAGCTTTCTCGCCGGCCTCGCGCACCGCCAGCACATCCATGCCGTCGACTTCCTCGCCTTCGATTTCAAAACTGATTCCGCGCTTGTAGAGTTCGACCTCGGCGGAGGCGCGCTCAACGCTCGTGCCCATCGCGTACATGTTGTTCTCGATCACGTAGATCACCGGCAGCTTCCAGAGCGAGGCCATGTTGAAGGCTTCGTACACCTGCCCCTGGTTTGCCGCGCCGTCGCCGAAATAGGCGACGCTGACATTGTCATTGCCGCGATACTTGTTGGCGAAGGCGAGACCCGTGCCGAGCGGCACCTGCGCGCCGACGATGCCGTGGCCGCCATAGAAGTTCTTCTCTTTCGAGAACATGTGCATCGAGCCGCCCTTGCCGCGCGACAGGCCGCCGATGCGGCCAGTCAGCTCCGCCATCACGCCGTTGGGGTCGAGGCCGCAGGCCAGCATGTGGCCATGATCGCGGTAACCCGTGATGACCTGGTCGCCTGCCTTCAGGCAGGCCTGCATGCCGGTCACGACGGCTTCCTGCCCGATATAGAGGTGGCAGAAGCCCGCGATCTTGCCCATGCCGTAGAGCTGGCCGGCCTTTTCCTCGAAACGCCGGATCAGCAGCATCTCGCGGTAGAATTTCAGCATATCGGCCTTGGAGGCCTTCGCGGGTATCTTTTTCGAACCCTTGGGTTTGTTTGCCATGCAACGTGCCTCCCTGACCCCTTATGTCGCTGCAATTTTGCAGCGGCAAGTCAGAACATCGTTGTCAATTTGCAGAGCTCCGCTCGGGGGTCAGGAGAACGATCTCCCCGGGATACACGAAGGCCAGCTTGTCGCGCGCCAGAGCCTCGACATAGTCGGGATCCACGGAGCCCGGCGTAAGGCGGCGGATGTCGATTTTGAGCCGCTCGATGTCTGCCTGGATTGAAGCAAGTTCACGTTGCTTGGTCTCAAGTTCGATCTGGGAATCAGTCCAACGCCCCAAGCCCTTCTCCCCCGCGAATGCGTGGTAGGCGAAATAGAGCACCAGAAGACTGAGCCCGAGAGCCTGAAGCCGTGAAACCATGGAATCACTCGTAAACGCCGCGGGTAACCAATCCCTTACCGGCCGAGCGCCTGCATCAGCCGCTGAACCCGCTCCTCGGGGTTCGCCGCTGTCAAATCAAGCCATTGGCGGTCGATGAGAAAATATTCGAAATCTTCCGGCAACTCCGCTGCGTCGAGGCGCACGGGCAGCAGTTTCCGCTTGTACTTATCAGCAATGTAGATTTCCCGGCGCACATTGTCGGACTCAAACGCTTCCGCCGAGCACATCAGGCAGAACGTGTCCGACTCGCGGATGGCACGCACGATCATGCCCGCCCAGTTGCCGCCCGCATGGATCTCGTCCTTGTCGATCCAGACTTCGCGGCCAGCCGCCTCGACTTCCGCGACGAGCGGATAGACCACATCCCCGTTCCGGCGCGCATACGAAACGAACACGGCGGCCGGCGAGTCCGGCTCCGGCATCTCCTCGTCGGAAGCAGCCTCACGGGCAGGTGCTGGTGGCGCCTCTGGCGCAGCCGTCTGCCGCGCCGCGTGCGATGCGCGCTTCGGCCTCCATCCGCCCGCCAGGAAACCGGCAGATACGCCTGCAACAACGCCCCAAAGCACCGCTGCCAAGGCCACCAGCATGAAGGGGGCGAAGGGCACAGCAACGAATCCAGCCGACAAAAGCGCGGCGGCCGTCACAAATCCCACAACGAGCGCATGCTCTGCAGAATACTGCGTGCCTTCGGAAGTGCGCCTCGGCTGCGGCGGAGCCAGGTCCTCTTCCTCTTGCGGCCTGCTGTTTCCGCCGCCGTCATCGCCAGGTCCCGCCTCGCGGCGTTGCGCTTCTACCGCGCGGTCGATCTCCTGCGCGGCCTCAACGACTTTCCAGATTGCCGCAACCCGGCCCGGAGCAAAGGACAAGTCAATTGCCGTTACATCGCCCAGCCCGCGCGGCTGGAACGTATTGTCGAGCTTGGCAAAGATCAGCCGGCCTTCCGTCCACGCATCAATCGCACGGTTCGTGAAGAGAATGTGCTTCGAGGAAAACTGGACTTGCCGCGACCATAGCGCGAGCGTCACTTCATTGCGACGCGCAGGCGGGAACGCATATTTTTCTTCCGCGCGGCGCACCATGTACCCGCGCTGGCGCAGCATTGTTTCCACTTCCGACGCCACCGCCGCGTCAGCGTCCGATGCCAGCAGATAGATTTGGCGCATGACGGTGCCCCGTGCTCAGCCGATGAGTCGCCTGTAGCACGAAGAACCGGACCGGTCGTCTTTCGGAAAGGTAATGTAGCCCTCAGCCCGCGTTGATGCGCGAAAGTCCGGCATAAATGCCGATGGGGCCCAGTTCTTCCTCGATACGGATGAGCTGGTTGTACTTCGCGATCCGGTCAGACCGGCTGAGCGAGCCCGTTTTGATCTGTCCGCAATTCGTGGCGACGGCGAGGTCGGCAATCGTCGAATCCTCGGTCTCGCCCGACCGGTGGCTCATCACGGCGGTGTAGCCGTGAAGGTGGGCCAGTTCGACGGCGTCCAGTGTCTCGGACAGGCTGCCGATCTGGTTGACCTTCACAAGGATGGAGTTCGCCGCACCGCGCGACAGGCCCATGGCCAGGCGATCAGGATTTGTCACGAACAGGTCGTCGCCGACCAGCTGCACCTTGTCGCCCAGCATCTGGGTCAGCGCGATCCAGCCATCCCAGTCATCCTCGGCCATGCCGTCTTCGATTGAGAGAATCGGATAACGGCCGCAGAGGTCGGCGAGGTATTTCGCGAACTGCTCGGACGAGAGCGACTTGCCTTCGCCGGCGAGTTCATACTTGCCGTTCTTGAAGAACTCCGTGGACGCCGCATCAAGCGCGAGCGCAACGTCTTCACCCGGACGATAGCCCGCCTTCTCGATGGCCTTCAGGATGAAACCGATGGCCTCGTCGGTCGAGCCGATGTTCGGCGCAAAGCCGCCTTCGTCACCGACGTTCGTATTGTGGCCGGCATCATGCAGCGTCTTCTTCAGCGAGTGGAATACCTCTGCACCGACGCGCACAGCGTCTGCCATGCTTTCCGCGCTGACCGGCATGATCATGAATTCCTGGATGTCGATCGGGTTGTCGGCATGCGCGCCGCCATTGATGATGTTCATCATCGGCGTCGGCAGGACGCGCGCATTGGCGCCGCCGATGTAACGATAGAGCGGCATTGAGCACGCTTCGGCCGCAGCTTTGGCCACCGCGAGCGACACGCCGAGAATCGCATTGGCGCCGAGGCGGGATTTGTTCTCCGTTCCATCGAGGTCGATCATCAGCATGTCGATCATTCGCTGGTCGGTGGCATCGAGGCCGGTCAGTT
>CAZXQD010000160.1:3624-5128 GCA_964643405.1 uncultured Hyphomonas sp. | reverse complement strand
TTCGACACCGACGATGTCAACGCCTTCGTCATGCCGGGCAACCGGGTCGGCGTGTACCGCGGCATCACTGAGCTGACCGAGAACGATGACCAGATCTCGTCCGTGCTCGGCCATGAGACCGGACACGTCGTCGGCCGCCACGCCGCTGAGCGGATGTCTGTTTCGACGGCCGCACAGGTCGGCTTGATGGCCAGCCAGATTGCGGTCGCTTCCTCAGAAGAGCTGTCCAAGTACGGCACCGCCATCGGCGCCCTCGGCGGCGCGGCCGTGCAGTTCGGCGTGGTCCTTCCTTACAGCCGCAAGCACGAGCTGCAGGCGGACAAGCTCGGCGTCGATTACATGCACAGCGCCGGCTATGACGTGAAACAGTCGGTCCGCCTTTGGGAGCTGATGGACGCACAGTCCAAGGGGCAGCGTCCGCCGGAATTCATGTCGACCCACCCGGATCCTGTCCGCCGTGCGGAAGAGCTGCGCAGCTATATCAATGCGCGCGGCTACGCCCTGATGTAGACTGGGCCACTAACCATGTTTCCAAGCCCGGATGGCCCCGCCGTCCGGGCTTTTCTCTGTGCGACGCTTGACCGGGGAGGGGCTTTCCGCCATACGCGCCGCTTCTGCGGGAGGCGCCAGCCGTACCGCGGAGCCTCGTTATCAACCGGGCGGATCGAAAGACCACCGCCCCTTCGCCAAAGTTGTGAGGACAAAATGGCTAAGAAACTGCTGGGGCAGATCAAGCTCCAGATTCCGGCCGGCAAGGCCGCTCCCGCACCGCCAGTCGGCCCAGCCCTGGGTCAGCGCGGCATCAACATCATGGAATTCTGCAAGGCGTTCAACGCCCGCACCCAGAACCTCGAGCAGGGTCTGCCGATTCCTGTCGTGATCGAATACTATCAGGACAAGTCGTTCACCTTCGTCACCAAGACGCCGCCGGCGACCGTTCTGCTGAAAAAGGCCGCTGGCCTGAAACTCGGCAAGAAGCCGGCTTCGGGCGCGAAAAAGCCTGGCTACGACACCGTCGGCAAGGTCACCATGGCTCAGGTCCGCGAAATCGCGCAGGTCAAGATGAATGACCTCAACGCGAACGACCTCGACGCCGCCACCAAGATCATCGCCGGCTCTGCCCGCGCAATGGGCCTCCGGGTAGAGGAGTAAGCACCATGGCAAAAGGAAAACGCACTCGCGCCATCGAGCAGACCCTCGACGCCACGAAAGTCTATTCGCTTTCGGAAGCCGTGAAGCTCGTGAAGTCGAACGCCAAGGCGAAATTCGACGAAACCATAGAAATCGCCGTGAATCTCGGCGTTGACCCGAAATATGCAGACCAACAGGTCCGCAGCGTGGTCAACCTTCCGGCCGGTACCGGCAAGAACGTCCGCGTCGCCGTGTTCGCCAAGGACAAGAAGGCCGAAGAAGCCAAAGCAGCCGGTGCAGACATCGTCGGCGCAGAAGACCTGTTCGAGAAGGTCAATGGCGGCTTCATGGACTTCGACCGCGTCATCGCGAC
>CAZXQD010000160.1:0-3524 GCA_964643405.1 uncultured Hyphomonas sp. | reverse complement strand
ACCTGTTCGAGAAGGTCAATGGCGGCTTCATGGACTTCGACCGCGTCATCGCGACGCCGGACATGATGGGCCTCGTTGGCCGTCTCGGTAAGGTGCTCGGCCCGCGCGGCCTGATGCCGAACCCGAAAGTGGGCACCGTGACCCCGAACATCGCCCAGGCCGTCAAGGACGCCAAAGGCGGCGCCGTGGAATTCAAGGTCGAAAAAGCCGGTATCGTTCACGCAGGCGTGGGCAAGGCCAGCTTCTCTGAAGCCGACATCGAGAAGAACGTCACCGCGTTCCTCTCTGCCCTCGTGAAAGCCCGCCCGTCGGGTGCGAAGGGCACGTTCGTGCGCAAGATCTCGCTCTCGTCCACCATGGGCGGCGGCGTGCAGGTCGACCTGGCCGAAGCCAAGGGCTGATTTCAGCCGGAAGGCTGAGCCTCAATGTTAACGAAGGCCCGGGACGGTTCGCTGTCCCGGGCCTTTTGTTTTGCCGTGCACAAAAAATCGGGGAGGGGGTTGCGGCCCCGTGGAAAAAGCGTTAATGCCCGCCGCTTGACGGGAGTTTCCTGATGTGCATTCGGGGGACTCCCGTTTCCTGTCACAGACCATAGGCCATTCCCAAAAGGAATGCCAAGGGCCGCAAGGCCACCTATGCAGACGGGGTGAGGCGTAGATACGGTTCGGAATTTTCTGGAATTTTTCCGGAAAAGGCTAGCCGGGCAGGCCAATCCCTGGGCAGGCGCTGGAAGCCGGAAGGCCGAAGGCGAACACCTAGGGCGGCCGGATGGTCCGGGCGCCTCAATGGAGACCCGCAATGGATAAAGCTGGAAAAAGCGCGGCTCTTGAGACCCTGAAAGGGGTTTTCGACGAGTCGGGCGTGGTCATCGTGACCCACTATACCGGTCTGACCGTCGCGGAAATGACGAAGCTGCGTGGCATGCTCCGCAAGGACGGCGCGCACTTTAAAGTGGTCAAGAACCGCCTGGCGAAGATCGCCCTCGGCGGGACGGGCGGCGACAAGGCTCAGGACCTGTTCCAGGGCCCGGTCGGCATCGCTTATTCTCCGGATCCGGTCTCGGCTGCGAAAGCAGCTGACGAGTTCTCGAAGGAAAATTCGAAACTCGTGATCATCGGTGCGGTGATGGGCGAGCAGGTGCTGGACGCCAAAGGCGTCGAAGCACTCGCAAAGCTGCCGTCTCTCGACCAACTGCGTGGCAAGCTCATCGGCCTCCTGCAGGCTCCGGCGACGAAAGTCGCAGGCGTCATCCAGGCTCCGGCATCGCAACTTGCCCGCGTGGTGTCCGCTTACGCGTCCAAAGACGCGGCATAAGACACCCGTTTTCGCAACCCACGACCTTATCAACCGAACCAAACAACAGGACATACAACCATGGCAAATCTGGAAAAGATTGTCGAAGATCTCTCGGCCCTGACCGTTCTCGAAGCTGCTGAACTCGCGAAACTTCTCGAAGAGAAGTGGGGCGTTTCTGCTGCTGCTCCGGTAGCAGTTGCGGCTGTCGGCGGCGGCGGTGCTCCGGCGGCTGCTGTTGAAGAGAAAACCGAGTTCGACCTCGTTCTCACCGATGCCGGTGCGAAGAAGATCGAAGTCATCAAACTGGTGCGCGAAGTCGTTCCGGCGCTCGGCCTGAAAGAAGCCAAAGACCTCGTCGAAGGCGCTCCTAAGACCGTGAAAGAAGGCGTCTCGAAAGCAGACGGCGAAGCACTGAAGAAAAAGTTCGAAGACGCTGGTGCGAAAGTCGAACTGAAGTAAGCGCCCTCGGGCGTGTATCCGGGTGGTGTTCGCGCGAGGCGCCACCCTGTTGTGGATTAGCGCGGCGGTCTCCTTTTGGGGCCGCCGCGTGCTCGCGTTTCAAACTCCGGCATGCCGCCGGTCCTGGCGGCGCCGAAAAAATGGGAACTTGGGATGGCACTCTCCTTCACGGAAAAGAAACGTATCCGCAAAAACTTCGGCCGAATTCCCGAAGCCATCGAAATGCCAAACCTGATCGAGGTCCAGCGCGAGTCCTACGAAGCCTTCCTCCAGATGAACACGCCGCGCGACAAGCGCACGGATGATGGTCTCGGCGGTGTCTTCAAGTCGGTTTTCCCGATCACCGACTTCTCCGAACGCGCCACTCTGGAATATGTTTCCTACGAATTCGAACAGCCGAAGTTCGACGTTGAAGAGTGTATGCAGCGCGACCTGACCTACCAGGCGCCGCTCAAGGTCCGCCTCCAGCTCGTCGTGTTCGACGTGGACGAGGAAACCGGCGCACGCTCCGTCAAGGAAGTGAAAGAGCAGGAATGCTATCTCGGCGATATCCCGCTGATGACCGACAAGGGCACGTTTGTCGTGAACGGCACCGAGCGCGTGATCGTCTCGCAGATGCACCGCTCGCCCGGCGTCTTCTTCGACCATGACAAGGGCAAGACCCACGCCTCCGGCAAGCTGCTGTTCGCGGCTCGTATCATCCCGTATCGCGGCTCGTGGCTCGACTTCGAGTTCGATGCGAAGGACATCCTGAACATCCGTATTGACCGCAAGCGCAAGCTGCCGGCTACGACGATCCTTTACGCGCTCGGCTACAATACCGAGCAGATCCTCGACCAGTTCTACACCCACTCGATCTTCCGCCTCGACAAGAAGGGCTGGATCACGAGCTTCCGTCCGGATGCCTGGCGCGGCGTGAAACCGGAATACGATCTCGTCGACGCCAAGTCGAAGAAAGTCGTCGCTGAGGCCGGCAAGAAAATCACGGCCCTGAAGGCGAAACGCATCGCTGAAGGCGGCACGGACGAGATCCTCGTTCCGTCGGAAGCCCTGATCGGCAAGTTCCTGGCGCGCGATGTCGTGAACATGGAAACCGGCGAGATCTTCGGTGAAGCGGGCGACACGCTCGAAGCCGAGTCGATCGCCGAAATGCGCGATTACGGCCTGAAGATGATCGAAGTGCTCGACATCGACGCCGGCGGCCGCGGCCCCTGGCTGCGCAACACGCTGAAAGCCGACAAGAACGAGAACCGTTTCGAGGCGCTCTCGGACATCTACCGCGTCATGCGCCCCGGCGAGCCGCCGACGCAGGAAGCCGCCGATGCCCTGTTCGGCCAGCTCTTCTTCGATGCAGAGCGCTATGATCTCTCGGCCGTTGGCCGCGTGAAGATGAACATGCGTCTCTCGGTGGCCGTGCGTGAGTACGAGTCTGCCCCGGACGACATGCGCGTCCTGCGTCATGAAGACATCATCGGCGTGATGAAGGTCATCCTCGACCTGAAGGACGGCAAGGGCGAAGTCGACGACATCGACAACCTCGGCAACCGCCGTGTCCGCTCGGTCGGCGAGCTGATGGAAAACAACTACCGCATAGGTCTCGTGCGCATGGAGCGCGCGATCAAGGAACGCATGGGCGCCGTCGACATCGACACGGTCATGCCGCACGACCTGATCAACGCGAAACCCGTGGTCGCCGCTGTCCGCGAATTCTTCGGCTCCTCGCAGCTGTCGCAGTTCATGGACCAGACCAACCCGCTCTCCGAGATCAC
>CAZXQD010000159.1:0-5313 GCA_964643405.1 uncultured Hyphomonas sp. | reverse complement strand
CGACCTGACACTAAGCTTTAATCGCGGCGTATCTTTCGGGCTCTTCGGAACTGCAACGAGCGCTTGGCCTATCATTGTCATCACAGCTTCAATCACGGTGGCTTTGGCATTTTGGTTCTGGCGCACGACGCGATCAGGTGAGCAGCTTGCGTTGGCGCTAATCGTCGGCGGCGCGTTAGGCAACCTAATCGATCGGGTGCACCGCGGCGCTGTGACGGACTTTCTGGACTTCCATGCTGCCGGTTGGCATTGGCCAGCTTTTAACCTGGCCGACGCAGCAATCGTGTGTGGTGCGGTCTGGCTTCTTTGGCATTCACTTAGCCCGCGCAATCAGACTTCCACTTAACAACTTCAGTGGTACGTGCCCCGCCTGCTACGGGACAGATTTCAGGCTTCAACGATGGAATAATGTCTCGCTCGTGCCGCCGCACCCTGAACGACCGCCGGAAGCATCCGATGAGGAGCGCCAAGTATATCTTGTGCGAATGCCCTAAGTATACGGCGTCAGCACCCTGGAAAGCTCGATAATGGACGAGGTTTAAGCGACCCATCCTGTATATTGCGGACTCACGAATATGGAGCGGGTAGAAGGTCTGCATCGACCGCTTTTTTGGCGCGAGCATTCCGCAATAAATTTTTGGCAACCGACTTGTTATGTGTGCGCGTGCGCCAGTCAGTTCGCTAAACGGTCTTGATGGCGTCTTTGCATTGTCATGGAGCTGCAAATTTCATCACTTCTGCCGCCCACCATTCCGCCATGCGGACGCGTTCGTCCCAGTAGGTTGCTCGGTGATAGGCCTTGCGCACATGATTGTCGCCGACATGGGCGAGCTCGGCTTCGATGGCGTCAGGGTGCCATTTCCCGCTCTCATTGAGGAGGCTTGAAGCGCTGGCCCGGAACCCGTGGCACGTATGGACGTCTGCTTGGATATCGAGCCGGCGCAGCGCGTAGTTCATGGTGTTCTCGCTGAGGGGCCGTCCGTCCGACATCTGAGACGGAAGGACGAGCGAACCTTTGCCTGTGAACCGCTTCAGATCCTTGAGGATCTCAATGGCGGGTCCGGGCAGGGGCTTTGTGTGCAGTTTGCGCGTTTTGGTCCGGTCGGCCGGGATGGTCCACATCCGCTCTTCAAAGTCGAACTCGCTCCAGTGGGACAGGCGTAGTTCGCCAGGACGGGGATAGAGCAGCGCCAGCAGCTTCAGGGCAGCCTGGGCTTCGACCGTGCCCTCATACGTCCAGACGGTCCTGATCAGCTTCGCAAACCCCTTGCGGTCGGTCACGGCGGCCCTGTGCTGGACCTTGGGCGCAATAAGCGCCCCCTTCAGCGCCACGGTCGGGTCACCGTCCGCCCGGGTCGTTGCGATCGCGTAGCGGAAGATCTGACCGATCAGGGCACGCAGCCGGCGTGCTGATTCGTAGTTTCCTTCCTTCTCGACCCTTCGAAGGGTCGCGAGGATTTCGGGTGCCTTGATGTTCCGTATGGGCTTCGAGCCAAGGTCTTCGGATGCAAGGCGCGCGAGCCAGCGTTTCTTCTTCAGCGTGGCCGGGGCGAGTCCCTCGATCTCCTCCTTCTGGAGCAGCTCATCAGCGATCCGGGCGAAGGTATCTTCGATCTCGGCGCGCCGCATTTCTTGACCGGCCTTCTTGATAGCCGAAGGGTCAACGCCTTCAAAAAGCATCGTCCGGGCTTCAAGCCGCCGTTCTCTGGCCCGGCCGAGTGAGACTTCCGGGTAAGGTCCGAAGGACAAGGTCTTCTGCTTACCCTCAAAGCGGTAGGCCATCTTCCACAGCTTCGATCCGCCCGTCGTTACCTCGAGATAGAGGCCATAGCCGTCGCTGTAGCGCTTCGTGCGGCTGTCCGGTTTGAGACCGCGGATTCGTGTGTCTGTCAGCGGCATTTTGTTGGCATCGTCAAAAAGTGTTGGCATTTTTCCGGCCGTTGCGATTCCGAGCCGTCTCGATGCCAACAAAATGCCAACAAAAAAAAATTCTTCCAACGTTTTTGGGTGGACGTTGGCGGACGGAGACGTTGGTGGCCCCGCTCTAAGTCCTTGTTTTTATGGATGCGGGCGGATGCCGACGGACGTCGCTGGAAGCCAGAATGGTGCCCGGGGGCGGAATCGAACCACCGACACGCGGATTTTCAATCCGCTGCTCTACCCCTGAGCTACCCGGGCGGGCCATTTGGGGAAGCGGCTACTTAACGAAGGCCGTCCCCCTTGTCCATGCCGATTTCAGTGCCTTGTCAGTCTTCCTCGTCCGGCGGCCGTCTGGCCCCTTCCGGGGCGTCGTCGGCGTCCTCGGCCGGGCGCCCGGCAATCGCGTAGGCACCGTTCAGCCAGCTGCCAAGATCGGCGTCGGCGCACCGTTTGGAGCAGAACGGCCGGTACTCGGCCAGCACCGGGTGCTTGCGGCAGCGCGCGCATTTCGGCTGGCGGTGTTCTGGGGCAACGGGTTTGCTCATGGGGCAGGCTTCACTTCAGGCAGCGACTTGGGGCCCGGCAGAATCACCAGCCGGCCGCCATAGGTTTGCGACAGTTGCCCGTCCGCGCCCAGCCCGCTGGTCGCCAGCCAGCTATGCGCCGCCTCGGGCAGGGTCAGCTCCAGCCGCGCCATCCGGCTCACCCGCGCCTCCGCCTCCAGCAACCGCAGCCCGCTGAGCGCCAACGCTTCCGGCCCAGCCATCCGCTCCTCCAGCGGCGTCAGCTGCCAGTCCGCCGAAATCTCCATCAGCCCGAACTCGGACGGTGCCAGCGCCTTCACCTGCCGCGCCGACATATCCTTGAAGGTTTCGAGGAACGCCGCCCGCACCGCGCCGCCCGCCGCCTTGCCCACCGGCGAGACGCAGTCCAGCACCGCCAGCCCGCCCCAGCCGCGCAGCAGCATCTGCCGCGCCAGCTCCGCCGCCGCCTCGGTATTGATCGCCTGCGCCGCCGCGGCCCGACTGCCTTTCGCGGCACGCCCTGCCGTATCAATGTCCGCCGCCACCAGCGCCTCGGTCCGTTCGGCCTGCAGCCGCCCGCCGCCGCGCAGTGTCACGCGCTGCGCGAGCGCGTCCTCGAACGCCGCCTGTATGTCTGCATCGCCCGCTGCCCGGTCATCCACCGGCGCCGCCGCGCCGCCCTTCAGGCTCGCCCGCCAGGCCTCCACGCCCGCCAGCCCCGGCGCCGCCGTCTCATCCGCCATCCGCACGCGCGCCAGCTTGCCCCGCCGCGCCTCGGCCACCACCTCAACCGTAACCGCTGCGCCCTCGGCCAGCCGCACGTCCGGCTTCAGTCGCACAAAAGCCTCGCCCTTCGGCCCGAGGTCCACAAACGCCCCGCCCAGCGCCGCATCCCCCTTGCGCACCCGCGCGCTGATCCGCTCGCCGATCACGGCGCGGCCAGCATCACTCGCCCGCTCGAGATACAGCGCGACCGGCACATCCCGTCCGTCCAGCGCCGCCCAGCGCGTCTCGCCAACCGTCCGCTCACGGAGCAATCGGGCAACCGGCATGGCCTAGCCAAGCATCCGGATCAGCGCCGCCGTCACCGGATCGTCCGCTGTTTCCGGCGCCGTCAGGGCAGGGCGCAGCCGTGCCGCCATCGTCTTGCCGCGCTCCACGCCCCACTGGTCAAACGGGTTGAGGCCCCACAGGTGCCCCGCGAAATAGGTCCGGTGTTCATACAGCGCCACCAGTGCGCCAAACGCTTCCGGCCCGAAGGCAGCGTGCGACAGCAGCGTCGAAGGCCGCCCGCCCGCATGCACCTTCTGCTCGGCCACGCCCGGCTCCAGACCAGGCTCCTCCGCCTCGATCTCGGCAAGGCTGCGTCCGTTCGCCAGCACTTCCGCCTGCGCCAGCGCATGCGAGGTCAGCGCCGTCAGCCCCTCTGCATCGCGCCCCCGGTCCGCCGCCAGGATGAATTCGCAAGGCACCGCCTGCGAGCCCTGATGCAGCCATTGGTGATACGAATGCTGACCCACAGAGCCTTCGCCGCCCCACACCGCCGGCGCGGTCGGCGGCGCCACGGTTTCGCCCTTCGGCCCAACTGATTTGCCGTTCGATTCCATTTCCAGCTGCTGCAGGTAGGTCGGCAACATCCGCAGCCGGTTGGCATAGGCCAGCACCACGCGCATCGGCGCGCCGCGCACGCTCGCGTTCCAGTAGTCGAGCAGCGCCAGGCGCATCGGCACATTCTCCGCCAGCGCGGTATCCTGCGCATGCGCGTCCATCTCGGCCGCGCCCTTCAGGATGCGCCCGAACACGTCCGGCCCCAGCGCGATCATGCAGGCCAGCGACGCCGCCGACCAGAACGAGAATCGCCCGCCGACCGACAGCGGCATGTCGAACAGGTGTGCCTCGCGCCCGCCCAGCCATTTGCGCGCCTTGTCCGGATTCGCCGTCACCAGCGCCAGATGCTGGTGCGCCTTGTCGCCAAGCGCCCCCTCCAGCCAGACCCGCGCCCGGTTCACATTGTAAAGTGTCTCTTCTGTCCCGAAGGATTTCGACACGCCGATCACCAGTGTCGTCGTCGGATCGAGCCCCGCCATCGCCCGGTCGAGGTCAAAGGGGTCAACATTCGCCGTAAAGCGCAGCGTCAGCCCCGTGTCCGCCAGGTCTTCGAACGCATCGGCCACCAGCCGGGGCCCGAAATCAGATCCCCCGATGCCGACATGCAGCACGGCGGCAAACTTGCTCCCGCCCGCGGTGCGCACTGCGCCGGAGCGCACCTTCCCCGCAAACTCCAGCGCCGGCTTCAGGCCGAGGCGCACAGTCTCCGGCTCGCCCGCCAGCGGCGCCTGTGCCCGCAGCGCCCAGTGCAGCGCCGGCCGGCCTTCGGACGGATTGACGATCTCGCCCCTGAACAAACGCTTCGCCGCCCCGTCCAGCCCCGCCTCGGCGCCGTGCTTCAGCAGCGCCGCTTCGGCGGCCGTGTCGAGGTAATGCCGGGCGAGGTTCACCTTCCATCCTGCTGCCGTGAGGGGCAGGGCGGTGGCCCGCGCCGCCGCAAGGTCCCGCAAGGAGGCTCCAGCGAGGCGGACGGCATGAAGCTGAAGTTCGTCTCTCAAGGGCGCTCCGCGTGTTTTCATGGGGTTCGGCGCGCGTTATCGGCTGGCCCGGCCCCTGCGGCAAGGCCCTGCGAATAAGGCCATCAGAGTGTCACAAGCCCGCTTGAATCCGGGAGGCGACATGGGTATGAGGCGCCACTAGCAGGCAGGTGGCCTGACAAGATGTTGGTTAAACCTCGTCCGGCAATCCGGGCGCAGACCTGGAAAGAGGAGAGGCCCGATGGGCAAGGCAAAGTTTGAGCGTACGAAGCCGCACGTGAACA
>CAZXQD010000158.1:0-5324 GCA_964643405.1 uncultured Hyphomonas sp. | reverse complement strand
AGCTGCCCTCGCCTAAGGATACAGACCCATGAGCAAGTCCCCGAACAGCGTCCTCAGCCCGAGCAAGAAGCCGCGCGTCAAGCGCCGTAACTCGAAATGGACTGCGAACCTCTCGAAGCGCGCGAACATCGGCATTTTTGGCAACACCAAGAAGGCCCGCAACGCCCGCAAGAAAGCTGCCCGCGCGTAATCTGAACGCGCCCGCTGGCACATCGCCTGCGCCTGAATTAAGCCTCCCGCTGACCTCATGTCGCGGGAGGCTTTTTTCATGGGCGTGTCGAAGGTGAGCGTGGTCTGGCGCATCGCACTGGGCGGCGGCCTGGTCGTGTATGCGCTCGCCATGGGCTTCGTGCAGCGCTCACCATGGATCCTGCCATTCCTCGGCATCGGCTTCACCGCCGCCTACCTGTTTGGCCAGATGCGCACCTGGCGCCAAGCCCGCAACACCGGAAAACTGAAGCGGTACTGCCTGCAGCTGCCGGCCGATTTTGCCGTTCAGCTGATGCTCGTTTCAGTCCTCTACCTGATCGGTTTCGGCTTCAGCGCGCTGGTCAGTGGCGGGGTGGATGTGGCGCCGTTCGCGCCGGGCGATGCGATCTGGCCACTGGCTGTCGGCGCAGTCGGCTCGATTCTTGGCCTCTACATCGACCGGCTTGAAGGGCATCCGTCGAGCTACTTCCCGCAATGGGCAACGGACATGGGCGTTGACGCCGACGACGATGCGCCGGCGGCGGACCTGCGCCTGTTGCCGGAGCCGGTGACGGTGAGTTCCTTCTTCTCCGCGCCGGTCGAGACCGTGCCCGCCGCCGAAGTTGAGGCGGCGGCCTGGGCAGACGCCCATTCGGCCATGACCCGCGGGCTCAGTGAGGACGACATTACCCGCGCCGAAGCGCGCCTCGGCCGTGCTTTGCCGGACCTGCTGATCTCGCTTTACCGGTACCAGAATGGCGGCTCGGTGGCTGGCCTCTGCATTCCGCTGCCGAAGCATCCTGAGCCGACGCGCTACAATCACGTGATCATGCCCTTCGGCGGCTATAATGACCTTATCCCGGCCGAGAGCCTGCGGACGGTCTGGGAGACGGTGTGCGACTATGCAGACCCGGATTCGCCGGAGGATGCCGGCCAGTTCCCGTCCGGCGCGAAAGGGATGATCGTGCTGGCCCAATGGTACCGGGAAACCCTGTTCCTCGACTATAACCAGCCGGGCGCGCCCCGGGTCGGGTTTACCGATTTCGACCGGTTCAAGCTCGACGGCAGCCGGGACGATGTCCTGTGGTGGGCAGATTTTGAGACTTTCTTTGCGGCCTTGCGCCATTACGAGCCAGTCTGAAGCGCGAATCTGTCGGGGTTGGCGCGGACCCAAGAGGCCGCTAAACAGCGCGCTTGGTTTTCCGGAAGGGGCATTTCGTGTCCGATATCAAATCCATCGAGCAGGAAGCGCTGGCCGCGATCGCGGCAGCCGCCAGCCTTGACGCGCTGGACGCCGTGCGCGTCGCCGAGCTTGGCAAGAAGGGCCGGGTCTCCGGCCTGATGGGCACGCTGGGCGCCATGGCGCCGGAAGAGCGCAAGGAAAAGGGGCCGGCGCTGAACGCCCTGAAGGGACGGATCGAGGACGCCGTACGGGCCCGCAAGGGCGCGCTGGAGGCGGTGGCGCTGGAAGCCCAGCTGAAGCGCGAGACCGTTGACCTGACGCTGCCGGCCGCTCCGTCTGCCGGCGAAGGGGCACTGCATCCGGTAATGCAGGTGTTCGAGGAGATCGCGGCGATCTTCGGCGACATGGGTTTCCGCGTGGCGGAAGGCCCGGATATCGAAGACGACTGGCACAATTTCACGGCGCTGAATTTCCCGGAAGGCCACCCGGCCCGCGAGACGCATGACACTTTCTTCCTGAAGCAAGGCGACAATGCTTTGCCGAAAGTGCTCCGTACACATACGAGTCCGGTGCAGGTGCGCACGATGATGAGCGAAAAACCGCCGATCCGGATTCTCGTGCCGGGCCGCGTGTTCCGCAATGACTGGGACGCGACGCACACGCCGATGTTCCACCAGGTGGAAGGTCTCGTCATCGAGGAGGGCATCCATATGGGCCACCTCAAGGGGTGTCTCGTGGATTTCGTGAAGGCCTTCTTCGAAGTGGACAATGTGACGGCGCGATTCCGGCCACACTTCTTTCCGTTCACGGAGCCTTCGGCCGAGATGGACGTGCAGTGCCATCGCTCCGGCGGCGTCGTCGAAGTCGGCAAAGGCACAGACTGGCTGGAAGTGCTCGGCTGCGGCATGGTGCATCCGAACGTGCTGCGCAATTGCGGGCTGGACCCGGCAATCCACCAGGGCTTTGCCTTCGGCATGGGCGTGGACCGTCTCGCCATGCTGAAATATGGCATGCCTGACCTGCGGCCCTATTTCGAGGCCGATCCGCAATGGACGCGCCATTACGGCTTCTCGCCCTGGCTAACACCGTCCGTCAGCGGAGGTCTGTCGTGACAGCCCCTGCCGACTGGAGCGCCCTGAAACAGTTCCGGTTCGGGGACAGCCCCGCGCTGGCCGACCGGCTGGCCGCCCTGGTCGTTGCCGGCGTGAAGACGGCGACGTGCTCGGCGGCTTCGCTCGGCTTTGAAACGTCGGTTGGCGAACATCAGGTCGTACTGTCGGGCGCTGATGTGCCGGTTGCTGTCATCGAGACGCTGAGCCTCGAAGTCCTGCCGATAACGCAGGTTACGCCCGCACAGGCTGCGCTTGAAGGCGAGGGCGACCTTAGCCATGCCTACTGGTTTGATGCGCACAAGGACTTTTTCACGCGTGAAGGCAGCTATACGCCGGACATGCAGGTGATTTTCGAGACGTTCCGTCTCGTCGAGATACTGGATGCGGGCTTTGCTGCCCGCGCCGCCGACCACGTCAAGGCGGAGCGCGCCGAAGCGCGCGCCGCAGGCTATACCGCTCCTGGAGCCGCTGCATGAAATTCACGCTTTCCTGGCTTACCGATCACCTCGTCACCAAGGCGTCGCTGGACGATATCCTCGGCTACATGGGCAAGGCGGGGCTCGAGGTCGAACACGTCACCGACCCGAAGAAGGCGCTGGCGCCCTTCTCGGTGTGCAAGGTGCTGGAAGCCGAGCCTCATCCGCAGGCGGACAAATTGCGCGTCTGCAAGGTCGACACGATCGATGGCATCAAGCAGATCGTCTGCGGTGCGCCGAACGCGCGCGCCGGCATGACAGCCATCTATGCGCCGCTGGGTACATGGATTCCCGGGCTCAACATGGCGCTCGACAAGAAGCCGCGCGCCATTCGCGGCGTTGAAAGCCATGGGATGATGTGCTCCTCGCGCGAGCTGGAAACGGGCGACGACCATGATGGCATCATCGATCTCGCCGGAGACTTCGCCGTCGGCACGCCGGCCGCCGAAGCGCTGGGCGCCACGGATGCCATCATCGATTTCGAAGTGACGCCAAACCGGCCTGACTGGCTGGGCGTGCAGGGCATTGCGCGCGATCTTGCGGCTGCAGGCGCGGGGCGTTTCCTGCGCAATGATGCGAAGAAGGTGCCCGGCTCGGGCGATTGCCCGGTCGAGATCAAACTGGAAGCGCCGGAAGCCTGTCCGATGTTTGCGGGCGCTCTGGTGCGCGGCGTCACCAATGGTCCGTCCCCGGACTGGATGCAGGCGCGCCTGAAAGCGGCAGGTCTGCAGCCGCGCTCGTTGCTGGTCGACGTGACGAACTATATCTCGCTCGACCGGGCCCGTCCGCTGCACGTGTATGACGCCGCGAAACTTTCGGGTGCCGTTGTGGCGCGTCTTGGCCGCAAGGGCGAAAGCTTCGAGGCGCTTGACGGCAAGACCTATCAGGTCACGGAAGACATGTGCGTGATCGCGGACGCCTCCGGCGTCATTGGCCTCGGCGGCGTGATGGGCGGCATGTCCACGGGTGTGTCCGCCGAGACGAACGACGTATTCATCGAGAGCGCCTGGTTTGATCCACTTCGCACGGCGCGCACGGGGCGCGTCACCGGCATCCATTCGGATGCGCGTTATCGTTTCGAGCGCGGGGTGGACCCGCAAAGCTGCATGGACGGGCTGAACCTCGCTCTGGCGCTGATCCTTGAATATGGCGGCGGCACGGCGACCAAGGCCCGTGTGGCTGGCTCCATTCCGGCGCGGATCCAGAAGGTGACTTTCTATCACGGCGACGTGGAGCGCCTGACCGGTCTCGTTGTGAAGCCCGCCGAGATGAAGCGTATCCTGAAGGATCTCGAGATCGACATCGAGGATGCAGGTGACGCCTGGTACCTGCTGCCGCCCTCGCACCGTTTCGATATTGATCGTTCTGCGGACATTGTGGAGGAAGTGGCGCGCCTCGTGGGCTACGACCAGCTGCCGACACGGTCCCTGCCGATGACCGAGGGCATGAAGCAGGGCGTTGCCTCGACGCGCCAGTCGCGGGTGGCAATTGCGCGCCGGGCGATGGCCGCGCGCGGGTTCCAGGAGGCAGTTACCTGGAGCTTCATGGCGAAGGAGCATGCGGGCCTTTTCGGCAAGATCGACGAGGCGCTGACGGTTGCAAACCCTGTGGCCAGCGAGCTGAACTACATGCGCCCCACGGCGCTGGCGAACCTCGCGCAGGCCGCGCAGCGCGCTGCCAACCGCGGCGAGCGCAACATCCGCCTGTTCGAAGCCGGCCCGATCTATCTTGGCGATGGCCCAAAGGACCAGCGCACCGTGATCGCCGCACTGGTGCAGCCTTCTGTGCAGCGTCACTGGCAGGGCACACCGCACGCCTATGATGCGTTCGCCGCCAAGGCGGACCTCTTTGCGCTGCTCGCTGCACTTGGTCAGTCTGCGGACAAGTTCCAGATCGCCGCCGCGACGCAGCCGCACTGGCATCCCGGCCAGTCGGCCAGCCTGAAGCTCGGCCCGAAGATGACGGTTGCCAACTTCGGCGCGCTTCATCCGGGCGTGCTGAAGGCCCTGGATGTGGATGGGCCGGTCTATGCCTTTGAACTGAACCTCAATGCGCTGCCGGTGATGAAGGCGAAGTCCACCAAGACCAAACCCGTACTGGAGAAGGCCGAACTGACGCCGATCCGGCGCGATCTTGCCTTTGTGGTGGACGCGGGCGTTGCCGCCGGTGAACTCGTCAAGCATGCGCAGGGCGCCGAGAAGCAGCTTGTCTCGAAGGTGGATGTGTTTGACGTCTATCAGGGGCAGGGCGTGCCGGAGGGCAAGAAATCGGTCGCGTTCGAGGTGACGATCCAGCCGCGCGAGGCGCTCAAGGACGACCAGATCCAGGCGATCATGGACCGGATCATCGCTTCCGTGGCAAAAG
>CAZXQD010000157.1:0-5377 GCA_964643405.1 uncultured Hyphomonas sp. | reverse complement strand
GCCGGCGTCGCCTGGGTCGAAGGCGAAAAAGCCCCGACCGATCCGAGCTGGGCTTCGGGCTATGGCCCGCGGCTGCTGAACCGTTGGATCATGGACAATTATGAGTGAGGCCATCCGGCCGGAATGGTGGTTCTACCACCTCTCGCGCACGGCGCTTGAGGTGGCGGCGCCGCCCCTGATGCAGAAATGTCTGGAGGCGGGATGGCGCGTGCTCGCGGTCTCGCCGGACATGGACCGGCTGGCAAAGCTCGACGCCGCGTTGTGGACTTTCGACGACGCCTCCTTCCTGCCGCACGGCCAGGCCGAGGCACCGGGGCTGGACGCGGCGCGCCAGCCGGTGCTGCTCTCCTCGAAACTGAAGAACGCGAACAATGCCGACGCGCTCGTCTTGATGGACGGCACCGACGCGCCGGTCGAGGCACCGTTCCGCCGCTGCATGGTGATCTTCGAGGACGGCGACAAGGACACGCGCGCACGGGCCCGTGAACAGTTCAAGGCCGCAAAGGATTCCGGCCTTGTCACCCGCTATTTCCAGCAAACCTCCGCAGGCGGATGGAAAGAGGCGGGGGGTTAGCCCTTCGCCCTCAGTACCATCTGCGAGCAGCGGAAAAGCGCCATGCGCTTGCCCTTGTCGCTGGTCACTTCGCAGTCCCAGACCTGTGTGGAGCCGCCAATATGGACCGGCGTGGCGACCGCGAAGACGCGGCCTTCGAGGGCGGTGGCGAAGAAGTTCGTCTTCAGCTCGATCGTGGTAAAGCCGGTGGCGCCATCCTTGATGTTGGCGACGGTGGCATAGCCGCAGAGGGAGTCGGCCAGCGTCACGAGGCTGCCCGCGTGGAGGAAACCGTTTGGCGCGTGATGGTGCTCGAGGATATCGAAATAGGCCTCGAACCGGTCCCGGTCCGTGCGGGTGACGACCATGCCGATATGGCCCGGCAGTTTGCCGATGCCGCGCTGGTTATAGGCCTCCGGCGTAATCATCTCGTCGGGCAGGGTATAGCTCATGGCAGACTCCGTTCTTTTTCGGAACTTACATCAGCCGGGGTTCGGCTTCAAGCGGCGGCGCGTTCGGCGTCGCGGCGGTAGTTGCGGGTTGCCATCAGCAGGCAGGCGATGCTCGCGGCGTTGAACACGAGGATCAGCTCCAGTGCCCGGGCCAGCGGCTGCGGAGCGCCCTGCGCGGCGAAGTGATCGGACAGGAGGCCGGCGATCAGCGGGCCGCAGCCGATACCAACGAGTGTAAGGCAGAACAGCATGAACGCCGACGCGAATGACCGCATACGGAGCTTCACCAGTTCCTGAGAGGCGGTGTAGGCGACGCTGGCGTAAATCAGGCCGATGAAGCTCGGCACGATGTTCCAGGCATAGGCCATCTCCACTGTGGGGGCGCGCAGGAACATCCACGCGAAGGGCAAGGCGAGGCCGGCGCAGAGCGCAATGATCAGCGGTCGCCAGCGCAGGTCGCGCTTCGACATCACATCGCACACCCGGCCAAGCACGACCGCGCCGACGCTACCGACACCGCCGATCAGGAGGCCGAGCGGCAGCGACACCTGGCCGGGCGTGAGGCCGTAGGTGCGTTGCAGGTGGCTGGAGGTAAAGACGAGGAAGGCGTTGGCGGAAATGCAGATGAGAAGGCAGCCTGCCAGGAGCCAGAGATAGGAGGATTGGCCGCCGATGAATTTCAGCGTCTCGCCGATTGAGGGCGCGGGGCCGTCATCTTTGCGCTGGTCGGCAAGGCCGCGCACCGGTTCGGGAATGCCGAAGCGGACGATCAGCGCAAGGATCAATCCCGGCACGCCTGCAACGAAGAAGGCAACGCGCCAGCCATAGAGTTCGTAGACATAGCCACCCAGCGCGAAGCCCGCCATGATGCCGAGACCGATGCCGCTGGTATAGATTCCGAGCGCCATGGCGCGTTCCTGCGGCGGATAAAGGTCGGCAATCATCGAGGTGGCAGGCGGCGTGCCGCCGGCCTCGCCGATGCCAACGCCCATTCGGGCGAGCAAGAGGTGCCAGAAGTTCTGCGCGAGGCCTGACAGCGCCGTCATCGCCGACCAGATGCCAAGGGCGAGCGCGATGATGTTGCGCCGGTTGCCGCGGTCTGCCCACATCGCCACGGGGATCCCGATGGTGGCGTAGAAAGCGGCAAAGACGAGCCCGGTGAGCCAGCCGACATGTGCGTCCGTCAGGTTGAACTCGGCCTTGATGGGCTCCAGCAGGATCACCAGGATCTGCCGGTCCACATGGTTGAACGTATATGTCAGCGTAAGGACGGCCAGAACCCAGGCACGCCCGGAGATCTTTGGGGCGGCCAGCGGTAGCGGGGAGGATGTCATGCCTTGCTCTCCAGGCGCGCGAGGAAGTCTGAAATGGCGGAAACGGCTTCGGGCTCGTCGAGGATCGGCGCATGGCCGACACGCGGCACAGTGGCAAGGCGCGCATCCGGGTGGCGCCGCACCATTTCTTCCGCCGTGCTGGCAGAAAGGATATCTGACGTTGCGCCCCTCACGACGAGCAGCGGCGCCTTCTTCAGGCCGCCGAACAGACGCCAGAGCAGGAAATTCGTCAGCGCCCCCGGCTTCACCTTGCCCAGCGAGGCGGCGATGCCCGGATCATAGTCGAGCACGACTTCGCCGGTAGGCAGCTCGCGATAGGTGCGCCGGGCAAAGTCCATCCAGCGCGCCTCCGGCATGTCGGGAAAGGCTGCGCCCTGAATGGCCTTTACGGCCTGCGCGGCGCTGGCCCAGTCGGTCACTGGCTGAACCTTGCCGGCATAGCCCGCGATCCGCTCGATGCCGGTCTTCTCCACGACGGGCCCCACATCGTTCAGCACAACGCCGGCAATCCGCTTCGGCATGCGGCGCATCATCAACAGCGAGATAAGGCCGCCCATCGAGGTGCCGATCAGCGCAGCGCGTTGCAAGCCCAGCGTGTCGAGCAGCAGGCCCATGTCCTTTGCGTAGATCGCGGGGTTGTAGTTCTTGTGCTCCGGATCATGCGCCGACCGGCCCCGTCCGCGTACATCCACCGCAATGAAACGGTAGCGTCCGGGCAGGGCGGCGATCATCGGCTCGAAGTCCTTGTGATTGCGCGTAAGGCCATGGATGCACAGCACGGTCAGCGGCGCGCCCGCCGGACCGTAGGATTTCGCATAGAGCGACAAACCGTCCGCAGACGTCCAGGCGATATCTTCCCCTTCTGGTGTCATCGAACGCCCTCCCTCGCGTGCGGGAACTTGCGTCCCGTTTCAACATCTGTTGAAATGTAAGCCGGAAAACACCGGGTGCGCAAGCGGCTGAACTTGATTCCGCGGATGCCTGCTTTGACTCGCAGGGCCGGAAGGGTTCATAGTCCCGCGCAGACACATGCTGAGGATACGCCGCTGAGCGCTCGCAAGAAATCTCCGCCACCGAAGACTGACCGCCGGACTGCGATTCTGGATGCGGCCGAGATCGAATTCAGCGCGCATGGCTTTGACGGCGTGACGCTGCGCACCATCGCGAAGCGGGCCGAAGTTGATGTGGCGCTGCCGCACTATTACTTCGGATCGAAGGAAAAGCTGTTCGTCGCGGTGTTCGACCGGCGTGCAAAAGTGCTGAACGATCTGCGCGAGACGGCCCTGATAGATGCGATAGCCGCCGCAAAACCGGGGGCGCCAACGGTCGAAGCGATCATCCGTGCCTATGTGGAGCCGCTGTTCAAGGGGCCGCACCTCAAGGAGCCGGGCTGGAACAGCTATTATGCGCTTGTCGCCTATGTGAACAATACGCCGGGCTGGGGTGGCCGTCTGATGACGGAGCACTTTGACCCGCTGATCCGCAAGTTCCTGGATGCGCTGCGCCTTGCGCTGCCCGGCATGAATGAGCGCGACCTGTTCTGGGGCTACCACTGTTTCTCTGGCGCGCTGACGCTCGGTCTCGCCCAGACTGGGCGCCTTGACACGCTGTCGAACGGCCTCGTGCGCTCGGACGACTTGGCCGATGCATGCGAGCACATGGTGCCGTTCATCACCGGCGGTTTCGAGGCAGCCCGGCGCGCCGCGCCAGCGGCCAAACCACGGGCCGTGCGCGTGAAAAGCTCCGCGCACTGATATTTTAGGAAACAAAAAAGGGCGGCGCCGTATGGCACCGCCCAGTTGAAGCTCCCGGCTTACCCGCTGCTTTCGTGGCGGGCGTTTGGGAGGAAACGCGCCGGGCGCCTCCATTCCCCTCTAGAAGTTGTAGTCGATCCCGAACGTGATGGTGCGCGGGTCGCCATAGAATGCCGTCAGCACGCCCTCCAGGCCGAGTGTCGAGGCGCCGGTCACCGGGTTGATGAAGTTATACCCGGCAACCTTGTAGCGCTCGTCGGTCAGGTTCTTGCCCGTAAGGGTATAGCCCCAGGCGCTGCCATCGGCCTGCCAGCGCAGGCCCAGGTCGATCAGCGTGTAGGCCTCCTGGTCGAGGGGGCTGCGCACTTCGAATTGGCTCGAGTCGCTACGATAGGATGCGAGCGTGTTGATCTTCAGGCGGCCTTCCTTCTGCAGGATGTCGAACGGCGTGTCGTAGGTGAGACGCAGGCTTCCGGTCCATTCCGGCGTGTTCTGGAACACGCGCTGGTCGGCCACGTCCACACCGAACGCGTCGATGAACTCATCATACTGCGCGTCGATGTAGCCGATGGCAAAGCCGGCGGTGAGATTGTCCGTCTCGTTGAAGATCTGTTCGGCGAGGAAGGCGGTGCCTTCGTACTCCACGCCCCAGAGCGTTGCCGCGCCAGCGTTGGTGGTCACCCCCGTGAAGGTGTCGTTGACGCCGTCGCCGTTCGTGTCGACGCCGGCCGAACCCGGGACCTGAACGTCCTTGTAGTCCATCCAGAAGCCGGCGAGGCTCGATTGCAGGCGCTTGTCGAACAGGCTCGATTTCCAGCCGATCTCGTAGCTGTCCACCTCTTCCGGATCGAACTGCATGAAGTCGAAGATTTCCTGCGCCGAGCGTGTGCCGTCCTGGTTGAAGTCCGGTGCCGCCGAGGTCTGGCCGCGCGGGTCGAACGAGCCGCCCTTGAAGCCCTGCGAGTAGGTTGCATAGAGCGTGTGGTCTTCGACCGGCTTGTAGCTGACCGATACGCGCGGGCTGAAATCGTCGAAGGTGATAGAGCCGTCGAAGTTCGATGTCGTTGCGAACGGAACTGCATTGCCGCCGAAGAAGGGCGAGAAGCCGCCCGCATAGCTGCGGCGGAGAACGACGGAAGAACGCTTGTCCTCGGTGTAGCGGCCGCCGACGGAGACAGCGAGCTTGTCGGTGACATCATAGGTGAAATCGCCGAACACCGACCATGTTTCCGTGCCGACTTCGCCGAATGTCTGGGCGTTGAGGCCAGGCACAGCGATCAGCGC
>CAZXQD010000156.1:0-5389 GCA_964643405.1 uncultured Hyphomonas sp. | reverse complement strand
TTCGCCATCGGCTGCACGAGCCTCCCTGAAAGACGTTCGCCGCCAAAGATCGGCGGCGAGGTATGGTTTGTGAAGGGGCGTTAAGCAAAACCCCCGGATTATTCCGCAGCTGTGTCTTTTGCAGCGCCGGTGATCGTCACGGAACCGCCAGCTTTCTCGACGGCTTCGACGGCCGCTTTCGAGGCACCGGTCACGGTGATCTTCAGTTTCTTCGGAGCATCGCCCTTGGCCAGGAGACGCACGCCATCGCGGACATTGCGCACCAGACCGGCCGCGACCAGCGACTCTTCAGTCACGTTCGAGGCATCGAGGTTGCCGGCTTCAACCGCCTTCGCGATACGGCCAAGGTTCACCCAGGCATGCGTCTTCGAACTCGGGGCGGTGAAGCCGCGCTTCGGAAGGCGCATGTAGATCGGCATCTGGCCGCCTTCGAAGCCGTTCACGGCCACGCCCGAACGGGCGTGTTGACCCTTGACGCCGCGACCGGCGGTCTTGCCCTTGCCGGAGCCGACGCCGCGGCCAACGCGCATGCGCTTCTTGGTGGAGCCTTCAGCGGGAGAGAGGTCGTTGAGTTTCATGACACTGGACTTTCGAATGCAGGGAGTGGCGGGGACGCGGGCCGCGTCTTATTCGCCGACCACTTCCACGAGATGTGAGACCTTGCGGATCATGCCGCGAACTTCCGGCGTATCCACGAGTTCCTTGCTGCGGCCTACCTTGTTCAGGCCGAGGCCCTGAAGCGTCTGGCGCTGGTCAGGCTTGCGGCCGATCGGGCTGCCGATCTGGCGGACGGTGAGAGTTTTCTTGGCCATGTGAGCCTGTTCCTTCTCAGTTCGTCGAATCGGCCATGCCGGCTTCGGACGCACCATCGGCGCGGCGGCCGACGACGTCCTGGACCTTGAGGCCGCGTTTCGAGGCTACGGTGCGCGGGCTGGCCTGCGTTTTCAGCGCGTCGAACGTGGCGCGAACCATGTTGTACGGGTTCGACGAACCGATCGACTTGCCGACGACGTCCTGGACGCCGAGGACTTCCATCACCGCACGCATCGGACCGCCGGCGATCACGCCCGTGCCCGGAGGGGCAGCGCGCAGGACGACCTTGCCGGCGCCGTGCCGGCCGTTGCCGTCATGATGCAGGGTGCGGCCTTCGCGGAGCGGGACGCGGACGAGGTTGCGCTTGGCTTCTTCGGTTGCCTTGCGGATCGCTTCCGGGACTTCGCGGGCCTTGCCCTTGCCGAAGCCGGCGCGGCCCTTCTGGTCACCGACGACCACGAGCGCGGCGAAACCGAAGTTCTTGCCGCCCTTCACGGTTTTCGCGACGCGGTTGATACCAACCAGCTTGTCGACGAGTTCAGAGGCTTCCTCGTCACGTTCGCGCGGTTGCTCGCGATCGCGGCGGCGGCCTCTTTTCTCTCCTCTTTCCTCAGCCATCAGGCAAACTCCTTCAGAATTTGAGGCCGCCCTCGCGGGCAGCGTCTGCCAGAGCTTTCACCCGGCCGTGGAACATGTAACCGCCGCGATCGAAGACAACGTCCTCGACACCGGCTTTCTTGGCGCGCTCGGCAATCGCCTTGCCGACCAGGGCGGCAGCCGCGATGTTGCCACCCGTCTTCGCGCCGCCGAGCACTTCGGTTTCGAGCGTCGAGGCCGAGGCGAGCGTGATGCCCTTCTCGTCGTCGATGATCTGTACCGAGATGTTCTTGTGGCTGCGCGACACCGAAAGGCGAGGCGTGCCTTCGGCGACTTTGCGGAGCTTGGTGCGGACGCGCTGGGCGCGGCGCTGCATCTTTTCGCGTGACGTCTTCATGGCTTACTTCTTCTTGCCTTCCTTGCGGCGGACATACTCGCCCTGCAGGCGGATACCCTTGCCCTTGTACGGCTCTGGCGGACGGAACTTCTTGATCTCGGCAGCCGCCTGGCCGACGGCCTGCTTGTCGGCGCCCGTGATGACGATCTCTGTCGGCTTCGCGGAAGCCAGCGTGATGCCTTTCGGGGCCTTGAAGATGACGTCGTGCGAATAGCCGAGCGCCAGCTTCAGATCCGTGCCCTGCATCTGGGCGCGGTAACCGACGCCGACGAGTTCGAGCGTTTTCGAATAGCCTTTGGTGACGCCTTCCACGAGGTTGGCCGCGCGGGCGCGTGCCGTTCCCCACTGGGTGCGGGCGTTCGGGTCAAGCGCTTCGGCCAGCGTCGGCGGGCGTTTGCCCTTGGCTTTGGCGGCTTCGATCTGCTCGTTGGCAGCTTTCATCAGGTCTGCACGCGGCATGACCGAAAGCTCGCCGCCTTCGAACTTCGGCGTGATGACATCCGGCAGTTCGAGCGACAGCTCGCCCTTCGGGCCTTTTGCCTTGATCGTCTGGCCGCTGACCGACACGGTGACGCCGGCGGGGACGGAGATCGCAAGTTTTCCAATACGGGACATCGAACTTGCCTCCTAGAATACGCGGCAGAGTACTTCGCCGCCGACATTCTTCGCGCGGGCGGCGTTGTCTGACATCACGCCCTGCGAAGTCGACAGGATCGAGATGCCGAGACCATTGCGCACCAGCGGAATGTCAGACACGGACGAATACACACGGCGACCGGGCTTCGAGATCCGCTTGATCTCGGAGATGACCGGCTGGCCTTCATAATACTTGAGCTCGATTTCGAGGGACTTGTGGCCGTCCTTCTCGATTTCGGTATACCCGCGGATGTAGCCCTCAAGGGCGAGCACGTCGAGCACGCGAACGCGAAGCTTCGAGGCCGGGGTCACGACTTTCGTCATGCCGCGCATCTGGGCGTTACGGATGCGGGTGAGCATATCGCCGAGGGGATCAGAAATGTTCATGTCTTCCCTCCTCTCCTACCAGCTGGATTTCACGAGGCCGGGAACCTGGCCGCGCGAGCCGAGCTCACGAAGCGCGATCCGCGACATCTTCAGTTTACGGTAATACGCACGCGGACGGCCGGTGACTTCGCAACGGTTGCGCACGCGGTTCGGCGCCGAGTTACGCGGCATCTGGGCGAGCTTGATGCGCGCCTTGAAGCGTTCTTCCAGCGACAGGTTCTCGTCCATCGCGGCGGCCTTGAGCTGCGCGCGCTTGGCGGCGTAGCGCTCGGCCAGAACCTTGCGTTTGTTGTTTTTCTCGACTGCGCTCTTCTTTGCCATCTAAGCAGATCTCCTGGCGCTAATTACGGAACGGGAAGCCGCACTCTGCGAGGAGTGCCTTGGCTTCTTCGTTCGTCTCGGCGGTGGTGCAGACGATGATGTCCATGCCGCGCACCTCATCCACCTCGTCATAGTTGATCTCCGGGAACACGATGTGTTCCTTCACGCCCATGGCATAGTTGCCACGGCCGTCGAAGCTCTTGCCGTTCAGACCACGGAAGTCTTTCACGCGCGGCAGCGCGATCGTGGTGAGACGGTCAAGGAATTCGTACATCCGGTCGCGGCGCAGCGTGACCTTCGCACCGATCAGCATGCCTTCGCGCAGCTTGAAGCCGGCGATCGACTTGCGGGCCTTCGTGGCAACCGGCTTCTGGCCCGCGATGCGCTCCAGCTCAGCCAGGGCCGCCTTGATCTTCTTCGAGTCGCTGACGGCTTCGCCAACGCCCATGTTGATCACGACCTTGTCGAGCTTCGGAACCTTCATCGGGTTCGAATAGTTGAACTGCTCCTGCAGTTTCGCCCGGATCTCTTCCCGGTACTTCCGCTTGAGGCGGGGTTCATATGCCTCAGACATCGATCGATTCCCCTGAGCGTTTTGCAAAGCGCGTCTTGCGGCCATGCTGGTCAATCTTGAATCCGACGCGGACAGCCTTGCCATCCCGCGGGTCGACATGGGCGACGTTCGACACATGGATTGCGGCTTCAAACGACTTGAGGCCGCCGGGATCCATCTGGCTCGGCTTCTGGTGGCGCTTCACGACGCCGACGCCGCGAACCACAACCTTGTTCTCGTCCGGAAGGACTTTCAGGACTTCGCCCTGCGTGCCCTTGTCCTTGCCGGCGATGATGACGACCGTGTCGCCCTTCTTGATCTTCGCGGCCATGACTACAGGACCTCCGGCGCCATGTTGGCGATCTTCACCTGGTTCTTTGCGCGAAGTTCGCGCGGAACCGGTCCGAACACGCGGGTGCCAATCGGCTCGCCATTGTTGTTGATGAGAACGGCAGCGTTCGAGTCGAAACGGATCGTCGAGCCGTCAGCGCGGTTGATGTCCTTCGACACGCGAACCACGACCGCCTTGCGGACGTCGCCCTTCTTCACGCGGCCCGTCGGGATCGCTTCCTTGATCGAGACCACGATCACATCGCCCACCGAGGCGTAACGGCGCGCAGCGCCGCCGAGCACCTTGATGCACATCACGCGGCGGGCGCCCGAGTTGTCGGCGACGCGCAGGTTTGTCTGCATCTGGATCATGCTTCGGTTCCTTCATCGGTGACGAGTTCCCAGCGCTTCAGCTTGGACTTCGGCGCGCACTCGCGGATGGTGACGGTCTGGCCCTCGACCGCAACGTTGTTCTCGTCATGGGCGTGGTAGCGGTTCGACCGGCGAACGATTTTCTTCAGCATCGGGTGCGTGAAGGTCCGTTCGATGCGGACAATGGCGGTCTTGTCCTGCTTCGCGGAAACAACGACGCCTCTCATGGTACGTTTCGGCATGGGTGTCTCCTTACGCCTTGCCTGCGAGGGCTTTCTCGCGAAGGATCGTCTTGATCCGTGCGATGTCGCGGCGGACTTCCGTCGCGCGGCCGGTCTTTTCCAGCTGGCCCGTGGCCGCCTGGAAACGCAGGTTGAACTGTTCTTTCTTCAGCTTCACGAGCTCGTCGTTGAGCTGGTCGGCGGATTTCGATCTCACATCAGCGGCTTTCATGGCCTCAGATCCCCTCGATGCGTTTGACGACTTTGGTCTTGATCGGAAGTTTCGCAGCGCCGAGCGCAAGCGCCAAGCGGGCGGTGTCTTCCGGGACGCCGTCGATTTCAAAAAGGATGCGGCCCGGGGCCACGCGCGCGACCCAGCGATCGACGGCGCCCTTGCCTTTACCCATGCGGACTTCGATCGGCTTCGCGGTGACCGGAACATCCGGGAACACGCGGATCCAGACCTTGCCCTGACGTTTCATCTCGCGGGTGATGGCACGGCGGGTCGCTTCGATCTGGCGCGCGGTGACGCGTTCCGGCTCGAGCGCTTTCAGGCCGAACTCACCGAAAGCCAGCGTGAAGCCGCCCTTCGACTGTCCGCTGATGCGGCCCTTGAAGGCCTTGCGGAATTTGGTTCGCTTCGGTTGACGCATTGGAATTACGCTCCGGCAGCTTGTGCGCCCGAGGCCGGGCCACGTTGGTTGGCATTGGCGCGTGCGCGCGACTGGCCCGAGGTCTCAAGACGCTTGTCCTGGGCCATCG
>CAZXQD010000155.1:2074-5440 GCA_964643405.1 uncultured Hyphomonas sp. | reverse complement strand
CTTACGCAACACACCTGCGCGCTGAGTTATACTTGGCATCGGGCCGCAAACCCGCCGGCCGATATCCGGCGCCCGCTCGCCGGTGATAAACAAACGATGGAAAGTGAGAATCCAAAGGGAATGGATGAGAAGGAATCGCCATGATCTGAGGGCGGATCGCGGTCAGATGAGGCACTATTGAGGGGTGGCGGGCAGGGGCCTACCGGATAATCCGGATCGGGTCCGACCCGTCCCAGCCCTCCGCGACTTTCCGGATATGCGCGAAAGTCCGTCCTTTGCTGCCGCTGATATCGGAAATCTCGATCACCGTCCCGGGATGCGCCTCGGTGTCGAAATAGGCAAACCGGCCTTTCTCGCCCCCGATACAGCCCTCATGACCAACCCGGTAGCCCAGCGCGAGCGCCTTGTCGTAGAGGCCCTGATAGTCCTCGGTCCAATAGGACATGTGCTGCAGGCCTTCGTGCCCGGCATCTAGGAACTCCTGGTACATCGAGGGCGCCTCATTGCGCGGCTGGATCAACTCGATCTGGAGATCGCCTGAGTTGGCCAGCGCAATGCTCATCCGGGCATCCGATTCTACGCCGCGATGCCGGAACCAGTCAGTCTTCACGTCCTCGATATAGAACCAGGGTCCGACCCCCATCACCGTGATCCAGTGCTGCATGGCGGCCTCGATGTCGCGGACCACATAACCATTCTGGCAGACTTTCCCGAAAATACGGCTCATGGCAGACCCTTCCTGTTGCGCCTTTTCTGGGCCGCGCCGGGCCGAATGGCCAGACTCTGCAGGGAAACTTCCCGGCTCAGACCGGGGCAGGGCATCCGGGGCCGAAAACCCCTGCAGATTCCGCCTTAACGGCTGTTGACGCCTCCGATTCCCGCGCGTATACGCCCCACTTCGCCGGGAAGGCTGCGCTTTGAAGAGCGAACGCTCCCTCGAAACTGACAATTTAACCCTACCGAAGCCCCCGGGCCGCTCGAAGCTGACGAGCTGCGCGCCCAGGGCCTAAGTGTTTTGCGCGGACGGAAGCGAGATGGAAAAACAAAATATCCGGATCAGGCTGAAAGCCTTCGATCACCGCGCGCTCGACATGTCGGCGAAGGAAATCGTGAACACGGCGAAGCGCACCGGCGCTGAAGTCCGCGGTCCGGTCCCGCTGCCGACACGCATTGAGCGCTTCACGGTCAACCGTTCGCCCCATATCGACAAGACGTCGCGCGAGCAGTTCGAAATCCGCACGCACACCCGCATTCTCGACATCGTCGACCCGACCCCGCAGACCGTGGACGCGCTGATGAAGCTCGACCTGTCCTCCGGCGTCGGCATCGAGATCAAGCTCGAGGGAGGCCGATAATGACTCTGCCCGCTACCCGTACCGGCGTCCTCGCCCGCAAGGTCGGCATGACCCGCGTTTTCGACGCTGAAGGCCGTCACGTTCCGGTGACCGTGCTTTCGCTCGAGGGCTGCCAGGTCGTCGGCGTGCGCACCGAAGAGGCTCGCACCGTGAAAACCAAGAAGGGTGGGGAAGTCACCCGTACCGACGGCTACAAGGCTGTCATCATGGGCGCCGGCGACAAGAAGGCCAAGCGCACCGTGAAAGCGCTGCGCGGCCAGTTCGCCAAGGCCGGCGTTGCCCCGAAGGCCAAACTGAAAGAGTTCCGCGTCAGCGGCGACCTTCCGGAAGTCGGCGCCAGCGTCCAGGCTGACCACTTCGTCGAAGGCCAGAAGGTGGACGTCACCGCCAACACGATCGGTAAAGGTTTCGCCGGCGCCATGAAACGCTGGAACTTCTCCGGTCTGCGCGCCACGCACGGCGTGTCGATCTCGCACCGTTCGCATGGTTCGACCGGTATGCGCCAGGATCCGGGCCGCGTGTTCAAGAACAAGAAAATGGCCGGTCACATGGGTGACGAGCGCGTCACCACGCAAAACCTCACGGTTGTGCGCACCGATGTCGAGCGCGGCCTGATCCTCGTGAAAGGCGCTGTCCCGGGTCACGATGGCTCTTTCGTTGAAATCCGCGACGCCGTGAAGAAAGCGCTTCCGAAGGATGCGCCTAAAGGCGGCTCGTTCAAGGCGCCCGAGAAGCTGACCGCCGGGGGTGAAGGCTAATGGAACTCTCAGTTAAAACCCTCGCCGGCAAAGCTGCCGGCAAGATCGAGCTGGACGACGCGATTTTCGGCATCGACGAAATCCGCGGCGACATCCTGCAACGCACCGTCCGCTGGCAGCTCGCCCGCCGTCAGGCTGGTACGCACAAGGCCAAGTCGCGTTCGGAAGTGAACCGCACGACGAAGAAGTCGATCAAGCAAAAAGGCTCGGGCGGCGCCCGCCACGGCTCGCGCAACGCCCCGATCTTTGTCGGCGGTGGTGCGGCCCACGGCCCGCGCGTGCGCAGCCATGCTCACGACCTGCCGAAGAAGATCCGCAAGATGGCTCTGGCCCATGCGCTTTCCTCGAAAGCCAAGGACAGCAACATCCTGGTCCTCGACAAGGCTGAAATGGACGGCGGCAAGACGAAGGATCTGGTCAACGCCTTCAAAGGTCTTGGCATCGAGAACGCCCTGATCATCTCGGGCGCTGAAGTGAACGAGAGCTTCGCCCGCGCTGCCCGCAACATCCCGAACATCGACGTGCTCCCCGTTGCCGGCCTGAATGTCTACGACATCCTGCGCCGCCGGACGCTCGTCATCACCAAGGAAGCCGCAGAGGGCATCAAGGCCCGCTTCGACGGCGTCCACGAAGAAGCGGAGGCTTGATCATGGCTGATGTGAAGCCTCACCACTATGACGTGATCCGCCGTCCGCTGATCACCGAGAAATCGACGCTCGTCGCCGAGCAGAACAAGATCGTTTTCGAAGTCGCACCGACCGCCGACAAGGCCGCGATCAAGGAAGCCGTCGAAGCGCTGTTCAAGGTGAAAGTCACGAAGGTCAACACCCTGACCCAGAAGGGCAAGACGAAACGCTTCCGGGGTTTCCTCGGCCGTCGCTCCGACGTGAAGAAAGCCATCGTCACGCTCGCTGAAGGCCAGTCTGTCGACATCTCGACGGGCCTCTAAGGGACAAGGACGAAGCACATGGCACTGAAGACATTCAATCCCACTTCGCCCGGCCGCCGCCAGCTCGTGCTGGTTGACCGTTCCGCCCTGCACAAGGGCGATCCGGTCAAGGCGCTGACCGAAGGCCTGAACAAGAAGGGCGGCCGCAACAACCAGGGCCGCATCACCGTGCGTCACCAGGGCGGCGGCGCGAAGCGCCTGTACCGCAAGGTCGACTTCAAGCGTAACCGCTGGGATGTTCCGGCAGTTGTCGAGCGCCTCGAGTATGACCCGAACCGCACCGCCTTCATCGCCCTGATCAAGT
>CAZXQD010000155.1:0-1974 GCA_964643405.1 uncultured Hyphomonas sp. | reverse complement strand
GTCGAGCGCCTCGAGTATGACCCGAACCGCACCGCCTTCATCGCCCTGATCAAGTATCAGGACGGCGAGATGTCCTACATCATCGCGCCGCAGCGCCTTGAAGTCGGCGATACCGTGATCACGTCGGCCACCGCCGACATCAAGCCGGGCAACACGCTCCCGCTGAGGTCGATCCCGGTCGGCACGATCATCCACAATATCGAGCTGAAGCCCCAGAAGGGCGCGCAGATGGTCCGCTCCGCCGGCACCTATGCCCAGCTCGTCGGCCGCGACTCCGGCTACGCCCAGATCAAGCTCGCCTCGGGCGAGCTGCGCATGGTGCTCGACACCTGCCTTGCCACGATCGGCGCCGTGTCGAACCCGGACAAGATGAACGAGGTCAGCTCGAAAGCCGGCCGTACCCGCAACCAGGGCGTCCGCCCGACCGTTCGCGGCGTCGTCATGAACCCGGTCGACCACCCGCACGGTGGTGGTGAAGGCAAGTCCTCGGGCGGCCGTCACCCGGTTACCCCGTGGGGCAAGAAAACCCGCGGTCCCAAGACCCGCACCAACAAGGCAACGGATCGCCTGATCATCCGTCGCCGCAACGCGAAACGCTAAGAGGAGCCACGAGACATGCCCCGTTCTGTCTGGAAAGGCCCGTTCGTCGATGGCTACCTGCTGAAGAAAGCAGAAGACGCCCGTTCGTCCGAGAAGCGCGCCGTGATCAAGACCTGGTCGCGCCGTTCGACAATCCTGCCGCAATTCGTTGGCCTGAACTTCCAGGTCCACAACGGCAACAAATTCATCCCGGTCACCGTCTCGGAAGAGATGGTCGGTCACAAGTTTGGCGAGTTCGCCCCGACCCGTACGTACTACGGCCACGGCGCGGACAAGAAAGCGAAGCGGAAGTAGTCATGGGTAAGACGAAGAACCCTCCGAAGCAGGCCGCGAACGAGTCGCGCGCCGTGCTGCGCATGTACCGCTCCAGCCCGCAGAAGCTGAACCTCCTGGCTCAGCAGATCCGCGGCCTGAAGGTTGAGCGCGCGCTCGCCGAGCTGCAGTTCTCGCCGAAACGTCCGGCCAAGGACGTTCGCAAGCTGCTGCAAAGCGCCATCGCGAACGCCGAGAACAACCACGGCCTCGACATCGACAGCCTGGTCGTTGCGGAAGCCCATGTCGGCAAGAACCTGGTGATGAAGCGCATCCGGGCTCGCGCCCGTGGCCGCGCTGCGCCGATCCAGAAGCCGTTCTCCCAACTCACCATTGTCCTGCGGGACGTCAGCCAGACTGCGGAGGCCGCATAATGGGTCAGAAAGTTCATCCGATCGGCCTTCGCCTTGGCATCAACCGCACGGCTGACAGCCGCTGGTACGCCGACAGCGCCGATTTCGGCCGCCTGCTTCACGAAGACCTCGCGATCCGCAAGCAGATCCGCGAGAAACTGAAACAGGCCGGCATCTCGAAAATCATCATCGAGCGTCCGCACAAGAAATGCCTCATCACGATCCACACGGCACGTCCGGGTCTCGTGATCGGCAAGAAGGGCGGGGACATCGAAGTGCTCCGCAAGGAACTGGCTTCGATGACGACGGACGAAGTCCGCGTGAACCTCGTTGAAATCCGCAAGCCGGAAATCGACGCCACGCTGATCGCCGACGATATCGCCCGCCAGCTCGAGCGCCGCGCCTCGTTCCGCCGCGCCATGAAGCGTTCGATCCAGTCCGCCATGCGCCTCGGCGCTGAAGGCGTGAAGGTTGTCGTTTCCGGCCGTCTCGGCGGTGCAGAGATTGCCCGCACCGAGAAGTATGCCGAGGGTTCGGTTCCGCTGCACACGCTGCGCGCCGACATCGATTACGGCACCGCCGAAGCTTCGACCACCTACGGCATCATCGGCGTGAAGGTCTGGGTCTACAAAGGCGAGATCCTCGAGCACGACCCGATGGCCCAGGACAAGCGTCTTGAGACCTCGGGCCAGTCGCGCGCACGCGCCAA
>CAZXQD010000154.1:0-5478 GCA_964643405.1 uncultured Hyphomonas sp. | reverse complement strand
TCAGCTGGTCCTTGTTCTCCGGCAGGAGCAGCGAGTCGAGCGTGCCGGCCGGGAGGGCGGCGAAGGCTTCGTTGGTCGGCGCGAAGACCGTGAACGGGCCAGGGCCAGCGAGGGTTTCGGCCAGGCCTGCAGCCTGGACAGCAGCGACGAGGGTCGAGAAGTCCGGGTTGCCGGCGGCGATATCGACGACCGTGCCGAGCGCAACAGGCTCTTCAACGACCGGCTCGACAACCGGCTCTTCAACAGCGGCGGGCTCTACGGCGGCCGGTTCGGAAGCGGGGGTGCAGGCGACAAGCGCGAAAGCGCTGACAGCTGCAGCAGCGAAGAGTTGGAATTTCATGGGGGGACGTCCTTTTGGTGACTGGCAGGTTTCTTTTTGGGAGGCGCGCTTTGCGCACGCCCGCCAAGACTTGGAACGAATGCTCCACCCGGCCAGTGGTTCCAGTCACATTTTTTAAAGGCATTTTTGGGGCAGCAGAGCTGCGGCAATACGGGGCCTAGCCGCGCCAGGGCCGCTCAAGCCTCGCCATGGTAGATTGTAGGGCAGGCTCCACTCGCGCTGCGATCAGACACAAACACATGAATGTTTCGGCGCGGCGGGGGGCAAAAGGCCTGGGCGTCAGCTCATCCACTTCAGCACGCGGGCCTGGATAGGGTTATTGAACGCCCTCCCCTCGGTGCGGGCAGCGGTCCATTCGCGTTTCAGCTGCTGGTACCATTTGGCCTGCACGTCGATGTCGTCGATCCAGAGCATGGCTTTCTGGTGGGCCATGCCCTGGTTCTGCAGGTCGACCATCTCGCCGTCCTGGGCCAGGAATTTGCGGCCCATGCGTTTGGCGACCGGCACGGCGAGGTGCAACAGCGGGGCGCCGGTCCACCATGTGAACTGCGTGATGCGCGTTTTCTTGGGCGCCTCGGGCGTGAGGCAGGTAAGCGTGAGCAGCCGGGCGGTGTCGTTGGAGATGATTTCCCATCGATAGCCAGGTAACTGGAAACAGATCTCCGTCTGCACATTGCCGCCGAACACCCAGCGATAGAGTTTCGAATTGGACGAGGGCGCGTGGCGTTCGATGGCCCAGCCGCGTTCGATCGGGCCGAAAGGCTTTTCCTTGCGCTTCAGGCCCACCGAAGGCGGACGCCACCACCATTGGTTATGCACGAAGGGCACATGCGCGGGGTCCATCAGGCCGACGACGGCATCGTCCATGTGTGCGTTGAAGGTATCCTCGATGACAAAACCCGGTTTGTCCGGGAGCGGACCAAACGCAGGCGGGGGCACGGCGGGCGGCGCCGTGCTGCGGGGATCGTGCGCCACATGGATGTAGACGGCGCCGTTCGCCTCATGGACCGGATAGCGGCGAACCTTGACCTTCGTGTGGTCGTAGGGGCTGTCCTCCGTCAGGCTGGGCATCAGGCGGCAGCCGCCATCGGTGCCGAAGCGCCAGCCATGATACGGGCATTGCAGCGTCCACTCCCCTTTCGTCTCGATCTGCTTTCCGGCGGACAGCGGCACGAGACGGTGAGGGCAGATGTCGCGGAGGGCGAAGGCCTCACCCGCAGGCGTGCGGCCGACGACGACCGGCTCACCGAGCATCATCAGCCGTTCCTGCGTGCCGGACTTCAGGCGGGCTGAAGGCGCGGCAAGATACCAGCTGTCGGTGAGGTAGCCCTCATCGGTTATGCCGGTCTTTGCAGGAACGGACTGGGTGTCGGCCAAGGCGCGGCCCTACTCCGTGACCGAGACGGTGAGCGTGTAGGTATCGGTCGGCGGCTCGTCGCTTTCCCATGGACGGCCTTCGCTGAGCTTGAACGTGCCCGAACCGGTAGCCTTGGCGACATAGTCGAAGCCTAGATAATGGTTGCCGCCGGTGAATCCGGGCAGGCTCTGGTGTGCAGGATCCGTTCCGCGGGTCGACTCGCCGGCCGGTTCCATGAAGGCCGGGGCTTCGTCCATGTTCCAGACATAGCCGGCGGTCGGCACCGAGACGAGCTCGATCCGGAGCGTCTGGCCGACCTTCATTTCAATAGACTGGCCATTCTTTTCGGCTCCGGCATAGACGACGCCCGCTTCAGCGGCGGCCTGCGCATCCGCGGCGGCCTTTGCAGCCTCCTCGGCGGTTGGCATTTCAGGCGGTTGCCATTCTGCAGGTTCCACGGCGGTCTCCTCTGCTGCCGGGGCAGCCACCTCCGGCTCCCCGGTATTGCCGGCGCATGCCGCAAGCCCGAGGGCCGCAAGTCCGGCCAGTGTCATTTCAATCGATGTGCGCATGAGACGCTCCCTGCTGTCTGCCAGACTATCGCTATGATTGGCGCCGGACGAAAGCAACGGCCTGTTTGCGGCGGAAACCGGCGGCGCCTCAGCCGTCGATCCGGGCCGAAATCTCCATCTGGCCGCCGCCTTCGGAGAAGTAGCGGGCCCAGAAGCTGCGCAGCTTGCTGTCGAGCGCGGCCGGCAGCGCCGAGCGTTCGGCATCGTGGAGGCGGCCATACCCGATGATCCTGATGTCCGCGCCGGGGGTGCGCGCACCTGCCCCGTGCTCGGAAACGGTCTTCATCAGGTCGTCCTCCGACTGGTCGGAAAACTTCCGCCAGGGGATCATCTCGCTGTTTTCCAGCATGTCGGAATAGATGACGATGGACGTGTAGGGGTCGGCGTTGTTGGAGCCGGTCCAGTGGCCGATGGTGCGGATGATATCGGAGCCGGAAGCATCCTCGGCGGTGGTGATGACCTCGCGTAGCGAGGCGGCAAGCGCGGCCTGGTATTGCTGTTCGTCCTGCTTGGCCTTCATCGTGCTGCAGGAACCCACGATCTCATCCATCATCCCGGCAGCCTTCGGGCATCCCGGCTTGCAGGCGTTCGCAAGACGGCGCGTCCTCGAATAGTGGTCCGAGATGGTGGCTATGATGATACGGTCGCCGGTTTCCAGCTTGTCGACGACGGTGCCGAGGCTTTCGGTCAGCAGGCGCTGGTCATCGGGATCGAAGGTGGTGGTGCGATCGATCAGGAAGAGGGTCGAGCGGTTGCTGAGGGTGCAATAGTCCTCGGGCGAACTATTGACGAAGCCAGACGGGCCTGTGCCGCCGCCACCGGAGCAGGCCGCGAGGAAGGCCGAGAGCAGGAGGACCGGAAGGCGGCGCCGGATCTGAGGAGCGTGGTGCATCGGGTTCAGGCACGCGCCCTGTTGACCTGATTGGCATGACGGCGCAGCTCAATCGATTCCGCGTCAGCGCGCTGGGCCTTGATCTTGCTGAGCGCCTTCTCTGCCCGCTTGCGCTGGATATCCGCCGCCTGGAAGTCCGGATGCGGATCATGTGCGAAGTAGGATGCGGTCAGGCCGACAGCGACGATGCCGAGGTTGATGGCGAAGAAGATCCAGCCGGAAATGTCGAGCCCGGCCTTGAAGAGATCCCCCGCGGCCTGGGCGGAGCCGGTGCCGGCGAGCATGTCAGAGAAGCTGACCGAGGGCTGGGTTTCGAAGTTGAGATAGGCCTGCCGGAGAACAGAAACGCCGTAAATCAGTGCAAAGATCAGCGCCGAGATCAGGACAATCTGGATGGCGCTGCCGATCCAGCCGGACTTTTTGGCATGGTAGCTGAAGCGGCTCAGCACGATGCCGAGCCGGTGGGCAAGCGTGACGAGGATGACACCGACAAGGAAGGCAACGCCGAGCGAAACCGTGGGGCTTTCGCGGAAGAACAATTCGAAGCTCAGCCGGTTCACCGGGATTTCGAACAGCATCAGGGCCACCATCAGCGGCCAGTAGAAGATGCCCCGCGCATAGCGCGGCTGACGGTCGACTTCGGCCTGGATCGTGTCCCATTTGGCATTGATGACATCGAGGCTTTCCTGCGCCTCGGCGATGCGACCGCCATACTTCGTATCGATGGCATTCATGTTGCCGGCGTGGAGGTCCTGCAGGCGCTCAAGCTTGGGACGCTTTCCGGAATTCATGTCCCCGCCACCGCCGCCAAGTACGTGGATCGAGGAGGCTCCCCGGTCTGCGTTGTCCGCCATAAGGTCATCCTCCCAGGGGCAACCGGAAGGTATCTGACCTTTCCACCCCTCGCAAGGGCGCGGGCCCAGCGGGCGCGGCAGAGGACGGCGGCGTTTTCCGGCACTTCCCGCAGCCCGGCTCCCCCGCTATATGCCGCCCATGACTCCACGCGACAGAATCCGCAACTTCTCGATCATCGCCCACATTGATCACGGGAAATCGACCCTTGCCGACCGCCTGATCCAGGCCTGCGGCGGGCTTTCCGACCGTGAGATGAGCGAGCAGGTGCTCGATTCCATGGATATCGAGAAGGAGCGCGGCATCACCATTAAGGCGCAGACCGTGCGCCTCACGTACAAGGCCAATGACGGCGAGACCTATACGCTGAACCTGATGGACACGCCGGGGCACGTCGACTTCGCCTATGAGGTGAGCCGGTGCCTGGCCGCATGCGAAGGCTCGCTGCTGGTGGTGGACGCTTCGCAGGGCGTGGAAGCGCAGACGCTGGCCAACGTCTACCAGGCGATCGACCAGAACCACGAGATCGTGCCGGTGCTCAACAAGGTGGACCTGCCGGCTGCCGACGTGCCGCGCGTGAAAGAGCAGATCGAGGAGATCATCGGCCTCGACACCGCCAATGCCGTGGAGATTTCCGCCAAGACCGGCCTCGGCATCCCGGACGTGCTGGAAGCCATCGTCAAGCAGCTGCCCGCGCCGAAGACCGGCGACGTGAATGCGCCGCTGAAGGCCGCGCTCGTGGACGCCTATTACGACCCCTATCTCGGAGTCGTCGTCATCGTGCGCGTGCATGACGGCGTGCTGAAGAAGAAACAATCGATCCGCATGATGCGCACCGGCGGCGTCTACGAGATCGACAAGATCGGCACTTTCAATCCGAAGCTCACCGAGGCAGATGTGCTTGGCCCCGGCGAGGTCGGCTATTTCGTCGCCTCGATCAAGGAAGTGGGCGACACGGCTATCGGCGACACGATCACAGAGGACAAGCGGCCGACCGACAAGGCCCTGCCCGGCTACAAGGAAGTGCAGCCGGTCGTGTTCTGCGGCCTCTTCCCGATGGACGCGGGCGACTTCGACGACCTGCGTGCGGCGATGAGCAAGCTGCGCCTCAACGATGCGTCGTTCACCTGGGAAATGGAAACCTCCGCCGCACTCGGCATGGGCTTCCGCTGCGGGTTCCTCGGTCTTCTGCACCTCGAGATCATCCAGGAACGCCTCAGCCGCGAGTTCGACCTCGACCTGATCGCGACTGCGCCTTCAGTTGTGTATCAGATGACGATGACGGACGGCTCCGAGATCGAGTTGCACAACCCGGCCGACATGCCGGACGTGGTGCGCATCCGCGAAATCCGCGAGCCGTGGATTTCGGCCACTATCTATACGCCGGACGAATATCTCGGCTCGATCCTCAAACTCTGCCAGGACCGGCGCGGCGTCCAGATCGAGCTATCGTACGTAGGCGGAC
>CAZXQD010000153.1:0-5497 GCA_964643405.1 uncultured Hyphomonas sp. | reverse complement strand
GATCGATCCTCGCGGCCTGGAAGCACGACTACAACACCGTCAGGCCGCACTCGAAACTGGGCGGATGCACCCCTGCCGAGATCGCCGGCCAACGGGGTTGGAGGCATGCCCCCAACCCCGTTGCCAACACATCAACCATCAGCCATCAAAGCACAGGACTCTACTTCTGAACGGTACCAATCAGGGGTGCACGTCAAACGGACCAACGTCGTTGGCGACAGCGGGCTCAGTCTCAGCATCAGGACGCTGCTCATCTGACGATGAAACAGCCGCGGTTTAACCGTCCAGTTTTGCTTTGTCCGACGCCGACGCTCGCCATGGCGCCGCTGCACGAACCGCATCCGCAAACGCGTTCGGCGCGAACTCATCGAAGTCCGGATGCGAACGCCGATATGTCGACACAGCCATACCCAAATTCTCGTCGATCACCGCCATCACCGCATCGCCAAGATCGGAACGAAACACCTCATCATCACGCAGCAGCGTCAGGACAAAAGCCACCTTGTCATCCGTATCCCGCTCGCCCAACTCAAGCGCCAGCGGATACAATGGGCCAAGCTGCATCGGCTTCTCCACCGCGCGAACCAAAGCCTCCAACATCACGAAGAAGGTGGAGGAGCGCATGAAGCCCTCCTCCTTCTCAATGTCCTTCCGAAGCGTCCGGATCTTCGCCTGGGCGCTTTCGATCTCAGCCTCCGCAGCGTCAATACGCATCTGCTCATTGGCGATCAGACGCTCGCGGCTGACAATGAAATCGCTCGACCGCTCGAGACTGCGAGAGACATACTGCGGCGGCCGCCCGCGCGGCCGAGCCACCTTGTCAAACGGCGTGCTCTCATCAATCGGACGATTGAGCCAAGACGCAAAACGATCTGGATCAAGCCTCCCAGCAGTGACCAGCTGGATCAAAGCCTTGAGCCGCTCGTCCATCTGCGATGCCCGCATCTGCGAACGAATGAACGCATAAGCATCCTTCGCCGAAGCTCCAGGAAGGTCACTCGGATCGTTCATCAGGATCGTGCCCAGAAGCGTCCTCGCGCGATCATCCAGGCCTAACGGCCATTCGATTTCATCATCACGCATGCGAAACACCTCCAAGCAAAAAGCGGCTAAACCCGCTGGCGCTGATCGCACCGATCACAGAAATTTTTTCGCCAGCAACATCTGCCCGAAGCGGGCAAACCCGACGGCGACCAACGAGGAAAATTTGGAGACAGGAGCGCTATCGCGCATGACAAAAAAGGCGGCTCGCAATGCGAGCGCATCAACGGCCTTTGATTTTTTTTCGGGCATAATTGTCAACTGCTATAACGAAGCTTTCGACGAAAGAGGGCAGTTGACATTTATTTTCAGGCCACCTTGGAGGAAAAATCCGTCCAAGGGGTGTCCAATTACCCCTCAAAAAAATCATCAAAAAAGGCGCAATACCGCAAATATGCATTTGCTGCAATTTTTTCCAGCGGTAAAAAATTGTTTACTTGCGCCTCGGACGGGGCCTGGCAGCCCTTGAAAGGACAAGCCTTTCCTGGCTGCCTCTGGTCCTTCAAATTCAGTCGAATTTTCCGGAAGGAGCTCTGCAGAAATGCCCGCCGAGACCGGCGGCATTGTTTACCCCAACTAGGAAATTTGGTATCATTGACCTACAGCGATGAGGGGTGTCCTCCCATCCAACATGGGGTGATACCTCCGCGCAAATTTCCGACAACGGAAGAAACGTCCGGTGACCTCAAAGCCTGATCACGTTCAATCTTCTTCCGATAAAGATGACCTACTCAGGACGAACCCTGGCCCGCACCGCCTCCACAAAAATCAGCCTCGCGCAGGACAAAATTGAGAGCGCCCTGACAAAGCGTCGCAACGCCGCCATGGCACGCGAGGACGCGCAAGACCTGCTCCGAATCTCGCGCGTCCGCATTCGCGCCATTGAAGCCGACCAGGAACAAGGCGTCGAACAGAGCAGGCTGCCGAAACCAAATTTCAGCATCCCCTCGACCCCGACATCCCGCCCTTCCGCAAGCGCAGACGCAACGAAAGCTGTCACATTACACTTCGCTTTCACCACCATCGCCAAAACGACTCCCCCCACGTCCGGTGGAAGAATCGTTTTCGGTCCGGGCTACAAAGGAGCGGCGCTGGCCACCGCTCACAGCAAATACATCGAGCGTGACGGCGCACCTGAATTGGTTGACCAGACTGTTGCTCGGCGTCCGAGCGTGACGTCTCACGCGCCAAGCTTCGAACGCCCACTCGACGCCGATTCAACACTCATGGGAGACGCGATCGACATCGCAGACAACGCCCCCCTCATCTTCAGTAACATCAGCCCCAACGCGCAAATCAGGCAAAACTATTGGACTGCCGTTGAGCGATGTGAACGGTCGCCCCGAAGCCAAGGAATCAGCATCAATGCTGATGTCCTCACTCAGCATTTCAATGCCATCATAGGGGCGCCTAGAATACCCCAGCTGCTCCATGACCACTTGCATCATCTCCAGTCGGCAGCACAGATCCTCGCCGACCAAGGCTCGAAAATAGAGGTCAAGCCTCTTAGCAATCTCACTCCAGACCAAGCCGGCCAAATCTTGTCCTGGCAGCAACGTCAACCATGGTATAACGAAAACGCTCCGGCATTCTCATACGCTCCTGGGCGTGGCGGACGAATCCAGTACCGGATCGTTGCCGAGCTACCGCACGAGGTCGACGCCTCAGCAAGATCAGCGATTGTCGAAAAGTTCGTCAGCGAGCTGGGCGATGAGGGCTTCATGTACACCGCCGTCGTCCATGCGCCCGATGCGCACAACGATGCGCGCAATTATCACCTCCACCTCATCATGCATGACCGCCCTGCCCAGTGGCTCGACGACCTCGGTATGTGGGACTTTGAATATGGTGTTCCGAGCAAACGCCAGCACGACGGCAATGCTCCTATCGAATACCCCTTTCGACAAAAAAAGATCGCCCGCGCAGCCGACCGTTCCGTCGCCAGGGGAGAGCTCCGATTCATCCCTAGCCTGCGGAAGCGCTTCGTCGAAATCAGCAATGAGGTGCTCGAGCGCGAAGGCGTCGCGAAGCGCTACGACCACCGGTCCTATGCGGCCATGGGCATCACCAAGACCCCGACCGTCCATCTCGGTCCGAAGGCCGCTGCGCTTGAAGCCCAAGGCATTCCAACCGCACCTGGCGTCGCCAATGCCTATGCGACGTGGACCACGATCGAGACCACGATCGAGCAAGCGCACATGGCTCGTGTCACCAAGAACAACGAGCATGCGCGCACTATCGGAGCTCGCATCCAGAACGAGATTCCACCTGGAAAAAATCAGCAAACTGCCAAGGACCTCCTGGCGGAGCGAACGGCCACCCAGCAGAACGCACTGACCATCCAGCGCGAACTCGAACTGCTTCTGATGCTTCAGGACAAGGCGGAATCGCGTGCAAAAAAAACGAAGGCTGCCACCGACAAGATCATCAGCGACATCGAAGCCGGATCCAACAAGGAACGCTACCGGCTGAAGAGCTACCGCCAGCGAAACCGCGAGGCTTCCGAGCACCTGGCCAAGCTCGCAGACCTCTTCTCCCAGGACGAACCGCTGCTCGCACAGATGCGCGAAGCCATCAGGGGATACGACACCAAAGTCGCTGCCAATGACATCGCTATCCAGCAGCTGCTGAAGCAGACACCTACCGCCCCTGCGCCCATCATTGCTCCAACAACCGCGCCGATCGGCGTCAACTTGCCTGGGCTCAGGGTAACGCCTTCAGCTGCCACCATAGCAGTGGGCACCGCCCAGCCGCCGGTGGTTTCACCCACAACAATTCCCCCTCAGGTTGAAGCCACCAAGCCTACGGCGCCAACAGTGACTAGCGACACCTCACAGCAAAAACGGCCTGAACCAGAGGCGCCGCAAGCTGCCAAACCTCAACAGCCAATCACTCGCCCGACCATCAACCCTGCGCCCACTCCCGAACCACCGCCGCCGGCGCGGAGCGAAGCCGACGTCGCCCGCTTCGCGGCCGACTGGAACAACCTCATCGACCAGGTTGCTTCTGGGCGCCACTTTCTGCAGCCACAACCCACATCACCATTTGGTTTCGATGCGGCGACGTTCACTCCCGAACAGCGCGCGATGCTGACAAACGACAGTGTGCGAGAGCGCAGCTACAAGCGTCTCAAGGGTGTCTATGACCAACAATATCTTAAGACCCAGCGCCTGGTGAAATGGCTCGAAAGCGTCGCCCTCAAAGCGGCTCGTTTCCCTATCACTCCCAACGGCATCAGCACATCACAGGCGCCCAAAGCCGTCCAGCATCTCATGCGCAAATACCACGAACACCCGACAATCCAGCGCACCCTCACCGCGCTTTCCAAATTTCGAACGGACAATCCTGGAGCGCTCGAAACCAGCGCTCAAACTGGCGGAGAAACGTCACGGCCGAACCAAGAACCGCGAGATCCGACACCAACGCCAGCCAGCACCAACAAGCCCCCGAAGCCCGTATCTGACAACAGCATCGAGGCCCGACAGGCCGCTATTCGGCAAGAGGAAATTGCACGTGCTGAGCGGCTGTACCCGCATCCCAGCAAAGCCAAACAACCCTTGGTGCGGGAGCTTCTTACTGCTCTTCGGCGCGCTGATGACGATGAACAGCTCATGCCGATCGTCGAAAAAATCGCGACCGATCCCGCGTCAGCCCGGGAGTGTTACACCCTAGATTCCATGGTTTATGACGCCTATCTCCGGGTAGCGACCGCCGCGCGGGAAACAGAGAAAACCTCCATCACGATTGGCCGCGGAAAATCAAAACAACGCTAAACAGCCTACGAGTTTGACCTGCTTCCCGATCCCAGGGCCGTTTTGAGCTGGGGAATTCCAGTTTAAGAGAGTGGCCGGAAGATGGTGGAAGCAAGCGAAGTTTTAGCTTCGCTGGCCTTCAGCTCGGAGGCACAGGCCTCCCAAGCGCCGGGTGAAGGAAAAGCTGCGGGAAGGCCGCTGCGTGGCGACTAAGCCGAACGAGATCTGGTCGATGGACTTCGTCCATGGCCAGTTGGCGACAAGCCCAAAGCTGCGCATCCTGATGATCGTCGGCACGCTCAGTCGCTATGTACCGGCAGTCGTGCCTCGGTTCCGAGCATCCGATACGGTCCGGGTGCCGGGACGGGTCTGCGCGCTGATTGGCCAGGACGGCGCAACTGGCTGGGCGGCGCGCATCAACGGCGTGGAGGTGGACGCCAGCGTGAAGCCGCTGAGCCGGCTCACCCTCAGCCTGTCGGGCAGTTGGATGGATGCCGGCTTCGGGCAATTCGTCTCCACCGATCAGCGGCGCGGCTTCCAGCGCTTTGATGTGTCGGGCAACCGGTTGCCGCTCACCTCGCGCTGGCAGGGCACGCTGGCGGCGGCCTGGCGGGTGCCGCTGGCCGGAGAGAGCAGTCTTGAGCTCAATGGCCGGGCTCGATCCGATTGCCGGCATGCGGGCGCTGGTGGCCGATTATGGCATG
>CAZXQD010000152.1:0-5535 GCA_964643405.1 uncultured Hyphomonas sp. | reverse complement strand
CCGTCACCTACTGGGCCTATCCGGACCGCGAGCGCCAGCACACGCCGATGAGCCCGAAGATCGCGCCCACGGGCACGATCAGCGACGCCGTACGCTATCGCCGGGATTTCCCGGATGGACGGATAGGCTCTGACCCGACCCAATCGAACGCCGCCGACGGCGGGAAGATCGTCGAGGTCGCGGCCAAGTGCCTGATCGAGGAAGTGGCGCGCTTCAGCGCCTGAATTGCGTGTAATCTTCGCAGGCCTGCTCTGGATGGAACCCGCCAAGCGGTCTATCAGCTACGGCCAACAGAACAGGCACCCGCAAGGCATGCTGGAAGTCAGAGCGCTCGAGAAATCCTACGGGTCTAAGCACGCCGTGCGCGGCGTGTCGTTCACCGTGGAAAAGGGTACCGTGCTGGGCTTTCTCGGGCCGAACGGGGCGGGCAAGTCCACGACCATGCGGATGATTGCCGGTGTGCTGGAGCCCGATTCAGGCGACGCGCTGATCGATGGAAAATCGATCATCACGGACCGGCGCGCGGCGCAGGCAGCGCTCGGCTACCTTCCGGAAGGCGCGCCACTTTATGACGACATGACGCCGCCGGAGTTCCTGCGCTTTATCGCCGAGGCCCGCGCACTGCCCCGCAAGGCACGGCGCGATGCGGTCGACCGCGCGATTGCAGATGCTCGCATCCTGAGCGTCAGCCATCAGCGGATCGGCGACTTGTCCAAAGGCTATCGCCGCCGCGTGGGGCTGGCGGGGGCGATCCTGCATGACCCGCCCGTGCTGGTGCTGGACGAACCAACGGACGGCCTAGACCCCAACCAGAAACGCGCGGTACGCGCGCTGATTGCGCGGATGGCGCCGACCAAGGCTATCATCATTTCGACTCACACGCTGACCGAAGTGCCCGCCATGTGCCACCGCGCCGTGCTGATCGACCGGGGCCGTGTCGTGGCGGACGATACACCGGCCGGCCTTGCGCGGCGCTCCGAGGACGGATCGCTCGAGGCAGCCTTCTCGCGATTGACCGACCAGGTTGAGGACGAGACGCTGTGATGGGCTTTCTCCGCACGCAGATGAGCGGCTTTACCGCGACCTACCGGCGCGAGCTGGGCGCCTATTTCGCGACACCCATGGCTTATGTTTTTCTCGCCGTGTTCCTCTTGGCGCTGGGGCTGTTCACCTGGGAAGCCGGACGCTTCTTCGATTCCGGCGTCGCTGACCTGCAGCCCTTTTTCGTGTGGCATCCCTGGCTGTACATGATTTTCCTCCCCGCACTCGCCATGCGCCTGTGGGCCGACGAGCATGCGGCCGGAACCGATGAATTGCTGTTGTCGTTGCCGCTCGGCATTCCGGGGCTCGTACTGGGCAAACTACTGGCGGCCTGGACCGTAGCGGCCGCGGGGCTTCTGCTGACACTTCCGATGTGGGCGTCCGTGAACTTCCTTGGCAATCCCGACAATACGGCCATCGCGCTTGCCTATTTCGTCAGCCTGCTGATGGCCGGGGCCTACTTGTCCATCGGCGCGGCCGTCTCGGCGCTCACAGGCAGCCAGGTTACAGCCTTCGTGATCAGCGTAGTGATCGCTTTCGTGTTCACGGCGGCCGGCTGGCCGCTGGTCTTGTCGACCGTGCAGACCGTGTTCGGCGCCGGCTTCGCGGACATCGTGGCCCGCTTCTCTTTCATTACCCAATTCGAAGGCGCCCAGCGCGGCGTACTGGAGCTGCGGTCGGTCGCCTATTTCCTGGGCTTTACGGCGACGTTCGCTTTCCTCAACTGCCTCTGGGCGTCGCGCCAGAGACTGGGCTGAGGGGTGGGCATGAATACACGGCGCTATCTCTTCCTCTCGACACTGCTGGCCGGCGCGATCCTCCTCGCGGGCAATATCGCCGCGCAGAAGTTGCTGGCGGGCGCACGGATCGATTTTACGGAAGGCCGGCTCTACACGCTGGCGGACGCGACCCGGGCGACGCTGCGCGAGATTTCCGAGCCGGTGGACCTGACTTTCGTCTACTCGCGGCGCGTGGGGCAGGAGTTTCCCGCCGTACAGGCCCATGCGGCGCGCGTACGCGAACTTCTCGCCACTTACGAGGCGGCGAGCAACGGGCGCATCCGTGTGCGCGAGATTGATCCGTCGCCCTTCTCCGAAGCCGAAGACGAAGCGCTGGCGGCGGGCATTCCGGCTGTGCCTGCAGGGGGCAATGACCCGCTCTATTTCGGCATCATCGGGCGAAATACGATCGACGATGTCCGCATCCTGCCCTTCCTCGCGCCAGAGCAGGAACTGACGCTGGAATATGACCTGACTCGGATGATTGCGCGGCTGAACCATCCGGAGCCGCCGCGCGTGGCAGTCCTGTCTTCGCTTCCCGGCATGGTCGCGCCGGATCCTGCGGGCGGCTACACGCTGCTGCAGGATATCGCGCGCAGCTTCGAGATCGACCTGGTGCCGGAAGACTTTTCGGCGCTGCCCGAGGGCGTGGATGTCCTGCTGGTGGCGCATCCGCCGCCACTGTCGAGCCGCCAGGAATGGCTGATCGACCAGTACCTGCTGCGCGGAGGCCGTGCCGTGTTCCTGGTAGACCCCGCTGCAAAAATCGCCGTGACCGGAGATGTGTTCGGCACGAGCAGCGAACTGGCCCGCTCCAGCCTCGGCCGTCTCGGACGCGCTTGGGGCGTGGAGCTGGCGCCCGACGCCGTGGCCGATGTTGCCTATGCCCTGCCGGTTCCCGTGGAGACCGAGCGCGGCACCGTTGAAGAACTCGCGCACCCGCTTTTCCTCGGCGTGCCGGCACTTGCGATGAGCCGGGAAGACCCGATCACGGCGGACCTGATGCGAGTCGTGAACTTCGGGGCACCGGGCGCGCTTCTGGTGGGTACGCCGCCTGCGGGCGTGACGCTGACGCCGCTGATCACGTCCGGACCCAGCCCTTCCTTCATCAATGCCGGCGACGCGGCGCGCGACATGCCGCCTGAGGAGGTGCTGAAGAACTACAAAAGCCTGCCGAATCCTTTGCCGCTGGCGATGCGTATTTCCGGCGTCCTCGTATCTGCCTTTCCGTCCGGAGCGCCGGCAATTGACGTGCCGCGCGACCCGGCCGCCGCGGAGGCGGCTCGTGCCGAGGCTGCGGCGATGCCCGCGCACATCCGCGCCGGTGAACGCGCTTCCGAGATCATCGTGGTAGCGGACGCGGATTTCATCGCCGACGAATTCTATATAGTCGAAGGCGGCGGCGTGGCGGTCGCGGACAATGGCGCATTGGTTCTCAACGCGCTTGACGCACTGGCAGGCGGCGGGGAGCTATCGCGGCTGCGCTCACGCGCGCCAGCACTGCGCTCCATGACACGGATCGACCGTATGCGGAGCGAGGCCGAAGAACAGTACTTCCGCCAGCAATCCGAACTGGAGACGCGCCTTGCCACCGCGCAGGCGCGGTTGGCTGAACTGCAGGATGCCCCGACCGGCAATGACTTCTTCGCGGGCGACCCCGAAGCCGAACTGACCGAGCCTGAGCGCGCCGAACTTGCAAGCCTGCGCCAGGACATCCTCGACCTGCGGGCACGCCTCAGGGAAACGGAGCGCGACTACAGGCGCGGAATCGACCAGCTGGAAGGCACGCTGAAGGCCATCAACATATGGGGCGGCCCGGCACTGGTGGCGCTCGCCGGGCTGATCGTCTGGCGCCGTCAGAGGCGCCCGCGGAGCAATGCAGCATGAGCCGCCAGCGTGACCGAGAGCGTGTCCGGCGCATCCTTTTGCTGGCTTCGCTCGCCGGGATACTGGGGTTGCTGGCGCTGGTCTCGCACCTCGGTGGCGGCGCCCCGGTCCAGACCAGCGAACGGACCGGTCAAGCCGTGTTCCCTGATTTCGAGGCCTTGCGCGGCGAGGCCAGCGAGATACGCATCACGCTGGCAGACGAACGCTACACGCTGGTAGCAACAGGAGAAGGCTGGCGGCTCGGATCGCGCGACGGCTATCCCATACGGCAAGACCGGTTGACCGAGCTGGCCGCCGGCATGGGCAGCCTTGTCTGGGATACGCCGCGTACGGATGATCCGGAAAAGCTGAACCGTATCGGCCTCGGCGATCCGCGCGAAGGCGGAACAGGTGCCCTGCTTGAATTGATCGGACCGGACGGCGCACCTGCAGCGGTGCTCATCACGGGCCGCAAAGGTGACGCGATCTATGCGCGTCGCCCGGACGAGACGACCGCCTACCGCGTGACCGGCAACCTGCCACCGCTTTACAGCGCCGAAGCCTGGCTGGATCTCGGCTTCCTGGACATCAATGAGGAAGCAGTCTCTGCCGTGCGCCTGACCGATGAGGCAGGCGAGAATCTTTTCCTGCAGCGCGAGGTCGGCTCCAGCGACCGCGCCTTCCGCCCTGCCCCGCCCTTCCAGAACTACCGCCTGACCAGCCGCCTCGCCGTGACCGGCCCCGCGCTGGCCCTGACGCGCTTCCTTCCCATCGGCGTGAAGCCGGCCGCATCACTGCGCACCCAGCCGGTGGCCCGCCACATCACGCAGACACATGACGGGCTGGAAGTAGATGTGCGGGCTTATCGGGAGCGGGATGGCTATTTCATCACGCTACGCGCGATCGAAGCGGGCGAAGGCGCCATGCGGGCCGAGGCGATCAATGCGCAGGCATCCGGCTGGGCTTTTGAACTGACGGCAACGGATTGGGCAGACTACACGCCCCGGGTGTCGGACATTGTCCGTCCGCCGGCCTAGGTTTTCAGTTTGCGCGAAGGGTCGCGAGCACGCGGCCCATGCCAGCCTCCTGCACGATCAGGATGCAACCTGAGTTGCAGGCCGGAAGCTCGATTTCCGCCTTCCCGCCAAGCCAGGGACCGATCTGGCGCACGCTCGTGACGGGGTTCGGCATCTTGGTCTTGTTGTCGCCGGCGTCGAGATAGGCGACCCACCAGATATCGGCGAGGCCATCCGGCTGCCCAGTCAACACAACGCGCTTGCCGGAACGCTTGAGCCGGACATCGGTGGGCTCGGCCATTTCCGCCTTCTTCATTGCCGCACCGACCTTGGTCGGTTTGTTTCCGGCCGCTTGCTCAAGACCATTATACACCGTCTGCGGCGTGTAGGGTCCGCGCATCGAGAAATGATCGACATAGGCGCGCTGGCGATCTTTCGATTCCGGCAGGGCCATCTTTTCCTTGCCGCCCAGATAATCCCAGTAATCGACAGCCCAGGTCAGCACGATCACGTCTTCGCCGCGTTCCGCCTCGACCTGTTTCATTGTCTTGTAGGCCGCAGGGCAGGCTCGGCAGTTCTTCGACGCAAAGAGTTCGACCAGCATAGGGCCTTCCGCATGCACGGGCGCAGCAAGGCCGAACAGGAACGCGAGGGAGACGAGGAGCCGGGTCATCGCACGCCCTTATAAGTGCTCCCGGCAGCCGCGCACAGTCACAGGCACGTGAGAGACTGAGAAAAAGCCCGCCTGCACCCCTGGGCGCGGCGGGTTTTTCGTAATTTACGCAGCGTCAGGCGCCCGAACGGGCGAGGTCGCGCAGCACATAGTGCAGCAC
>CAZXQD010000151.1:0-5584 GCA_964643405.1 uncultured Hyphomonas sp. | reverse complement strand
CGGGACGATTTGCGGAACGGTCGAGCCGATTGGATCGCTAACCCCTCGCTCAAGCCGACGCGCTACGGCAGCCGCCGCCTGGCCGCTCCAGGCCACAGTGGTCATTTTCCTTCCGCGGCCAGTCGGCGTCTGCCTCCGCGCGCGGCTTAGCTCGAACGTTGGGCGTCACAACGCGGCCTCCTCTTGCTCCTTCCATGATCATCAAAAACTACTGGCACCTCGCATCATCGGCTCTGCCGTCCGGCTTCTCACCGTTTGAGCAAGACCTTCTTTCCGCGCCGGCCGAACTGATGAGGCGCCTCAATCCGGCCGAGGGGCTCATCCTTGGTTCTTGGAACGAGAGTGAGCTTCTCGGGTACGTGTCGGCGTTGGGCGTTTGTCTCGATCGGAACGCGAGTGGAGCAAGAATCGACTGGCGCGAAGTCGATATCCGCCTGAAGCCAAACCCCTCGGGCAGAACTCATTGGAGATCGAAACCCTTCTTCGGCTTCGCGGACACGGTAGTGGAGCGCTATGGCTTCGCCGATCTCTTTGCTGAGCGTTTCCCGGATCTAGACGCGTTCACCTTTGCTAGCCGTAAGCCATCTCCAGGCGTTGCACGTCGCCTTTCGACAGTCGCAACGCCAGGCTATGTCTACCTTATTCGTTCGCCGCACGGTTTCAAGATCGGCAAGACCGTGAACATGAAATCAAGGACGCGCTTGTTTGAAGTCAAGCTTCCGTTCCCCATTACGGTAGAACACTACTCTTGGTTCGAGAACTACTCGGAGGCTGAGCACATGCTTCATGACACCTTTCGCTCGAAGCGGCTGGAGGGTGAGTGGTTCAACCTGGATCCGGCCGACATTGCGCATATCAAGATGCTTGGCAGGCCCGCGACGCCGGATGAGTTGCGCGGTCTTTGAGCAAGTGAGTACGATGGGCGCACGTAAGAAGGGCGGTTGCTCGCCCGAGCCAGCCGCATACGAGAGTCCAGCCCACAGAGGAAGCCAGATGCAGCCAGAACCTCGAAGCGCACTCTTGCTGCTACTGCTTCTCCTGTCAGGTTGCGCGGCTCACTACACCGCAGATTCAGTACAAGATCCCTACGGCTTCTTCTCGGGCATCTGGCACGGCATCGTGTTCCCGTATGCACTCGTCACCAACATTCTGTCTTGGCTGCTGTCGCTGGTTGGCATCAGCTTCCTGTCGAGTATCGAGATTATTGGTCGCCCAAACACTGGGCTCTTCTTCTACTACATTGGCTTCGTCATCGGTCTCACTTCGTACGGCTCGGCGAGCGCTGTACGTTAGCTCCGAGAGTGCGGCCTAACCCTTCGCTGGAGCGGGACCTCCACCGGCATGGCGCTTGGCCCGCGAGGCGGACGATAGACCAGAGTGCCTCGCGGGCCAAGCGCCATGCCGGTGGCGGCCGCTCAGCTCAAACGTTGAGCCAGAATTCACCGGTACGCTCCCACTCGAAGGGAATGACCATGGATCTGGACACCGACCGAATCGACGAGGCGACCCTCGCGCTGCTGTGCCTCGGGCTGCATGACGGCCAACGCGCCTGGAAGTCTTTCGACTGGAACGCGATGGCGCGTCTTCACGAGAAGGGACTGATCTCTGACCCCGTGGGGCGGGCGAAGAGTGTGGCCTTCACCGACGAGGGCTTGGCGAAAGCGCAGAGCCTGCTGCGCGAACTGTTCGCCAAGAAGCCTGCAGCCGGCTGACCGCTTCCGTGCCACTCACCGGCGCACATGGAAGGTCGCTCCGGGTCGATTCCGCCAGTTCGCGCCATCGGTCAGCTGTACCTCCAGGACCGGACAACCGCGCGGCGCCCGGCGGATCGCGTCAATGACCGCAACGTGGTCGGCACCGTGATCTCGATGTTCGAGAACTGCGCTGCCCCCAGGTTTCGTAGCACTTCGATCTAGAGCCCAGGGGTTTGCATCGTAGTCGTCGATGCGGGGTTTGGCGCGTTGCCGCCAGCATGCTGGCGGCAACGCGCTGCGAACACGGCCGGCGGCACGTACCCCAAGGTGCTGTGCGGCCGGTGGTGGTTGTAGTCCTCGCGCCAGTTGTCGATGACGCTGCGCATGTGGCTCAGGCTGGCGAACCAGTGCTGCGACAGGCACTCGTCGCGGAAGCGGCTGTTGAAGCTCTCGATGTAGGCGTTCTGTACCGGCTTGCCCGGCTGGATGAAGCGCAGCTCGACGCCGTTCCTGGCTGCCCAGGTCTGCATCGTCCGGCCCGCGAACTCCGGGCCGTTGTCAGTGCGGATCACCTTGGGCAAGCCCCGTTCTGCCTTGACTTGGTCGAGTACCCGCGTGACGTACAGCGCCGGGATCGACGTGTCCACGGCGATCTGCACCGCTTCCTTGCTGCAGTCGTCCACGACCGTCAGCGTCTTGATCCGCCGGCCGTTGGCCAACTCGTCGAACACGAAGTCCATGCTCCACACCTCGTCGGGTTGCATCGGGCGCACCAGCGGCTGCCGCTCGGGCACCGGCAGCTTCTTGCGCCGGCGCTTGCGCACCATCAGGCCTTCCTCGCGGTAGACCCGGTAGGTGCGCTTGACGTTGATTGCCCAGCCGTCGATACGCAGGCGGCTGTGCAGCATTCGATAGCCGTGGCGGCGGTGCTGGCCGGCGAGCTCCGTCAGGCGCTCGCGCAGCCGGCCGTTGCCGTCATCGCGGGGTCGGTAGCGCAGGGTGCTGGCACTCATGCCCACCAGCCTCAAGGCCTGGCGTTCGCTCAGACCCAGGCCCTGCAACTGCCGCACGACCTCGCGACGCGCCGCCACGGCCGTCACTTTCCCTTGAGCACCTCGCGCATCGCGTCGATCTCGAGCATCGAGTTGGCCAGCAGCTTCTTGAGCTTCGTGTTCTCGGCCTCCAGCGCCTTCAGGCGCTGGGCGTCCGACACGTTCATGCCGCCGAACTTGGCCTTCCAGGCGTAGTAGCTCGGCTCGCTGAAGCCATGCTTCCTGCACAGCTCCTTGACCGGCAGCCCGGCATCGGCCTCACGCAGGAAGCCAATGATCTGTTCCTCGGTGTATCGCTTCTTCATCGGTCCGATCTCCGTCTCGGGTTGATCGGACTCTAGAGCTACTTGCTACGAATCCCCGGGGGCAGCGCAGAACGACTGACCGCAACCGCTGCGAAGCAGTCGCTCGTGAGGCAGCGGCAGCTTCAGACTTGATACAGTCCTTTGTTGAGCCAGGGATGAATGTCGATCTCCGATCCGGAGCCGGCTTCAATGTGGGCCGGCGATTGGCGCGAAAGCGGTCAGCCGGCGTAGGCTTCTGTCAAAGCCTCGAACAGAGGCCCAGGTGCCCACTGGACTCTGGGCGATTCACCTCACGTTCAAGGTTCAGCAACAAGTAGCTGCCCAAGTACCAAAGCAGTTTCAGCGCTGAAACTGACGTCGCTGCGGGGTGAAGTGGCCGGACGCTGTGTTCGCGAGATTGGAGTCCTGGATTGTGATGCAGCTTGCCTTGACTACCTCTGGCCCAAGGTCCAACTCAAATTTCTGAGGCAGTTTCAGCGCTGAAACTGCCTCCTGCTGGATGACAAAGGGACTGGCGAAAGGCGCGCTCACTCTCGCAGCGCTCCCGAGAGCTGCGCCAAGCAGCTCCGATTGCGACCGTGTTCTGCCTGAGGAAACGCGGCTACTGATTCTGAGAGAACTACAGCGGTCACCATTCATGACAGGATCAGGCTCGCATCCCGCCGTCCCGTTGAGATCTTCACCGGACAACAGGCCGTAGGTGACCTCGGCCGCAGATCATGCCCGCCTCTGTCGAGCCGCTCTCATGACTTGATCAACTCCATCAAACGCCCTGCCAGCGAGGGCCCGCTCATTCAGCTCACGATAGTTCCGTTCGACAGTAGCTCTGGTGTCTCCAAGCAGTATGGCCGCCGTGTCGATGTCTGACCCTAGTCTCGTCGCGACCAGTGAGCGCAGCTGATGAATGTGGAATCCGACACAGCCGGGAATGTACTTCTTTGTCAACTCAAAGACCCGCTGGTTCGCACTCCACCAAGGCCGCCGTCCGCCATCGGACGCAACGAAGACGAAGTGAGACTCTGAGTCTGCGATGCAGCTGCGAAAGTTGTTCACGTAGTCCTCAATGCGGCGAGACAGCTCAAACGTCAAGTCGAACGCCAACATCTTGTTGTTCTTGACCACGGTCTGCGGAACTTCCAGCTTCCATATCCGATCTTCCGCTCGAACTAGCCGACCGTGCGACCGCTCGGTGAGGCTCAGCAGTGCAACGTTCTGCAGGCGCATTGGCACGTAGATGAGTAGCTGAAGTAGCAGCGCATCCCGCTTGTGCCGCGCGGCAGCGATACGATTCGTGCCAGGCCACGAAGCTAGCCTGTCGAGATGGAGCACCAGATCAGCAATCGCCGAGAGCGGCTCATCCGCATTGATCAGAGAGCGGATCGGTTCATGGGGATCTCGAGAGCGAGGTACTTGCAGCTTGCCGTCGCGAACTCTAATGCCGCTTCCCTTGGGTGCTCTCAGCGTGACAGCATAGAGTCTGTCGCAAGCATCTCGCCAGTCCTCCGGCCGGAGAATTTCGGGAAGACACTCGGCGAGGTCGGGTCGTTGGCGCAGATAGCCGGTCACTTGCTTCGTGAATGAGCGAATCACATCTCTCGCGTGCCTGACGGTGTTCGTGACGGTTCCTCCGCATCGCTTTATCAAGAACGATTCGTAGTCTTCGTACGCTTTCGGGATCAGAAACAGCGCCAGTGACGGCGTGACAGATTGGTCCACAAGCCCCGAACGCTCGATTAGCCATCCAAGGTACCCAGCAACGTGCTTGAAGCTCACATCAGCAGAGGGGCAGTACTGGCCGTCGCGAGAGTTCGCCCACGTCAAGTTGGGGCGAACGTTCTTCAGGGCTTGAAGAGACCACTGCGCCTTCGGTGCGCGGCTAAGCTCCGGAACGTCCGAGATCTTGTATTCGAGATAGTCCCGCCACTGTTCCTTTAGCACCTTGCCCGCTCGCGATAGCGGCAGACGAAAGGGATCCTTCCTTGCCTCAATTAGCATTCGCCTGTGCGATGTACCTCCCGACTCTGCGGTGCCCGGGTTCACTTGTCCAGGATTCAAGAAGCGAGTCAGCGTCTCTCTATCGAGACACAGGACTTGCTCGAGTTTGCGCAAATCGCTTGCTCGACTCGGGCGCGGTTGCCTGCCGGCCAACCAGCCTTCAAGTGTCGCAATGGGGACGCCAGCGAGTTTCGCAGCGCTTTGCTGCGACATGTCACGTGCTTGAAGTCCGTCACGGAGTGTTCGTGCCAGCGCCCCGCTGGCCGGAACATCCGGACCAGTATCGGCCGCATCGAGCGCACCACGGTCCGCTTTGAGGGCCGTATAGACTTCTCGCCATCGAGAAAGGGAAGAGACTACGTCTCGCCGAGTTCGAGGGTTGTCGTAGCGCTCACTAACAGCTGACACAAGCCGCCGAAAGCGCTCAAGATCGAAATCATTTTCGATTGCGCTCTCTACCGTCTTCCCCGCGGCCTTGATGAGAGGGTAATCCCCCCGCAAAACCAACGCAGTGAGAAGTAGAAGTTTTCGAAGGAAA
>CAZXQD010000150.1:0-5647 GCA_964643405.1 uncultured Hyphomonas sp. | reverse complement strand
ACAGGGTCAGGCCATGATCGAAAAGGCTGTCGATTATGCTGGCCAGCGCGAACAATTTGGTCGCCTTATCGGCAGTTTCCAGGCCGTAAAGCACATGTGCGCCGAGATGGCCGCGCGGCATGAACCGTGCCGTTCGCTCGTCTGGTACGCCGCCCACGCCTTTGACGCAGTTCCGAAAGAGGCATCGCTCGTCGCCTGCCACGCGAAATCACACACCGGCGAAGTCCATCGCTTTGTCGCCCGCACTTCCACCGAAGTGCATGGCGGGATGGGATTCACGGATCTGATCGGTCTGCATTACTGGTTCAAACGCATTGGATTCGACCGGCAGGTGCTTGGAGGACCCGAAACGGTGCGGGCCGAGGCGGCAGCACTACAAGGCTGGATCAAGGCCGCGTAACACACTCATTGCGGGGGCCTGCGAGACTGGCTGCCCCGTCCGGAAGGGAGAAGGAACATGATCGACTGGAACCTCGGTGACATTCTCGACGCAGTCGAGCCCGCCATGCCTCAGGACGCTCCGGCGCTGATACACGGCGACCGGATCGTGACTTGGCCCGAAATGTCCGCGCGCTCAAATAATATAGCGCGCGCGTTGCGTCAACGCGGAGCGTGCGATGGTGCCAAGGTGGCCTTCTACATGCGCAACCGCCCCGAATATGGCGAGCTGATGGCGGCTTGTTTTAAGGGGCGCTTGACCCATGTGAACATCAATTACCGCTATCGCGCCGAAGAAGTTTTTTACATTTTTCAAGATTCCGACAGCGAAGTGATAGTTTACAGTTCGGAGTTTCGCGAATGTATCGTCGAACTCAAGGATAGGCTCGAGAAGGTTCACACTTTCGTCGAAATTGGCGACTCTTCCGAAATCGCGTCTTTTGCGAGTCCCTATGAGACGCTGGCGGAAAAAGGGGACGGATCGGCGCTCGGCATCAAACGCTCACCCGACGATTTGCTCTTCATCTATACCGGCGGCACGACGGGGATGCCGAAAGGCGTGATGTGGCGGCACGACGACATGCGCAAGGCCCAGCTGGACGCGCAGAAGTTACTGGGCCCGGTTCCGCAGACGCTGGAAGAAAATGTTGCGCTGATCGAGAAAGAGGGCCCCGGCAGGCGCACTCTCTCCGCCTGCCCGCTCATGCACGGGACGGGCTTCATCACCGCGATAGGTGCGCTCATGTCGGGCGGTGCGATCGTCACGCTGACGGCCCCTTCCTTCGAAGCTTCAGAATTGTGGGAAACGGTTGAAAAGCACCAGGTAGAAAGCATCGCAATTGTGGGCGACGCCTTTGCTAAGCCAATGCTTCGCGCGCTCGAAGAAAACCCGGGCCGCTGGGATACCAGGAGCCTCGTCTCCATCATCTCGTCCGGCGTGATGTGGAGCAAGGAGATTAAGGCCGGTCTATGTAAGCACATTCCCCAGATCGTGCTGATGGATAGTTTCGGCGCCTCCGAAGGGCTCGGCTTCGGCCTCTCCGTCACGACTGCTCAGGGCGGTACGAACACCGCGAAATTCGGGATTGGCGAATTCTGCGATGTCTTCGACGAAAACGATCAGAAAGTCGAACCAGGAAGCGGCGTGCCTGGCTTTATCGCCCGCAAGGGGGCCATCCCCTTGGGTTATTACAAAGATCCCGAAAAATCCGCCAAGACATTTCGAACAATCGATGGCGTGCGTTATTCGATTCCGGGCGACTGGTGCCACGTAGAGGCAGATGGTAGCCTTACACTGCTAGGCCGCGGCAGCGTATGCATCAACACTGCTGGCGAGAAGGTATACCCAGAAGAAGTCGAGGAAGTGCTCAAGACCCATCCCGCCATCGGTGAAGCGCTGGTCGTAGGTGTAACGGACGAAAAATGGGGCCAGGCCGTCACGGCCGTCGTCCACCTCAACCACGGCGTCCCGTTCGACGAGCAAGCTGTCAAGGACCATGTGCGCGATCAGCTGGCAGGATACAAAACGCCCAAGGCCATACATCCAACGGAAAAACCCCTGCGTGCATCCAACGGCAAGGCCGACTACGCAACGGCGAAAGCAATCGCCGAACGTTTGACGGTCGCATCGTGAGTCATCGGGAGTCTCCCGATTACGACGCTGTAATCGTCGGTGCCGGCTTCAGCGGGATATACCTGCTCCACAAGTTGCGTGACGCTGGGTTCAACGTGTTGCTGGTGGATGCTGCGGCCCAGCCCGGCGGCATCTGGTACTGGAATTGCTATCCAGGCGCACGAGTGGATTCACAGGTTCCGCTTTACGAGTTCTCGATACCTGAAGTGTGGAAATCATGGGCCTGGAGCGAGCGATTTCCCGGTTGGGAAGAGCTCAGAGCGTATTTCCGGCATGTTTGCGATACGCTAGACCTGTGGCCCATGATGCGCATGGGGTGTGGGGTCAGAGGCGCGCACTATGAGAAGGAGACGAAGCAATGGCGTCTGCAACTCGACAGCGACAAAACTGTTTCGACACGATTCCTGTTGCCCGCTCTTGGTTTCGCATCCAAGCCGTATGTCCCCAATTTTCCCGGCCTTGAGGATTTCGAAGGCCAATGGTTTCACACAGCGCGCTGGCCGCAGCAGGGTGTCGATCTCAGCGGACGTAAGGTTGCCCTGATCGGCACCGGTGCAAGTGGTGTGCAGGTCGCGCAAGAAGCGGCCAAATCCGTATCGAAGCTGACCCTCTTTCAAAGAACTCCCATCCTGGCGCTGCCTATGCAGCAGAAGAAGCTTTCAGAAGAAGACCAGGAACGGGACAAGAAGGGCTATGACGCTATCTTCGAAACGCGCAAGCAGACGAGCGGAGGGTTCGAATGCCAATCGCTAGACGTATCGGCGCTCGAAGTTGACGAAAACGTGCGCACAGCGCACTTTGAAGATCTGTGGCAACAGGGTGGCCTCGGGTTCTGGTATCACAATTTCGCCGACCTGCTTATCAATCGCGAAGCTAACCGCTACGCGTATGATTTCTGGCGCGACAAGGTTCGCGCGAGGATCGCCGATCCCGTTCTGGCCGAGAAACTTGCCCCATCCGAGCCACCGCATCCGTTCGGCACGAAGCGACCTTCGCTCGAGCAGGGATACTACGAGATTTTCGCTCAGGAGAATGTCGCGCTGGTTGATCTCAAGGCAACTCCGATCATCCGGGTCAAGCCGCACGCGATTGAGACCGGTAACGGCGAGATGGAATGCGACCTCATCGTTTTCGCCACCGGCTTCGATGCTGGGCGCGGCGGGCTGATCGATATGAACATCACGGGGACGAACAGCCTATCACTGTCCCATGCGTGGGAAGACAGAGTACGCGCCTATCTGGGAATGGCGGTATCTGGCTTTCCCAATATGCTGTTCGCATACGGGCCACTCAGCCCGTCGGGTTTCTCAAACGGCCCGACCAGCGCAGAGATACAGGGTGACTGGATCTGCGACTTTCTGGTCTGGATGCGGGAAAATGGTGTCGATCTTTTCGAAGCCGATCCGGCAGCTGAAACGGGCTGGACCGAAATGGTTGCCCAAGCAGGCGCGATGACACTCTTTCCCGAAGCGGATTCTTGGTACATGGGCGCAAACATCCCGGGCAAGAAGCGTCAACTGATCAATTTTCCAAGCGTGTCTGGCTATGTCGCACTCTGCGAAGATGTAGCGAACGAGGGGTATCGCGGCTTCGTGATCGACAAACCCACTAGCAAGGAACACTTAACGAAATGAACGTATTGTCCAAGATTGGAGATTTTCCCGACGACATCGACCCTGTCTGGGCCGGCGATGGTTCGCATCTGCCGGAATGGTTTGTGTCGGCCCTCAAGGTGCCGCGCGAAGAAGGTTATGTTGAGATCGACGGTGCCAGGACGCATTACTTCCGCTGGGGCGACCGGAAAAAGCCGAAAGTGCTTATGACACATGGCTTTCTATCCCACGCCCGTTGCTTTGCCTTCATCGCTCCGTTTCTCGCGGAAGATTACGACGTGGTGGCGTTCGATCTCGCCGGCATGGGCGACACGGAGATGCGCGGGCAAGCCGATCCCGCGGCAAGGGGGCGCGAGTTTGGTGAGATTGCCGAGGCACTCGATCTGTTTACAGATGGCCACAAACCCACCATCATCGCGCACAGTTTCGGCGCGGGCGCAGCGCTGACAGCCGTGACCCTGTTGCCCGATGCATTCTCCGGCGTCGTGATTTGCGATCTCATGGTCATGCGAGCCGAGCTCCTGGAGCAATACTGGAACCATCGCCGCTCCAGCCCGGGATCAGGTGATCCTGACAAGCCCAACCGGCCCTATGCGAGCTATGAAGAGGCGCGCAAAAGATACGTCCTTTCCCCGCCCCAGCCGGTCGGCGAGCCGTTCCTCCTAGATTACATGGCGTATCATTCAATGCGGCGCGACGGAGACGGTTGGACATGGAAGTTCTCACCTGAGGTATTCCGACGAAGCAATAAGTCCGACGAATGGCTCACAATCGGCCATCGACTCGTGAATGCGCCGGGCCGCAAGATCATCGTTCATGGCGGAAAGAGTCAGCTCTTTACCAGGGACTCGGCTGACTACATCCGCGAGCTGGGGGGCGGTGACATTCCGATAATCGCCGTACCTGAGGCGCGCCACCATTTGATGCTCGATCAGCCATTAGCTTTTTTAACTGCACTCAGAAGCATTCTCTCCCTTTGGGAGGAATAGGCACACTCAGAGTGTGTGTGCAGCACAAGCGCCGAGATCCACGGGCGGATCACCGCGTGTTAGGCTCAGGTCGCGCACGCGAAGCACAACCTGGCTCATATTAATGCGTCGATCCGGGTGTTCACCGACACGAATTACCAGCGGGCTCGCTACATAGTGAGTACGCATAAGGCGAGTACCGCCTTGCGAGCTCCCCCGCTTTGCGGATGATAGGCGGATAAGCACTTGTCTTGAGACATAGTCAGAGACTATCCGCAGACATTCGGTGACACATGGATCTGATACTTGGTGCGCCGCGCCGGCGCTGGGCTCGAGGCGAGAAGCTAGCCGCGGTGGCGGCGGCGTTTTCGCCGGGGATGACGGTCACCGCGGTTGCCCGCGACCTGGGCATCAGTCGCAGCATGCTGTTTGCCAGGCGCAAGAAGTTTCGGGCGGAGACGGGCTTTCCGGAGATGTCGCACCCGCCGAAGTTTGCGCCTGTGACCGTGACGCCGGATCCTGTCGGATTTGTCGGCGCATCGCCGGCGGCGGTGATGGGCCCGGGGGCGATCGAGATATCCTTCACACACGCGCCGCAGATGCGCATCACGGGCGGTGTTGATCCGGTGCTTGCGACCGCGCTCGTAGGAGCGCTTGTCGCGCGATGATTTCTCCGCCGGCGGGCGTGCGCGTCTGGCTTGCGAGCGGCGTGACCGACATGAGGAAGTGCTTGGGCAGTTTGAGTCTGCTGGTCCAAGAACAGATGAAGCTCGATCCGCATGCGGGTCACCTGTTTGTGTTCCGGGGACGTCAAGGTGGCCTGATCAAGGTAATCTGGCATGATGGCCAGGGTCCCTGCCTCTGTTCACGAAGAAGCTCGAACGAGGCCGGTTCATCTAGCCCTCGACCGCAGGGGAGCCGGTCTCGCTGTCGGCGGCGCTGGTCTGCCTCCCGGAAAGTGGTCCAGTATTTGAGTTAGTCCCGGCTCTGATTAT